>CAYOUE010000001.1:0-65486 GCA_964407075.1 uncultured Hyphomicrobiaceae bacterium
GGACTATCTCATCCGCTTCACCTGCCCGGAATTCACCTCGCTCTGCCCGATCACCGGCCAGCCCGATTTCGCGCATATCGTGATCGACTACGTTCCCGGCGCGCATATCGTGGAGTCGAAGTCGCTCAAGCTCTATCTCGCCTCCTTCCGCAGCCACGGCGCGTTCCACGAAGCCTGCACGCTGGACATCGCCAAACGGCTGACGGAGACGCTTGCGCCGAAATGGCTCCGGATCGGCGGCTATTGGTATCCGCGCGGAGGCATTCCGATCGACATCTTCTGGCAGACCGGGAAACCGCCCGACGGCCTCTGGCTGCCGGATCAGGGCGTGCCGCCCTACCGGGGGCGCGGATGATAAACGGCCACGCGAAAAGCCTCATCATCACCAATGGCGACACCGCCGCCGAGCGGATGCGCGAGGCGCGGATCAACGACGAGATCCTGTGTTGGCAGGATATCCTGCACGAAGGCCCGGTGCCGAAAACCGACACGCTGGAGGAGCTTTCGGCGATCCGGGTGGATTACCTCGCCGGCGGCGGCTGGGGCGATCCCGATGAGATACGGCGCGCCTTCGCCCAGCGCGACGCGGTCATGCACTCACTCGATGGCTATGCCGAGATAACGCTCTGGTTCGAGCACGATCTCTACGACCAGCTTCAACTTCTGCAGATTCTCGATTTCCTCAGCCGCGAAAAGGCGCTGCACAGCAGGATCTCGCTGATCCAGGCAGGCAGTTTCATCGGGCGGGAGACGCCTTCGCGGCTCAAGTCGCACCTGAAGCTGAAAAGGCCGGTCAGCCCGCTGCAGTTCGCTCTCGCGCAATCGGCCTGGTCCGCCTTCCGCTCCTCCACGCCGGAGGCATGGTCGGCGCTACTGCATTACGACACCGCCGCCCTGCCATTCCTGCGCCCGGCGATTCTGAGGCATATGGAGGAATTCCCCGCGCCCGCCTCCGGCCTCACGCGCACCGAGGCATTCATTCTCGAAATGGTCTATACCGGCCATGTCGCGCCCATGCGCATCTTCCAGCTTTTCCAGGAGGAGGAAGAAGCCGCCTTCATGGGCGACTGGAGTTTCTGGCGTATCCTTGACGATCTCGCCTATGGCGCGGCTCCGCTGATTACGGGGCTGCGGAACGCGCCGTTCTCGCCCTTTTTCGACGAGGCGCAGCGCGAGGCCTATCTGGGCAGCGAACTGAGGCTCACTGGGCTGGGGACGACGGCGCTGCTCGGCAAGCGCGACGCCGTCGAGTTCCGCCGTCTCGACCGCTGGATGGGTGGCACGCATCTGACGGCGGCGAGCTGCTGGCGCTGGGACGCAAAGGCGCGCACGCTGTCGCGGCCGAACGGACGGGGTGCATGACGCCCCATGTTTCCGGACAGGCTCGCAGTCATCGACCATAGCGGCTGTAGATAGGTGATATCCGCAATTGCCCGGAAGGTGATGTAAGTGTTGCTGTTCAGCACTTGTCGTATTTAAGTCACAAGATAACACAACTGATTGTAATTCTTTTGTTTTTTTTAAGCCTTTTTATGATCGCTGGAAAAGCATGGGTTGCGTTTCCTCTGAAGCGCAACCCATGATTTGTAGTCCGGTTTCCGTCTGACATCTTAAATATCTGCGCGCATGAAAGTTTCGGCTTTCTTCGCGTCAAGATATCAGATGGGGACATTATGTTGCTACGCGTTATAGGCGGTCTTTCAGCCGCAGTATTACTTTCTTCGGCTGCGTCAGCCGCCGATTTGTACCGTGACCGTGTCGGGCCAAGCCTAAAAGACGCTCAGGTGGAATATGTGCCGCCGATCGTCTGGACCGGCTTCTATATTGGCGCTCACGCCGGTTATGGCTGGGGCGATCATACCGTCTTCTCCGGCGACGGCGGATTTTCGAGCGGAACTGGCGATGCTGACCGCGAAGTTAGCTATGAAAGCGACGGCTTCCTTGCCGGCGGGCAGGTAGGCTACAACTGGCAGAAAGACCAGCTTCTTCTCGGCCTTGAAGGTGATCTGGGCTATCTCGGCGTCAAGGGCGACGGCAAGAATCTGACCGAGGGTGGTGAAGTCAGCGATGTCGCCGAGTCCGAATTCGGCGCCTATGGCCTGATCGGCGCGCGCATAGGCCTTGTGAATGATCGTTCGCTCTTCTACGTCAAGGGCGGCTACGCGTTGGCAAGGCTGGAGACGATCGCGGGCGATATTTCCGGCCCGGACGATGACCGCAAGCTTGATGAAGATGACGCAACGTTCCTTGACGAACCGCTCCACGGCTATGCGATCGGCGCCGGCGTGGAATATGCGCTCGGCTCGAACTGGACGGTGAAGGCGGAGTATCTGTATTTCGACTTCGACGAGGAGTCTTCGACCAATCTCCAAGACGAGACTTTCACACATGAAAACGACCTTCACACCGTCAAGATCGGCGTGAATTATCTGTTTTCATCGCCCTCATACGAGATATTAAAATAAGCGGACGTCCCTAAACAGTACCGCTCCTGCGCAAACTCCCGCTCCATTGGCGAGCGGGAGTTTTTTAATTTGCCAGACGATTTCGCAAGGCCGGATCGACTGCATGCGTCATACGCCGCAAAGCTGGCGATGGGAAGCAGGGGACCGGAGCCTGCGCCGAAGCGTGTGACAAAACTTAAAACATCCCTCGCTGTATTCATGATTTCAGTTATAAATGAGAATGTTGATAGCTACCATGATGGCTAGGCCAATGTCTGATACGGCATGGTCACGCGAAAGTGAGGCTGAGCAGCTTTTTTCCGGTTAATCCAATATTGGAACACACTTACTGAGCGCCACTGACGAATTCCGGTTCAAGGTCCGGCGTTCCAGGATGAATGGCGCTGCGATGGTCGATTTTCTTTTCAGATTCTGGACACGCCTCAAAACGGGCGACCTCTTGACGCTTGCCGGCTTGACGATCGGCGTTGTGGGACTGGTGATCGGCATTCTGGCCTGGCAGTTCCCGAAAGCGCCGCAGACCGCGCCAGCCGCTATTCCTCCCGAACTTGAATCCCTCATCGAGACGGCTGTCGCCAAGGCCCTGGCCCGCAACGGCGCAGCGGCGCGTCCGGGGGAAGCAACGGGCTATGTCGAAGACGCGAGGGACGGCGTCGCCACCGTGGCTGAAGAAGGCGGCGCGGCTGGCGCGAAAGCTCTGGAGGAAGCCAGGGCCAGAGGCGATCTGACTGCCGTCAAGAGCGTGCTGCAACGCCTTGCCGAAGAGGAGGAGGCCAAGGGCATGGCGGCGAACGCTTCGGCCGCTGAACGCTACCGGGAGCTCGGAGCCATTGCCTTTCTGAGCGATACCCACGAGGCCTTGCGGGCTTACGCCAAGGCGGCGGAGCTTGATCCGGAAAACCCTGTCGGCTGGAACCAGCTCGGACAGTTGCAGTACCGCATAGGCGATCTGGACGCAGCGCAAACCAGCTTCGCCAAGGTCCTGAGCCTCGGCGACAGCCTCAATGACAAGCACTGGCAGGCCCGCGCTACCGGCAATCTTGGGCTGGTCTTCCTGACGCGCGGGGATCTCGACAGGGCCGAGGAAATGCATCTCAAGAGCCTGAAAATCGAGGAGGAGTTGGGCCGCAAGGAAGGTGTCGCCATCACCACCGGCAATCTGGGGGTGATCTACCAGACGCGCGGCGACCTCGAAAGCGCCGAGGAAATGTTCCAGCGCGCGCTCGCACTCTCGGAAGAGCTCGGCTACAGGGAGATGCAGGCCATCGTCACCGGCAATCTGGGAGTGATCTACAAAACGCGCGGCGAGCTCGAAAGGGCTGAGGACATGTTCCAGCGCGATCTCGCCATCTCCGAAGAACTTGGCTCCAGGGAGGGGCAGGCGCGCGCCATCAGCAATCTGGGACTGATCTACAGCGAGCGAGACCAGCACGACAAGGCCGAGGCGATGTTTCTCAAGAGCCTGAAGATCGACGAGGAATTGGGCCACAAGGAAGGCATGGCCTCCGATTACGGCAATCTGGGCGTGATCCATCAAACACGCGGCAATCTCGGCAGGGCCGAGGAATTGTATCTCAGAAGTCTGAAGCTCAACGAGGATCTGGGCCGCAAGGAAGGCTTGGCCTCCGATTACGGCAATCTGGGGATGATCTACAAAACGCGCGGTGAGCCGGACAAGGCCTGCGCCTATTGGCGCAAGGCGCGCGATCTGTTCCGCGACGTCGGTATCCCCGCGCAAGTTGCACAAACCGAGGAACTGATGCGTGAGGCGGTCTGCCCGGCTGGCTAGTTCAAGACGCCGTTTTCCTGCAGGGCGTCACGCGGTTAGCTCCCATCACCATACTCGTCGCCGGCCCGATACAGCACATCGATCGTCGGCGCGTTGATGAGCTGCTTCGGCGAAACCCAGAAGCGGCGCTTGAAATCGGGATTGCCGTCGAGCGCCAGGCCCATTGCCTTCCACGCGCTCAGCCAGACGAGCTTGGAGCAGTAGAACGCCTCTTCGTCTGATAGGTCGAAGCTCCAGAACCAGTAGTCACGCCCGAGGAACTGTTTCGCCTCGGTAACGATTGCGGCGCGTTCTGCGGCTGGCCGGTCCTTCACGCGCCCGTGCGAGACATTGTAGTCCTTATGGATCTCGGCCCAGTCCGCATAGGTCATCCGCACCACGCCGTCGGGAAAGCGGCTGTAGAGCGCGTCATAGCGCGTCTCGCCCTTCGGGATCGCTTCGACGACCCAGCGATTGCCGCTGGCATCCACCTCGACGATGGCGACATGGCCGACCTGCGGCAGCCCCACGGCGCGCGGCGCGAGTTCGCGGCTCTGCGGATCTTCGGCCTGAAAATAGCGGGCGCGGAACTCCTCGAAGGTCAGCGGCTCCAACTCGTCCGCAAGCGCCTGCTGTTCGGGATCGCCGGATGCGCGCGCGCTTTCGATGAATCGCCGCTTTTCCGCCTCCCAGGCCGCGCGTTCGGACTCGGCATCGGCGCCGTTCGCTTCGCGCGTGAAATAGGGGATCGGCGCGCCGGGCAGGGCGGGCCACAGGAGATCGCCGCTCTCGAAGGTGGCTGGATCGGGATGCGGGAGCGCGGGGCCTTCAGGCTCTTCGGAGCATCCGGCGAGGCCCGCCGCGATCAGGACCATCGCAAGAAAAGATCTGAAAATGCCCATTGTCGCGCCCTCCCCCGTTTCCGGCCGCCCCTCCGGCAAAAAGAAAAGGCGGCTCGACACCGCCTTTCCTTACCCATTCGATCCGCTCAGGTCAATTCAGCGGGACGTTCAGCCAAACCTTGCCGCTCCACGCTTCCAGGTCGTCGGAGCCGATGCCGTCATAGGAGCCGGCGGCGCGGATCGCGTAGCCGTCCGCCGAGCGCATGATGAAGCCGCCCTCGACCTGCGCGCGGAACTGGTCGATGTCGACAGTGCCGGTGCTCAGCTCGATCTCGTCGCCGTCAAAGGTCCAGATCCCCTTGAGCGCGACGTGAGGTTCGAAGGTGGAGCCGTTCTCGTACATGACCTTGTAGCCGAATTCCGGGCCGAAGGTCAGCCGGCCGATCGTGGCGTCGACGCTTCCGACCGTCTGTCCGAGGCTGGTCAGATAGCTGTCCGACACCTCGTTGCCGTAGGCCACGCCGACATGCGGGGAGACGCGCCAGCTGCCGTAATAGTAGTTGCCGGTCAGCGTTGCCGTGGCGAGCCAGCGGTCGGTGTCGAACTTGCCGGTGCGTGGGCCGATCACGTCGTCATCAAGGTCGATCTTGTTGCTCGACCGTCCCCAGGCCGCGCGGGCGTCGAAGAACAGGTCGTCGCGCAGCTTCACGCCGAGATAGGGACCGGCCATCCAGCCCGTGCCCGAAACCGAGCCGGTCAGATTGTCAGGGCCGCTCACATCCTCGTCCGTGTGATCGACCTGCACGAGGCCGCCCAGCAGCACGCCCGGCGCGATGGCGTAATCCATGCCCACATAGAGGATGCGGAAATCGCCGTCGCGGTCGTAGCCCCCGGTCAGATCGTCATAGCTGGCGATCTGGCCCTCGACCCAGAGGTCGAACCGCTGCGACAGGGCGTAGGGCGTATGGCCGGAATAGCTGTCGCCGAAGGAGAAGCCGGCGTCGGCGATCTTCTTCGAAGCCGCAGAGGCTGCCGCGGAGCGGATCTGGCTGAGGCTCGTGGAGAAGGTCACGTCGGTCTGGCCGTCCTTGACGCTGCCCGCCATTTTTAGCGGCTCGTAGCTTCCGCCGTCCTTCAGGCTCTCGCCCGGCTGCTGGTCGAGACGGCGCAGGATGCGGGCGCGGTCGGGGCCGTAGGTCAGCAGATTGTCGACGCGGCGGTGGATGAACAGCTTGGTGATGTCTTCGCCGGGGTCGTCGGTCTTCTTCCTGTTTACAAATGTGCAGGTGACATTTTCGCCAGGACTTAGATCAATGTCGTCAGCAGGATATGTTTCATTATTCAAACCACGGCAAATCGAGCTAACAAGTTCCCAGTCGTCAGGAAGGCTGGTCTCAGTCACAGAATAATTACCAGCTTCGAGATCACCAATTACACTAGAAAAACCGACGCCGTCCGTTGTTTGTATGACTGGGTTTTCGTTCGTTAGCCCTGGCCCAGTGACCGAGAAATGAAACTCACCATCGCCGAATTCTGCGATTTTCTCGATCAGGATTGAACCTTTATCAGGCTCAACACCTTCTTTTGCCTTGTTTGTAAACGTGCAGACGACTGTTTCACCTGCGGCAAGGTCCGGTATGCTGATAGGAAGATTCTCTTCGTCGATAATGTCATCACCGGCAGATCGGTTACAGGTGGCGCTGACAAATTCCCAGTCATCGCTATTATTAATTACCTCTGTAACATCATAATCCTCACCAGCTTCCCTTGTAAATACAGAAGACATTGCAGGGTTTGCCAAGTCAGTATTCAGTGACGTTACAATATCACTTTCAATTTTGAATTGAAAACCATCATCGGTCGACTGAAGTGTTGTTCCATCACTGGCCACCGTTTTCTTTTTGAACTGTATCGAACCCTCATTCTGCATAGGCACGCCGTCGCAACGGTAAAAGTCGATGTGCGATAGGTCCTTGCTTCCCAAAGTGCTTGTTGACCAACTGCCTTCGGTTACTCCAACGCCATCAGGAGCGCCATATTCATAGATAGATACCCCGCCGCCGCTATTTGCATTGTCGTTGCCTGCTTTAACGATAACAAAACAAATCGGCTGGTCGCTCTTCCAGTTTCCACTCGACCCGCCTTGATTGACGGAAATATCGACGCTTACGCCTTCGACACAGATCTGTTGGCCGCCCCCGACATTAATCCGTTCAACGAAATGAACACTACCCGGTGATCTGCCGCTGAGCGCTTCAAGCGCATCCTCGTTGTCCGAAATATTCTGCGGACTCGTGCCATTGGCAATTTCATTAGGCGGAGGGGGATTTGTCGCGATTAAGTCGCCTGTACTTCCACCAGAGCCAGCGTCGCATTGCGCAAGTGCCGACGCAGCAAAGCCGCTCATAAAGAAAATACAAAAACTGAAAAACAGTGCAGTTGTGTGTTTAGAAGCGAAAGACGCACGCCCACGCCCAAAAAGCGAATAAATCATCGGGTCCCCACCCTCTCCAAAATGTGCCTTGGCGAACCGGCTACGCGCTGCCCGCGGAAGTGCCCGCCCGCGGTCAGCCTGGGTCCGTCATCAACGCGCCTCGCTCACGGCGCCGCCAACGAAATACGAAAGAGCAGAAAAAGCCTGAGCCGGCTTCGGCTGCAGTCTGCGCCACGCTCAGGACACATTTCAATATTTATGGAAATAGAAGGTGGGGTTGTTCTGCTGAATTCTTATGCAATGCGACAGAAAAGCGACGATATTAAAGCAATTACCACTATAGATTGCAGGTTTGGGTAAGAAGACAATAGTAATGCAACTTTAAATTGCACTCAAACATCCCAAAATTCAGATGCCGCCGCTGAAGCAGAATCGGAATGCGCGCGCCTCACGCGGCCTCCCCACTCGTCGCGTCCGCCAGCAGCGGCATCACTTTCTCCGCCATCAGGATCATGGAGCGGCGGCCGAGTTCGCGGTCGGTCCAGTCATGTCCGGCATAGACGAGATGGCGGAACGGGCCGGTGGTCTCGCGCAGCGCCAGGATCTGATCCGCGACGGATTGCGGATCTCCGTAAATGACGAGCCGGTCGAGAACGCCGTCCAGCGTCACCGCCTCGTCGGGCGTTTCCGGATCCGGCTTGAACAGGTTCAGCCGCCCGCCCGCGCGCATCTTGGCCAGGAGCTGCGAGAAATAGAGGACGTAAGGGCTGCCCGGATCCCTGGCATAGGCGCGCGCGGTTTCCATGTCGTCCGCCACGCAGATGTTCTTGGCCACGCGCCAGTCATCGTAGCTCGCTTCGCGCCCGGCCTGCCTGCAGCCCTCGGCATAGTTAGGCCAGTGGGTCGCGACCCATTCCGGCAGCAGGAAATTCGCCGAGATCGGCTGCCAGCCGCGCGCGGCCATCGCCGTCACCCCTTTCGAGAAGGGCGCAACGACCGTGCCGATGATCGGCGGATGCGGCTTCTGGTAGGGGCGCATGATCTCGCCCTGTCCGATTTCCGGGATCATCGTCCTGGCCGTGGAGACTTCGAAGAACCGCCCCTTGAGGTCATAGGGCGGCGCGCCGGCCCAGATGCCGAGCACCATGTCGATGCATTCGACGAACATGGCGTTCCGGTCCTTGCCCAGATTGCCGAAGGCTTCGGCGTCGGACATCAGGCCGCCTGGTGATATGCCGAAATTGAACCGCCCTTCGAGCATGTGGTCCAGCATCGCGACTTCGGCCGCGACGCGCACCGGATGGGAGTTCGGCAGGTTGACCGTGCCTGTGCCGAGCCGGATGCGCTTCGTTTCGTAGGCAAGGCTGGCGAGGAACGCCACGGTCGAGGTGATGTTCTCGGCCATGTCGGTGGAATGCTCGCCGCAATAACCTTCGGCGTAGCCGAGTTCGTCCGCAAGAAGAAACGCCTCCCGGTCTTCGGCCAGGCATTGCGCCACGGGTTTGCCCAGCGGATGGATCGGCATGGTAAAGAAGGACAGCTTCATGCGCGTCTCCGGGTGTTTTACGGAAGTATCGGCCGAAGCACTCGGGGGAAAAAGTGATAGTTTCTGATGCCGAATATCAGATTAGCTGATGCTGACGTTTTCGTCCCAGCGCAGCGTCTTCTCCAGTTCGGCGCAGAGCAGGGCGTCGAAGGCGCGGGCGGCGTCCGAAAGGCTGCGCGCGACCGGCTCGATACGGATATAGGTGACGGTCAGCGGCGGATCGACGATCGGCCGGACATGGCGCACCAGGCCGGCTCTGTCAGCCGAGCAAAGGATTCCTGGCAGGATCGTCACCCAGTCCGAGCGGGCGACAAGCTCCAGCGTTCCGAGCATGGCGTCCAGTTCGAGAATTTCCGACACTTCAAGCCCGTTTTCCGCGATATAGGCGTCGATCCGCCGCCGCCGCGCATTGGCCCGGCTGGGCAGGACCAGCCTGAGCGGACCGAGATCGGCGAGGCGCACAGGCGCGCGATTGACGCCGCCGGACTGTGCGGCGCAGACGAAATATTCCCGGTCCACGCCGACCGTGGAGGCGCGCAGCGACGGTGTGTCCTCGAAAGCAGGCACGACGGCGAAATCGAGTTGCCCCTTGGCGGTCATCTCCGAGAGATTGGCCGAATAGGCTTCATGGATCGAGGCGGTCACGAGCGGATACTGCCCGGTGAAGCGCTGGAGCGCCGCAGGAAGCACGGAGCCGGTAAAGGTCGGCATCAGTCCGGCGTGGACATGGCCCGTGACCTGCCCCTGCAGGCGTCGCAATTCATCTTCGGCGTCGGACACGGCGCGCAGCACCCTGACGGCGTGCTTGTAGACGCGCCGTCCCGCATCGGTCGGCGTGGCGCCCGAGGCGTTCCGGTGGAGCAGTGTAACGCCATAGCGCTTTTCGAGATCGCGCACCTGCATCGACAGACCGGACTGCGTCGCGTTCATGCGCTGAGCGCCCGCCGAAAACGAGCCTTCATCGCAGACGGCGACGAAATATCTGAGCTGCTGCAGTTTCATGCGTCCGGTGCCGGCCAGGCAATCAGCTTTCCTGAAGCATATTATGAGCAAATATCAGATCTTGTGAAGCTCCGGCGCACAAGCAGCGGTTAGCTCGCCGGCAGCGAACCCGTGTTCACCTTGCGGACGCAGCCTTCCGGCTTCACGGCATCGGCATGTCCTGGGTGAATTTCGGCACATGATAGCCCTTCTGCACGGCTGGCCGCGCGGCGATGCGCAGATACCAGTCGCGGACATTCGGATAATCCGCGAGGTCGATCTCCTGCCATTCGAAGCGCGAGATCCACGGCCAACTCGCCATGTCGGCAATCGAATATTCGCCGCGTCCTTCGCCTGCAATGTAGTCGCGGCCTTCCAGACGCGCATTCAGAACCTTGTAGAGCCGCTGCGCCTCGCTGGAATAACGCTCTTCGGCGTATTCGGACTTGCCCTTGTTGTACTTGACGAAATGATGGACCTGGCCGAGCATCGGGCCCAGCCCGCCCATCTGCCACATCAGCCACTCCATCGCGCGCCAGTATTCCTTGCCGGACGGCATGAACTTTCCGTATTTGTCGGCGAGATACAGCATGATCGCGCCGCTCTCCATGAGTTGCATTCCGGTCTCGTTGTCGACGATGGCGGGGATGCGGTTGTTCGGCGCGATTTTCAGGAAGGCCGGATCGAACTGATCGCCCTTCGAAATGTCGATCGGATGAGCGGTGTAGGGAACGCCCAGCTCTTCGAGCATGATGGCGACCTTGCGGCCGTTCGGCGTTGTCCATGTATAGAAGTCGATCATACAGGTGTCCTTTGTCCGTTGTGGGATTTCCGCCTGCTTATCGAGCGGGAATCAGCTTTCGGCAAGCAGAGTCGCGAGGATGGATTTCAGATGGGCGCGCATGGCCTCCTGCGCGCCGGCGCGGCTGCGCGCGGCGAGAGCGTCGAGAATGGCGTCATGCTCGCGGAAGGAATGATAGTCCCGCGTGGGCCGGTCCGGAGGCAGGTCGAGGCGCGGCCAGACGACGGAAATGCGCACGGCGTTGACGATGCGGTGCAACTCCGAAAGAAGCGAATTCCCCGCCGCGTCTGCGATCGCCTGATGAAGCTCGGCATCGAGCCTTTCATAGTCTTCCCAGCTTTGCGAAGCGCGGACCGCCGCGGCCAGTACGCGCAGTTCTGACAATTGTTGCTGCGTGGCGTGGATCGCGGCGAGGCCGGCAAGCTCCGGTTCGAGCGCAAGGCGCGCGATCATCGCTTCATGCGGACTCGTCCTGGCCGCGATGCGTTCGGCAAAATCCCTGCCGCCCTCAGGGGTTCGGCGTCCATGCATGAGATAAGTCCCGCGCCCGATCTGCCGCCGCAGAATTCCGCCGGCTTCCAGTATCGCAAGAGCCTTGCGAAGCTCGGCGCGGCTGACGCCGAGCGTGCTGCTGAGTTCTCGCTCCGGGGGCAGACGGTCGCCGGGCGCGAACGCGCCGGAGCCGAGCCAGTCACGCAGCCGGTTCAGCGTCGGCGTTTCATGTTCGGGGTATTGGTTGACCAAAATGGTTTGCCTTTCCCGGTACGGTCCGGCATTGGAGCCGCAAAATGGCTAGATAAAATATAGCTTGGAATTTTCCTTTGTCAGATGGCAAAAAATATGGTGTGTTTTGTATACATTGAAAGAAAACTAGACCGTGCGGGCTTGATGGTCAACCATTGTGGGCGCGACCGCGGTTTTAACAACAGGGAGGCAGCATGGCCAAAGCCCGGCGCGGGATCTATGCAGCGGCGATTTCGCCCTTCGGCCCCGACGGGACGCTGGATGCGGAAAAACTTGCCGCCTACTGCCGCTATCTCGTGACGGACGGAGGCTGCGACGGGGTTGCGCCGACAGGTACGACCGGAGAAGGCAACTCCATTCCGATGAGCGCGCGCATGGCCCTGCCCGACGTCTTCGCGGAAGCTGGCCTTGAGCCGGACCAGGTCATTTTCGGCACGGGCGCGTGCGCTGCCGACGACGCCATTACCCTGACGCGCGCCGCGCTTGCAGCAGGCTTTCCGAATGTGCTGGTTCTGCCGCCTTTCTACTACAAGAACGTCAGCGACGAGGGCCTGTTCGCCTATTTCGCGCGTCTGATCGGGAAGATTGGGGATGACCGGCTGCGCGTCTATCTCTATCATTTTCCGCAGATGTCCATGACGCCGTTTTCACCGGGTCTGGTTGTCCGGCTGAAAAAGGAATTCGGCCCGGTCATAGCCGGCCTGAAGGATTCCAGCGGCGACTTCGCCCAGTCCCGCGTTTTCGCGGAAGCGACCGGCGGGGTTGCGGGCGATTTTGACGTCTATCCGTCGAGCGAGGCGATGCTGTTCGATGGCCTCGCCGCGGGCTGCGCAGGGATCATTTCCGGTTCGACCAATGCATTCGCCCGAAAGGTCCAGGCCGCGCTCGCAGCTTCGGGCCAGGCGCGCGACGCCGCCTTCGAGACGGTGAAAACTGCCCGGGCGCTTACGGGCCGGTACCCGCTGGTTGCGGCGATGAAACGGATCGAGGCGTGGCGCACCGGCGACGACGGATGGCTCCGCATGGCCCCGCCGCTGGTTCCGCTCACGTCCGAACAGGAGGCTTCGCTGAGCGCAGGTCTCGACTCGCTGGACCGCATGGCCGGAGAAGCCGCATGAAAGATGGAGGTAGCTGACATGACCATCGCGCACGCCAAGCCCAGAGGAACCGATCATATCGAGACCGCGACCGATCCCGCCGTCTTCGCCCACTGGCCGGAAGGCGTCCATGAGGACATGAAAGCCAACGAGTTCAACGGTTGCGTCGGCTCGGTGCTCGTTTCGGAAACGGACAGGGTCAGAGTCTGGCATCTGAGGCTGCCGCGCGGTTATCGCTGCGCTTTCCACCGTCACGTAAACCCTTATTTCTGGACGGCTCACGCCTCGGGGCGCGCGCGTGGCTATTATTCGAACGGCAAGATCAGGGACACGGATCATTACGCCGGAGAGACAAAGCATTTCTACTACTGGGAGGGGGAATATATGCTTCACTCGGTCGAGAACATCGGTGACACCGATCTGCTGTTCACGACGGTTGAATTCCTGGACGGCCCGAACGAAGCGCTTCCTGTGCCTGACAGCGCGCGTCTTTCGCCGCCCGAGACCGAAGCGGCCTGAACTTTGATCCTAATCGGCCCGGAGAGGCCGGATGCAAGAAAGACGGACCGGCGCTGACGCCGGACGCATACAAACCAATCCTTGGGAGGATAAGAAAATGAAGTCACTTCTGCGGACAGCCGCTGTCGCTGTCGCATTCTCAACCATCGGCATGGCCGCGAAGGCCGACGACATTACCCTCAGGATCGGCTCGGGCCACCCGCCGGGCGTCGTCTACGCCGGGCTGATGATCAACTACTTCCAGGCCGAGCTGAAAAAGCGCGTCGAGGAGCGCACCGACCACACGATCAATTTCGTCGAAGGCTATTCAGGCTCGATCGTCAAGGTGACGGAAGTGCTGGAAGGCGTGCAGGACGGGATCATCGACATTGGCGGTTTCTGCTTCTGCTTCGAGCCCTCGAACCTGCCGCTCCACGCTTTCCAGGTCATGGCCCCGTTCGGGACGATGGACCCTGTCATGTCGCTGAAGGTCGCGCAGGACGTTTACAAGGAAGTGCCTTATCTCACGAACGTGTTCGAGGAAAAGTTCAACCAGATCCTGCTCTCGCGGATCGCCGATGGCGGCTATAACCTCGGCACCGCCTTCGAGTGGAACGATCTCGCCGATCTGAGAGGCCGGAAAATCGCGGGCGCCGGGCTGAACCTGAACTGGCTCGAATATGCCGGGGTGACGCCGGTGCAGTCCTCGCTCGCCACCGCCTATACCGAGATGAACACCAATGTCTATGAGGGCTGGATCATGTTTCCCTCGGCATGGGTCAATCTCAAGCTCTACGAACCCGGCCCCTTCTACACGCTTATCGGTTTCGGCTCCATAACCTGGCACGGCCTGACCATCAACAAGGACGCGTATGACGCGCTCCCGGACGATGTGAAGCCGATCCTGCGCGAAGTCGCCGCCGATTACGAGGAGCAGACCGGCATCGTCAACCAGAAGGAATACGACAGGCTGGTCGGCGAGTTGCGCACGCTGATTACTGTCAAGGAGATCGATCCGCAGGTCCGCAAGGAATGGGCGGAGAGTCTCGCATCCTGGCCGCAGAAAATGGCTGACGATCTCGAAGCGCAGGGCTTGCCCGCCAAGCAGGTTCTGAACCTTGTCCTGAGCAAGGCCGAAGAACGCGGCCATGAGTGGCCCGTACGCTACGAAATCAAGTAGCTGCGTCCTGCAAGCTCATACGTCCCGGCGCGGCCCGCCGGGACGTATGAGCATCGAACGGAGGGTGCGTATGGCCGCGCTCTTCGGGCCATTCACCGGGGAGCGCGTCAATGTTCCTGATCCGTGCCGCCGACCGCCTCACCCAGCTGCTGATGATCCTGGCGGCGGCGTGGGCCTTCACGCTGTGCTTTTTCATCCTGGCGGAGATCATATTCCGCGCGCTCAACATGCCGCTGCAGGGCACCAAGGAAATCGTCGCCAATTCCGTTGTGATGATCGTGTTTCTGCAGGTCGGCTTTTCGGTCCGCTCGCGCTCCATGCTTCAGGCCGAATTCCTCATCGACGCGCTCGGCCCAAAGACCCGGCGCGCCCTCGTCGTGCTCGGCCTTCTTCTGGGCGCCTTCTTCTTTCTGTTTTTGATGCAGGCCGCCTACCCGCACGCGATCCGATCCTTCGTGAACGGAGAGTTCGACGGCGAAGGCGCGCTGCGCGTCCCGGTCTGGCCCGCGAGATTCATGATCGTGTTCGGCAGCGCGATGGCTGCGCTCAACTATCTGCTCCTGGCGGCAATCGAAGCATTCGGACTGTCCGGACGTTTCGAGATGAAACAGGGCTTATCGTAACGTGTTCGATTTCGGAACCGCCGCGCTCATCATCGCCCTGCTGCTGGGCCTCGTTCTACTCGGCGTTCACGTCGCGGTTGCGCTGGGGATAACGAGCCTCATCGGCATCTATCTGGCGACGGGCCATATGCGGATCGTGGAAGCCACGGTGTCCTCCACCGCCGCCGAGGCGCTTCGCGATTTCAATTTCGCCGTGATCCCGCTTTTCATGCTCATGGGCGAGTTCATAGGCCGCTCGGGCGCGATCACAGACATCTACATTGCGATCAACCGGGGCCTCAAGCGCATCCCCGGCAGGCTGGCGATAGCCACGGTACTCGGAAACACGATCTTCTCCTTCGTGACGGGCGTCTCCATCGCCTCGGCCGCCGCTTTCTCGCGCATCGCCTATCCCGAAATGAAGGCGCACAACTATTCCCGCGGCTTTGCGCTCGGCGCGATCGCCGGGTCGAGCTGTCTCGGAATGCTGATTCCTCCCTCGGTGCTGATGATCGTCTGGGGCATTCTGACCGAGCAATCCATCGGCCGGCTTTTCCTGGCCGGCGTGCTGCCAGGGCTGATGATCGCGGGCATGTTCCTCGTCTACATCATCGCAATGGCAATCCTGCGTCCCGAGGTGGCGGGCGAGAACAGGCGCGGCGCGCCGCCGCGTCCGCCCGCCGCGTCTGACAGCGTCGAGATGTCCACGCTTCAGCTCGCGACCAGCGTGCTCGGCGTCGTCGGCATGGTGGCCGCCGTGCTGGGCGGCATCTGGATGGGCATCTTCACGCCGACCGAGGGCGCTGGCGCTGGCGCGGCGCTCGCCCTGCTGTTCGCCTTCGCCAAAGGCATGACGCTGCGCCAGTTCATGGCCGCGGTCTATTCGGTGAGCAAGACCGCCGGGCCGATCCTGATCCTGCTTTTCGCTGCGGCGCTTTATTCCCGCACTCTGGCGATGACCGGGGTTACGAACTCGATCCGCGAATTCTTCATCGATTCCGGGCTCACGCCGCTCCAGGTGCTCGGCATCATCATCCTGATCTGGTTCATTCTCGGCATGGTGATCGACAGCATCTCGATCATGCTGCTGACCGTGCCGATCGTCGAGCCGATCGCGGTCGCCTTCGGCTTCGATCCGGTGAGCTTCGCCATCGTCGGCATACTCGCCATCGAGGCGGGGCTGCTCACGCCGCCATTCGGCCTGCTTGTGTACACCGTGAAGGTTGCCATCGCCGACGACAAGGTCGGGGTCCAGGACATCTTTCTGAGTTCGGCTCCCTATTGGGCGATCATGCTGATCGGCGCAGGCCTGCTGATCGCCTTCCCGCAGATCGCCAATGTGCTTCCCGACATGCTGATGTGAAAAAAGGAGACGCCTCATGCCCGCCTATTGGGTCGCTCGCGCGAAGATCAACGATCCTGTCGAATACAAGAAGTACACGGATCAGGTTCCGGGCATCATCGCCAGATATGGCGGCAAGGTTCTGGCGCGCGGCGGCAGATATGAGATCATGGAGGGGCCGGAGCATTTCCACCGCTTCGTCGTCATCGAGTTTCCGACCTTCGAGGATGGCGTGGCCTGCTTCCGCTCGGAGGAATACCAGTCCGCCGCGGCGTATCGGCGGGCAAACGGCGCCGGGGAGGTGCAGACCGTGATGGTCGATGCGGGCGACGCGACAAAATAAGGGGTAGACAGATGAAAGCGGAGCGTATCGTCGTCCGCGCGCAGGGCGCGCCCGAAGTGATGGAGACGGAAAGCGCCGAACTTCCGCCGCCCGGGCCCGGCGAGGCGCAGATCGAGCAGACCGCCATCGGCCTGAACTACATGGACGTCTATCAGCGGTCTGGCTATTACCCGCTCGACCTGCCCAGCCCGCTCGGCCTCGAAGCCGCCGGCCGGGTGACTGCAGTCGGGCCTGACGTGACTGAGGTCGCCGTGGGCGACCGCGTTGTCTATGGCGGCGTTCTCGGCGCCTACGCCACGGCGCGCAACGCCCCTGCCGCGCGGCTGGTGAAGATCCCGGACGGCGTCAGCGACGAGACCGCCGCCGCCGTTCTGATGAAGGGCATGACGGTCGAATATCTGCTGGAGCGGACCCGCAAGGTGAAAGCCGGGGAGGACGTTCTGTTCTTCGCCGCGTCGGGTGGCGTAGGGCAGATCGCGGGCCAATGGGGCCGCCATCTCGGCGCGCGGATGATCGGCGTCACCTCGGGTCCGGACAACTGCGCCATGATCCTCGGGCTCGGCTATGACGCCGCCATCGACCGAAAATCGGAAGACATTGCGGCGCGGGTGCGTGAGCTTACGGGTGGAAAGGGCGTGCCGGTCGTCTACGACAGCATCGGCAAGGCCACCTTCGAGGCGTCGATCGGCAGCCTCGCCCCGTTCGGCCTGTTCGTCTCCTTCGGGGCGACGACCGGTGAAGCGCCGCCTGTGCCGCCGAGCCTGTTGCAGAAACACGGCTCGCTCTATTTCACCCGGCCGACGCTCGCCGACTATGTCAGGGCGCGCACCGATCTGGAGCATTCGGCGGGCCGGGTCTTCCGGCTGATCCTGGACGGCGTCATCGAAGTCAACATCAACCAGCGCTACCGTCTCGCCGACGCTGCCGAAGCCCACAGGGCGCTGGAAGCTTCCGAGACCACGGGATCGACGATCCTCACGCCGTAGCAGGCTGCGTTTCCGGCGCGGCGGCTTCGGGATGGCTTTCGAGCCGCGAGACGACCTGGCGGACATTCGAGCGGCTGACCGGAACGATGAAGTCGCCCTTGGCGTTAAGCAGCAGCACGCCGCCGTCGCCCTGCCTGCGGAAGCCGAGCACATGCTCGATATTCACCAGATGGCTCCGGTGCGAGCGCACGAATCGCGGCGCGGCGAGAGTCTTGGCCAGCGACGAGATCGACCTCTCGCAGGAATATTCGTCGATCCGCCCGCCCTCGGCTTTCAGCGAGATCCATGAATAGTGCCCGTCGGCGCGAACGGCCATGATCGCCTCGGAGTCGGCGAAGAAGGTCGATTGATTGCGGCGCACCGGGATGCGCACCGGGGCAGGCGGCGCGCTCTGCGCTGCGCGTTCCGGCAGAGACCTGTCCGCGTCCGGCGTGGCGGAAGCGTGGTTTTCGCCCGTTCTGACCTCGCGCTTCTGGTCGGGCAGGGCGAGAACGAGGAACAGCCCGCAGATCAGGAATGTCGCGATGGCGACGATGAAAGCCAGGTTGTGCTGGGACAGCGCCGGTCCCGGCACGAAAGCCGCATCGCCGGCGGCCATGAAACTCGTCGCCATCATCGCAACATAGTGCATTATCGAAATGGCCAGACCGAGCGCGATCGCTCCGCCGACAGTTTCCCATTGTCCGCGCTCACGGAAGGTGAACCACAGCGCGAATGTCGAAACCACGATGCCGACGAGTATCGAGGCCGCCACGCCCATCGGTTCATAGGCGACGATGCAGTCCGCGCGGATTGCGCTCATGCCCATATAGTGCATTCCGGCGATTCCGCTTCCCATCAGCAGCCCGCCCGCGGGCACGGCGCAGCGGGTGATGTGGCCCGAACTGGCGGCGTAGAGGCCAAGCCCCGTCAGCATGATAGCGACGAATACCGAGATGGTTGTCGTCAGCCCGTCATAGGCGACCGGAACAGGCAGGCCCAGCGCAAGCATGGCGATGAAATGCATCGACCAGATGCTGCTGCCGATGGTGACGGCGCCTGCGACGATCTTGAGCTTGTAGGGCGCGCTGGTGAAGACCCCTTCGCGAGCCATGATGAGAAGTCCGGTGAACGATCCTATGATCGCAACCGTGATGGAGAGAATAACTAGGCTGGCATCATAAGAGACGATCATTGAAGCATGAACGGTGGCCTGACCGCTCCCCGTCCTCATAAGCCAGTGTATCCCCCGTCCGTCACTCGCGCAATAATTCCGCAGTTCGTGCGGCATCACTTTTCCGTCTGCATGAAATGAGCAGCAGCGCTTTGCGTCCGGCTCGGGGGCGCTGTCCGCACGGCCGCGCCGGTTTTCCCGGCCCAACCGCCGCTCATGCCGGATTTGCGCCGCTCGTGAACGAGCAGCGGGGAACGGCCATCCCGGCAGTTACGATTTAACGATTCAAAAAAAGCGCCGTGCATGGAGGAAGTCCTGCCGCGCGGCGCAAAGAAAAGAAGAAAACCCTGGGAGAAGGCGCATGACTGAAGGAGGCGGACATGATTCCGGCTGAGTTTTCCTATCACCGGCCGGACAGCAAGGCCGAGGCTCTGAAGCTGCTCGGCCAGTTCGGCGATGACGGGCGCGTGCTTGCGGGCGGGCACAGCCTGATCCCGATGATGAAGCTGCGGATGGCGCAGCCCGCCCATCTGATCGACATCAACCGGATTGCGGAACTGAAGGGCGTATCTGTCAGCGGTGCTCGGATCGAAATCGGTGCGATGACGACTCAGCGCGACCTCATCGCGTCCGATGAACTGGCCCGCTCCTGCCCGATCATCCGCGAGACTGCCGAACAGATCGCCGACCCGCAGGTGCGCTATTGCGGCACCATCGGCGGCAATGTCGGGAATGGCGATCCGGGCAACGACATGCCCGCGCTGATGCAGTGCCTCGACGCCGTCTTCGTGCTCGAAAGCGCTGGCGGCTCGCGGGACGTCGCGGCGCGCGACTTCTATCAGGGGCCTTTCTTTACCGCGCTGAAGCCGGGCGAGATGCTCACGAGGATCCGCATTCCCGCTCCCGCCGCCGGCCACGGCTGGGCCTACAAGAAGCTGAAACGGAAGGTCGGCGACTACGCCACTGCCGCTGCGGCGGTCATTCTCGAAATATCGGGCGGCAAGGTGCAGAAGGCGTCCATTGCGCTGACCAATGTCGGGCCGACGCCGCTTTACGTCAGGGACGCCGTGGCCTGCATCACCGGCTCATCCTTCGAAGCCGCCGACATCGACGCCGCCGCCGCGGCGGCGGAGGCGATCGCCGATCCTGCCGAGGACGGACGCGGCTCGAAGGAATATCGCCGCAGGATGGCGGGCGTCATGGTGCGGCGCGCCCTCGTTGAAGCCAGGGCCCGTGCGGGCGATTCCAGATCGGGAGGAGGCGTTTTCGGATGGCTAAAAGGCTGATTTCACTCACTGTAAACGGCGAGACCGCCGAATGCGCGGTCGAGGACCGCACGCTGCTGATCCATGTGCTGCGCGAGGAACTGGCGCTCAGGGGTGCGCATATCGGCTGCGAGACGACGCATTGCGGCGCGTGCACGGTCGATATGGACGGCAGGTCCGTCAAATCGTGCACCATTTTCGCGGTCCAGGCGGAGGGCGCGGATATCCGCACCATCGAAGGCATGGCGCAGGCGGACGGAACGCTGCACCCGCTGCAGGAAGGCTTCCGCCAGGAGCACGGCCTGCAATGCGGCTACTGCACGCCGGGCATGATTATGCGCGCCTACCGGCTGCTGGCCGAGAACCCGAACCCGACGGACGAGGAAATCCGCATGGGCATCTCGGGGAACCTTTGCCGCTGCACCGGCTATCAGAACATCGTGAAAGCGATCCGCTACGCCGCGGAGAAAATGCAAGTGCGGGAGGCCGCCGAATGAACGACCAGACACCCGTCGATGAACGCGAAGCGAAGCTCGAAGGCATTGGCTGCCGCCGCAAGCGCGTCGAGGACATCCGTTTCGTCCAGGGCAAGGGCAACTACGTGGACGACATCAGGCTGCCGGGGATGCTGTTCGGCGATTTCGTCCGCAGCCCTTACGCCCATGCGCGGATCAAGAACATAAAGAAGGACGCCGCGCTGGCCCTGCCCGGCGTCAAGGCGGTATTGACGGCGGAAGACCTAATCCCGCTCAACCTGCATTACATGCCGACGCTGGCGGGCGACGTGCAGGCCGTTCTGGCGCATGAGAAGGTGCTGTTCCAGAATCAGGAAGTCGTCTTCGTCATCGCCACGGACCGCTATGTCGCCGCCGACGCGGTCGAACTGGTCGAAGTGGAGTATGAGGAACTGCCGCCGCTCGTCGATCCGTTCAAGTCGATGGCTGCTGACGCTCCGCTCCTGCGCGAAGACATAAAGGATAAAACGGACGGCGCGCACGGTCCCAGAAAGCATTACAATCACATCTTCACCTGGGAGGCGGGGGACAAGGCCGCAGCCGAAGCGGCATTCGAGAACGCCGCGGTGACGGTCAAGGAACTGATCTCCTATCAGCGTTGCCATCCATGCCCGATGGAGACCTGCGCCTCGGTCGCCTCGATGGACAAGATCAACGGCGAATTGACGTTGTGGGGCACGTTCCAGGCGCCGCATGTCGTGCGCACGGTCGCCTCGCTGATCGCGGGCATTCCCGAGCACAAAATTCGCGTGATCTCGCCGGATATCGGCGGCGGCTTCGGCAACAAGGTCGGCGTCTATCCGGGCTATGTGATGAGCGTCGTCGGGTCGATCGTGCTCGGCGTCCCTGTAAAATGGGTCGAGGACCGGATGGAGAACCTGTCGGCTACAGCCTTCGCCCGCGACTATCACATGACCGGGGAACTGGCTGCCACGGCCGACGGCAGGATTGTCGGATTGCGCGCCCATGTCCTCGCCGATCACGGCGCGTTCGACGCCTGCGCCGACCCGACCAAATTCCCGGCCGGGCTTTTCCATATCTGCACCGGCTCATACGACATCCCGGCCGCCTATGTGGAGGTCGACGGCGTCTATACCAACAAGGCGCCGGGCGGCGTCGCCTACCGCTGCTCGTTCCGCGTGACCGAGGCGGCCTACATGATCGAGCGGCTGGTCGATATTCTGGCCCAGAAGCTGAACATGGACCCCGCCGGGCTGCGGCTGAAGAACTTCATCCAGCCGGCGCAATTTCCGTACAGATCCGCGCTTGGCTGGGAGTATGACAGCGGCGACTATCCCACTGCGATGCGCAAGGCGGGCGAGGCGGTGGAGTATGACGCGCTGCGCGCCGAACAGGCGCGGATGCTGGAGGATTTCAAGGCCGGCAAGAGCCGCAAGCTGCTTGGGATCGGTGTTTCCTTCTTCACCGAGATCGTTGGCGCGGGGCCGTCGAAGAATTGCGATATTCTCGGCATCGGCATGTTCGACAGCTGCGAGATCCGCGTGCATCCGACCGGCGCGGCCATCGCCCGTCTCGGCACCAAGAGCCAGGGGCAGGGCCACGAGACGACCTACGCCCAGATCCTCTCGACCGAGACTGGCATCCCGGCGGACATGATTGCGATCGAGGAAGGCGATACGGATACAGCGCCCTACGGGCTCGGCACTTACGGCTCGCGCTCGACGCCCGTCGCCGGTGCGGCCTGTTCGCGGGCAGGCAAGAAGATCCGCCAGAAGGCGCAGATGATCGCTGCGCATCTGCTTGAAGTCCATCACGACGACCTCGAATGGGACGTGGACGGATTTCAGGTCAAAGGCCTTCCCGAGCGCCGCAAGTCGATGAAGGAGCTTGCGTGGGCGGCGTATAACAACGTGCCGCCGGGCATGGAGATGGGGCTGGAGGCGGTCGACTATTACGACCCGCCGAACTTCACCTATCCTTACGGCGCATATTTCTGCGTCGCCGAGATCGACGTGGATACGGGCGAGACGAAAATCCGGCGCTTCTATGCGCTGGACGATTGCGGCACCCGGATCAACCCGATGATTATCGAAGGGCAGGTGCATGGCGGATTGACCGAAGCCTACGGCATCGCGATGGGCCAGATCATCGACTATGACGAGATCGGCAATGTCCGCAACGCCAGCTTCATGGACTACTTCCTGCCGACGGCTGTCGAAACGCCGGTCTGGGAGACGGACTACACAGAAACGCCAAGCCCGCATCATCCGATCGGCGCGAAAGGCGTCGGCGAAAGCCCGAATGTCGGCGGCGTGCCGGCTTTCTCCAATGCGGTGAACGACGCTTTCGCCAGGCTGGGCGGTGTGCACATGCAGATGCCGCACACCGCTCCGCGCGTCTGGGACTATGCGAAGGGGCTGGGGTTGGTGTCTTAACCTATGCGCTTGAACGGCTTCCGATGAAGACGCCGCCCGAAATTCAGGCAGCGCTTGAGCGCGCCGGCTACATCGCCGACAGCGGGCTCGCCACGGCGCTCGCCATGATGCGGCTTCTGAGCCGGCCGCTTCTCGTGGAGGGTGAGGCGGGGGTGGGCAAGACCGAACTGGCCAAGGCGCTCGCCGAGGCTTCGGGACGGAGACTGATCCGCCTGCAATGCTACGAGGGGCTGGACGCCTCCCATGCGGTCTATGAGTGGAACTACCAGCGTCAGATCCTGGCGATCCGCGTCCTCGAAGGCGAGGCGGCGAGCGCTGAGGACAAGGAACGCCACATTTTCTCGGAGAGCTTTCTTCTCAAGCGCCCGCTGCTCGAAGCCATCACGCAGCCGGAGTCCCCGGTGCTGCTGATCGACGAGATCGACCGCGCGGATGAGGAGTTCGAAGCCTACCTGCTGGAAGTCCTGTCGGATTTCCAGATCACGATTCCCGAATTCGGCACGGTGCGCGCGACGAGCATTCCGCAGGTCATCCTGACCTCGAACGCCACGCGCGAACTCTCCGGCGCGCTGCGCCGCCGCTGCCTTTATCATTATGTGGAATTCCCAGATGCAGCGACGGAATTGCAGATCATTCGGACGCGATTCCCGGATATTTCAACGGCTCTTGCCGGGCAGATTGCAGACTTCGTTCAGCGGTTGCGGGCAGAGGATCTTCGCCGCAAGCCGGGCGTGGCCGAGACGCTTGATTGGGCGGCTGCGCTTGTCGGCCTCAGCGTTTCCGGGATTCAGGACGAGCCGGAAACCGTTCACCGCACGCTGCTGTGCCTGCTGAAAACGCGGGACGACCGCGAGGCGGTCCCGCTGCCCGTTTTCCAGCGCCTTGCCGGTACGGCGGCATAGGATGGGGGAGGCGATGGCAGGCAGCGCTGCGCCCCGGATCATGACGGAAAACGCCGCGCGCCGGGTCGAGGCGCAGATGACGCGCTTTGCCCGGATACTGCATGATAACGGCTTTTCCGCAGGCGTCTCCGAGATCGCCGATGCGCTGACTGCACTCGGCGAAGCCGATGCGCTCGACATTCATGCCGTCCGCCATACGTTGCGGACGCTCCTCGCATCCTCGGAGCGGGATTGGCGGCGCTTCGACGACATTTTCGACGCGTTCTGGCTCGGGCAGGCGCGCAAACGTCGCACCGTGGTGAAACAGTCAGGCGTCGCCTTGACGAGGCGGATACCGGAGCGTGGCGGCGCAGCCGGAAAGACCGGAACGCTTGCAGATTACTTCGACTGGAGCCGGGAAGGCGTCCCGGAGCAGGACGCGGCCGGAGCCGGGCGTTCGGCGGGAGCATCCGCCGCCGACAACCCGGCCAGAGCCGATTTCGGAAAAGTCGCCGACCCGGAAGAACTGAACCGCCTCCTCGCACTCGCAGAGCGCCTGGCCACGCGCATCCGCTGCCGCCTCTCCCGGCGGCGGCGGATGGCGAAACACGGTCTGCGCCCCGTCCTGAGACGGACTTTCCAGCGATCCGTCTCGACCGGCGGGATACCGCTCAAGCTGTTCCACAGCCGGGTCAAGCCGAAGCCGTTCCGCATCGTCATCTTCGTCGATGTCTCCGGCTCGATGGATCTTTATTCGCTGTTCTTCACACGCTTCGTTCACGCTCTCACCACGCATTTCGCCCGGACAGAAGCTTTCATCTTCCACACGAGGCTCGTGCAGATCACAGGCGCGCTCGCCACAGCCGATCCGATGAAGCTGATGGAAAAGCTGGCGCTCATCAGCCAGGGCTGGTCGGGCGGCACGCGGATCGGCGACGCGCTCGCGGCCTTTAACGACCGCTATTCGGCCACGATCATGACGCCCCGTACGCTCGCCATCGTCGTCAGCGACGGCTTCGACACCGGGCCGCCGGAGCGGCTCGCCGCCGAACTCGCGCGTCTCAAGCGGCGGGCGAAACGTCTCGTCTGGCTGAATCCGCTGCTCGGGCGCGAATCGTATGAGCCGCGCGCGGCCGGCATGTCCGCCGCGCTGCCTCATATCGACCTGTTTGCTCCCGCGCACAATCTCGAAAGCCTTGCCGCGCTCGAAGACGAGCTTGCGCGCCTCTGACCGGTGAACGCAAATGACCGCCGATCCGAATGAACATGTGGAAAGCTACTGCAGGAACTGGAACGGCGTAACGCCCTACGCCCGTGTCACCATTGTCCGCACGCAAGGCGCGACCGCAGCCAAGGCCGGTGCGAAAGCCGTCGTCACGGCTGAGGGCGAACTGATCGGCTGGATCGGCGGCGGCTGTCTTCGCGGCTCGGTCCTGCGAGCCGCCCGCGAGGCCATCGACGCCGCAGCGCCGCGGTTGATCCGTGTCCGGCCGCGGGAGGACATTTCCGCGCCGCAGGACGCCGATGGCGTTGCGCTCTATGCGAGCGGATGTCCGGGCAAGGGCGGTGCGGACGTATTCATCGAGCCTGTCATGCCGAAGCCGCCGCTGATCGTGGTCGGTCACAGCCAGGTCGGGCAGGCCCTCGCCGAACTCGCGCCCGGCCTCGGATTCGATCTTGTCCTGATCGGAGGCGAAGGCCGAGCATCGCAATTTCCGGAGCTGTCAGGCAAGCCGGGCCTGGAGCGCGGGTTTATCGTCATCGCGACGCAGGGTTCGGGCGATCACGCGGCCCTGAAAGCGGCGCTATCCAGCGCGGCACCGTATGTCGCCTGCATCGCGAGCCGCGCCAAGGCCGAGGCGCTGAGGGAGAAACTTGCCGCCGAGGGCGTTTCCGGAGATGCGCTGGCTCGTCTGCGCGCTCCCGCCGGCCTGGACATCGGCGCCAGGACGCCATCCGAAATCGCCGTCTCGATCATGGCGGAAATCATCGCGATGCGCTCCGCAAGGCCGGGGACTGCGGACCCAGGCGCAAGCCGTTCCGATTGAACGCATAATAAGGTTGACCGCGCCCGTCTTCCGCCGCGATAAGCAGGCATGTTCGAACGAGCCTGCAAGGCGCTGTGATGCATCACTTCAGTTACAGGAACGGCGTCCTTCACGCCGAGGACGTCCCGCTCACGCGAATTGCGGAGGCGGCCGGCACGCCATTCTACTGCTATTCGACGGCAACGCTGCAACGCCATTACCGCGTGTTTACCGACGCTTTCGCCGGGACCGACAGCCTCGTCTGTTTCGCGATCAAGGCCAACTCGAACATCGCGGTTTTGCGCACGCTCGCAGAAATGGGTGCGGGGATGGATGTCGTCTCCGAGGGCGAATTGCGCCGCGCGCTTGCGGCGGGCGTTCCGCCTGATCGAATCGTGTTCTCCGGCGTCGGCAAGACCGATGCGGAGATCGCATTCGCCCTCGACAAGGGCATCTTCGCGTTCAACGTCGAATCCGAGGCCGAATTGCACGCCATGTCAGCGGTCGCCGCCGCGAAAGGCCTGACCGCGCACATCGCCTTCCGCGTCAATCCGGACGTGGACGCCAGAACCCATCACAAGATCTCGACAGGCCGGGCGGGCGACAAGTTCGGCATCGCCTGGGCGGACGCGCCGCGGCTATACGATCTCGCCCGCGATCTGCCGGGGATCGAGGCGGCGGGCGTCCATATGCATATCGGCAGCCAGATCACCGATCTTGCCCCGCTTGACAACGCTTTCGCGCTGATGGCCGAGTTGGCCGGCATTCTGCGCGAGCGCGGCCACCGCATCGTGTTCGTCAATGCCGGGGGCGGTCTCGGCGTGCCCTATCGCGACGACGCCGAACCGCCGCCGCGTCCGGAACTTTACGCCGAAACCGTCAGGCGCAAACTTGCCGGGCTGGACTGCCGGATCCTTTTCGAGCCGGGGCGCATGATCGCAGCCAATGCAGGCGTCCTCGTCACCCGCGTCATCTATGAGAAGCAGGCCGGCGGCCGCCGGGTGGTGATCGCCGACGCCGCGATGAACGACCTGATCCGGCCGACGCTGTACGACGCCTGGCACGAGATCCGGCCGGTCGCCGAAAGCGCTCGCGACGCGCCCCGCACATCAGCCGATCTGGTCGGGCCGATCTGCGAATCGAGCGACTTTTTCGCCAGAGACAGGCTGCTTCCTCCGCTCTCGAGCGGCGATCTCCTCGCGCTGATGACGGCGGGCGCATACGGCGCGGTGCAGTCGTCGAGTTACAACAGCCGCCTGCTCATTCCGGAAATCCTCGTCAGCGGCGCGGACTGGGCGGTCGTGCGCGCAAGGCAGACCTATGACGAAATGTTGAAGTCCGAATCCATGCCGCCCTGGCTGCCCGCTCAATGATTTCAATTTTAAAACAATATGTTGGGTGTACCCGTCGGGGGATGAAAATCTGCGGCGATACAATCTTTTGTTGCGATGCGTGAGTATGTTATTCTTCAACAATGACAGATCCTATCGGGCAGCCGGAGACTAAGGGTGGGTCGTCCTCCCGGATCCTGGCGAAACAGTTGAATCGGAAGGTCCGGCGCGCGCGGCTCGTCATCCTTCTAGAGCGTATCTGGCCTGCCCTTTGGGCGCCGCTCGGCGTGGCCGGCGTATTCGTCCTGCTCTCGCTTTTCGGTTTCTGGAGCTATCTGGATTTCGAACTCCACAGGGGCGCGCTTTGGGGCTTCGCCGCCGCGCTTGCGGTCTCTTTCATTCCGCTCGCGCGCATACATTGGCCGCGCCGGGACGAAGCGCTCCGGCGGCTCGAATCCAGGGCGGGCCTGCCGCACCGTCCCGCAAGCGCCTATCACGACACGATCGCGGATCAGGAGCCCTCAGCCGCCACTTCCCGGATATGGGAAGCCCACCGCGCCCGTCTGCATGGCCTGTTCTCGAAACTGAGAAGCGGCTGGCCGCATCCGCGCATCGACTTCTGGGACCCTTTTGCCCTTCGCGTGCTGCTTCTGCTGCTGATCGGCGTCGGTCTCGTCATCTACCGCGACGACGCCCGCAACCGGATCATGGCGGCCTTCGATCCGACGCCGCCCAGCTTCGCCAGCTTCGGTCGCGTCGACGCCTGGATAACGCCTCCGGTTTACACAGGAGAGCAGCCTGTCGTCATCGCCGACGGCGCGCGCCAGTACGCCGTCAACGAAACGCCGGGCACACATTTCGAGATTCCTGAAAACAGCGAGCTGACAGTTCGCGTCAATCACAGGAACGCCGCGAATTTTGCGCTGCGCATCGTGCCGGAAAGCGGTGAAACTCCTGACGAGCCTCTGACATCGAAGACGGATGAGAAGTCCGCCGTACTCGCCGCCGCGAACGCCGAGCCCGCCGTGACGACGGCGCAGTTCAACGAGACCTTGACTGAAAACGCCGCGATCGAGCTTCTCGAAGGCGGATCGCCGGTTGCACTCTGGACCGTGCGCGTGATCGAGGACATGCCCCCGACGATCGCGCTCACAGAGCCGCCGAACGAGGCCGAGCGCGGATCGCTCAAATTCAAATACAGCGTCGAAGACGATTACGGCGTGCTGTCCGCGATGGCGCGCATCTCCCGCTCGGGCGGATCGTCCTGGGACGAGGATGACGGCCGGCCCGCGCATGTCGCGCGTCTTGGCGAAGCGCCCAGCATTCCGCTCACCCTGCCGCGCGCCAATACGAAAAAGGGCGAAGGCCAGACCTATCGCGACCTGACCGCGCATTTCTGGGCCGGGCTGCCCGTCATTGTCACGCTTGAAGCCCGCGACCAGGCCGGACAGGCCGGCTACAGCAAGCCGCACACGCTCGTGCTGCCGGAACGCACATTCCGCAAGCCGCTTGCGAAGGCGATCATCGAACAGCGCAAGAAGCTGGTCGACCGGCCCGACCTCAAAGACTCCGTGGCGCGCGCGGTCGCCGCGCTGACGATCGCCCCGGAGCGCTTCATTCCGGATCTGAGCATCTATCTGGCGATGCGCAGCGCCTATTGGAGCCTCGCCGGCAAGACCGACATCGAATCGCTCGAACGAAGCGCGAATCTGCTCTGGGAGATTGCGACCCGGATCGAGGATGGCGACCTCACCGACGCCGAACGGCGTTTGCGCATGGCGCAGGACAATCTGATGCGCGCGCTGGAGGAAGGCGCCTCGGATGAAGAGCTCCAGCGCCTGATGGAAGAATTGCGCACTGCGCTCAACGAATTCCTCGAAGCGATGCGCCAGATGGCCCAGCAGAACCAGGATTTCGACCTGAGCCAGGACCTCGCCCAGCAGCTCAGCCAGATGCTTTCGCCGCAGGACCTCGAACGGATGCTGAACCAGATTGAGGATCTGGCGCGCTCCGGCTCTCGCGACGCTGCGCGGCAGATGCTGAGTCAGCTACGGGACATGCTGGAAAACCTTCAGCAGGGCCAGTCCGGACCTAACCAGCAGGCCCAGCAGATGATGGAGCAGCTCGATGCGTTGAGCAATCTGATCCAGCAGCAGCAGCAGTTGCTCGATGAGACGTTCCGCGCCCAGCAACAGGGGCAGGACGGCCAGCAGCAGGGCCAGCAAGGGCAACAGGGACAGCAGGGCCAGCAAGGACAGCAGGGGCAGCAGGGTCAGGGCGGCCAGCAGGGTCAGGGACAGGGTCAGCGATCTTTTGGCCAGTTGCAGCAGAACCAGGGTGATCTGCAAAGGCAGCTCCAGGAGCTGATGCGGCAGTTGCAGGGGCTTGGCGCGCAACCGCCCGAGCAGTTCGGCGGCGCCGATCAGGCGATGGGCAATGCCGGCGAGGCGCTTGGACAGGAAAACCCCGGCCAGGCCACCGAACAGCAGACGCTTGCCCTCGACCGCCTGCGCCAGGGCGCACAGTCGCTTGCCGAGCAGATGATGCAAGGCATGGGACAGCCCGGACAAACGGGCCGCGCTTACAGCGGAAACGGTAACCGCGACCCGCTGGGACGCCCGCTTCCTACACAGGGTCTGGACGACGGCGATTCGGTGAAGGTGCCGGAGGAAAGCGAAATTCAGCGCGCAAGGCAAATCCTGGAAGAGTTACGCCGCCGTCTGGGCGAACGCGCCCGCCCGCAGCTGGAACTCGACTATATCGAGCGTCTGATCGAGCGGTTCTAACCGGTGCCGCCCGCTACAGCGAAAAACCTGCGGGGCATAGCGGAATGACGAAAAGCGGCTCGTGCCTGGGCCTGTGAACCGTTCCCATTGATTTGACCTGCAGGGGCGACGCCTTCCGGTTCCGGTCCAGTTCCATGACTGCGTCAGGCGCGGCCGCCGGGCGCATTATCGCGGAGCGGCAAATTCCAGCTCGATCTGCGTCACGTCTTCGGGCGGGGCGACAAGCTCCAGCGCAAAAGGCGCGCTCGCGCCCGGCTCAAGCTGGTCCACAGGCACGGATGCCGTTGCGGTAACTGGCGTTCCGGACGAATTGCGCACGTTCACCACCACCCGCGGGACAGGGACCCTCTCATCCGTCATATTGACGACCTCGCCGCTCAACTCGATGGCCGGTCTGCCATCGATCTCGCTCCAGCGGTAATCAACGCCGGTGAAATCGACCTTGTTTGATGAGATGTCGTAGCCCAGCGTCTGGTATAGCCCGGCTGTACCCGGCAGGGCCGCCATGATGCTTCCACGGAAACTGAGCACGCCCATCACAGCGCCGCCCAGCATGAACAGGAAGACAGCCCATGCCGCCGCGACAGCCAGTCCGCCGCGTCCGGTTCCGCCCGCCGGCTCATAGTCATCTTCGGCGGTGTCGGAGTCGGCCCCTAGCGGAAGCGGCGCAAGACCTTCGTCACGCTCGATATCGTCGAGCGCCAGATCGTCGTAGTCGTCGCGGAAAGGATCGTCGAGCGTCTCCTCGCCTGAAACTGAGCGCACGGGGCCGCCATCGGCGTAATCATCTCCGTAATCGTCCTCCCGCGGCTGGGCGTATGGCTTGCCATGAGGCGCAAAACGGCCCGCGATGGAAGCGTCGATATTTGCAGACTCGTCCGCTTCGTCAAAGCCGTAGCCGTCCGGGTCATTCGAATAGGCCTCTTCTTCCGCCGTTTCGGCTGCGGCCCCAAGCGCGTTGAGGCGTTCCTGCTCAAGGACCGCGGAATTCACGTCAGGATCAAAAGCTCCGTAATCCATGTCCGCCGATTCGGGATCGGGGACAGGCATCCTCTGCCCGTAATTGCTGTCGTCTTCGTCCTCTTCAGCATAAGCTGCGCGTCTCGAGGGCGCTTCCGGCGCAGGACCACGCGCGCCGGCTTCCCGCCATGAAGAACGGTGTTCCTCGGGCTCGGCGGCTTCGGCGTCGTCCCGCTCTTCCGCATCAGCCTCGGACTGTTCGAGCGCCGATTTGAAGGTCTCGCGGATCACGGTCTCGGGGTCTTCGTCCTCAACATCAGGCTCATTGAAGGCGGCAGGGCCGCGTCTCCAGGCCGGCCCCATGAAACGGCTCGACCAGTCCGATGGCGCGACCGAGGTTGACGACCGCGCCTCGGTTTCATTGATTGCGTTTTCGTCGTAAGGGTCGCGGTCCGCATCGCCGACAGGCTCACGCCCGCCACGCTCCCACCATTTGCCTCCGGAAGCGATTTCGGGGCCGGCTTCCTGCTCGCCCGGATCGTTCTCGGCCCAGGATTCTTCGCGCACAGACGCGCTCATCCGATCCAGAGCCGATGCTTCGGCTCGGGTCTCTTCATCCTGTCCGTCCCACTGGCCTGGACCGTCGGGGACATAGCCATGCGTCTCATCGTCACCGTCATGCGCGTGAAAGCCGCTTTCATGACCGTAGTCTGACCCGCTCCAGCCGCCCGCCGCCTCGCCGCCGTCCGGGACTGCGCCGTTAGCGACTCCGTCCGCACGCGCGCTGCCCTGCGTTTCCAGCGGCTCATCGCCTTCGGATTCGCCGGACGGAACGAGCATCCACTGATAATCGCAGCGCGCGCATTTCACATTGCGCCCAGCTTCCGGTATGGGCTTGTTCAGCTTGTACCGGGTTGAACAGGCAGGGCACTCGATTATTTGAGCCACGGTATTTCCCTTTGACCACAGAGATGGCTATATCGCCCCAATGACTCCCCCGTCCATGCCGAATTTCATTGATACAGGAGAGTCGGCTGCGCATAAAGACCGGTGTTATAGGCTGTTAAGAGCGCGTTGGGAATTTGGGGACGGGTTTTAAGCTTGGCAATGCCGATACGGATGACTGATCGGGTTTCCAGGTGACAATGCCGGGTCGAACTGATCCGTATCATCGTGTGATGAAGCGTCCAGATATGTGCCGGAGCCGCCGTGATTCGACTTGAAAAAATGGGCCTGCGCTACGGGCTGGGACAGGAAGTCCTGCGCGACGTCAGCTTTCACCTGCTGCCCGGTTCGTTTCACTTCCTGACCGGCTCGTCGGGCGCGGGCAAGACGTCGCTGCTCAAGATCCTGTTCATGTCGCTGCGCCCTACCCGCGGCGCGGCCTATATCTTCGGCAAGAACGTGACGCGCGCGACGCCCGAGCAGCGCGCCGCGCTCCGCCGCCGCATCGGCATCGTGTTTCAGGACTTCCGGCTGCTGGATCACATGACGACATGGGAAAACGTCGCGCTGCCTTTGCGTGTTCACGGCAAGAGACAATCGGAATACGCCGAAGACGTCACCGAACTGTTGAAATGGGTCGGGCTGGGAGAACGAATCCATGCCTATCCTCCCGTTCTCTCAGGCGGTGAAAAGCAGCGCGCAGCCATCGCGCGCGCCGTGATCGGCAAGCCGGAACTCTTGCTCGCCGACGAACCGACAGGTAACGTGGATCCGCAAATGGCCAGGCGGCTCCTGCGTCTGTTCGTCGAACTCAACAGGCTCGGCACCTCCGTGATTATCGCGACGCACGATTACCAGCTTCTGACACAGTTTCCGGCACCCCGGCTCATACTGGACAACGGCCGCCTGAACATTCATAGCTGAGCGCCATGAACACCCCCGTCCACGACAGCCGCCTTCCAGCAATCAAGCAGCCGGAGCCGGCGAAGCGGCGTTTCCCTTCCGGCAAGGCGCCCATCGTGCCGCCTGGCTCGGTGACGGGACGCGCGCTGATCTGGGTGATCGCGATCATGGGATTTTTGTCCAGCCTCACCGCGGGTGCGGTCTACATGATCGACGATTCCCGCCGTGCCTGGCTGAGCGACGTCGCCAGCGAAGTGACCGTCGAAGTCAAGCCCGAAGGCGCCGCCGAGGAAGTCGACGCGCGCGCGCGCGATGTCACTGCGTTCCTGAACGGGCAGAACGGCGTCACGAACGTCACGCTGCTGACGCTGGAGGAGTCGGCGGATCTGGTCGAACCCTGGCTCGGGCAGGTGTCGGCGGTGCAGGACCTGCCTTTTCCGCGCCTCATCGCCGTCCGGCTCGACGTCAACGACCCGCCCGATATCACGGCGCTGCGCGGTGCGCTGCAGACCCGTTTTCCCGATGCAGTCCTGGACGACCACCGCGCCTGGCAGCAGCAGATCCGCCGCGTGACCGGCTCGCTCGCACTCGGCGGCCTCGCGGTGATGGCGCTGATGGCGGCGGCTACGATCGGTATCATCGTCTCCGCGGCGCGCAGCGCGATCGCCTCGAACAAGGATATCGTCGAGGTCCTCAATTTCGTTGGCGCAGACGAGAGATTCATCGCCCGCCAGTTCGAGCTGCATTTCCTCAAGGTGGGGATAAAAGCCGGAGTTGTCGGCGCTGTAGGGGCCGCGCTGGTCTTCCTCTCGCTCCCCGTGCTCACCGATTTCCTTAGCGGCGCCGCGACCGACATCGAATTGCGCAGGCTGATCGGCACGGGGCGTCTCGATCCGCTCGGCTACGCCAGCATCGCGCTCGTCGTGGTAATCATCGCGGCGATCTGTTCACTGACTTCGCGCATCGGCGTTCGCCGCATTCTCAACGCGCAGAACCAGTAAGACTATTATTGCAATTCAGCGATTGAAATCGCGCCCGGCCCGGATTATGGCGTCTTGATCCATTGAGTCATGTCACTTGTCAAAGAAATGAAGAGCTCGGCGGACAGTCCGGATATGACAGGCAAGCGAAAGCGAAGACTTGCCTGGCTTAAATGGATCGCGGGCGCAGGAGCTTTGGGGACAGCCGCCGCCGCCGCCGGTTTCATGCTGTTCTACAATCTGATCGAACACGGCCCCGCCGCCGACCTGTCCGAAGCGGACGCGATCGTCGTGCTGACCGGCGGACCCGCGCGCATTCCGGAAGCCGTCAAGCTGCTCATGCAGGGCAAGGGGAAGCGTCTGCTCATCTCCGGCGTCAATACGGCCACAACCCGCAGCGAGCTGGCTGCGCTTTCGCCGGGGGATCCGGAACTTTTCGACTGCTGCGTCGACATCGGCCATCAGGCGCTCAACACAATCGGCAACGCCGAGGAAACCAGCAGCTGGGTGAGGGAAAGCGGTTTCCGCTCGATCATCGTCGTGACCGGCAATTACCACATGCCCCGCAGCCTTGCGGAAATCCGCCGCGCGCTGCCCGAGACCGAACTTATCCCCTATCCGGTGACGCAGGATAATCTGCATCTTGACCGGCTATGGTCCTATCCGGGCACCATGAAGCTGCTGGCGAGCGAATATGTGAAATTCATTCCTGCATTTGCACGATGCGTGATTATCCAGATCGGGCACGAACGCGGCATTTACGGTGGGGCGAGAATGTGCGTGAACGCTGCTGCTCTGCCCGCCTCGTCCATGGTCGCCGTGAACTGAAGCCATGGTCCGTTCGCTCCTCTATGTCGCGCTTTTCTACGTCAATACGGCTTTGTTCCTTGTCCTCGGCTCGCCGCTGCTGCTGGGGCCGCGGCGGTGGGCGATGGCGGGTCTGAAATATCATGCGCTGACCTCGATCTGGTGGATGCGCGTGATCGTGGGCACGCGGCTTGAAGTGCGCGGCAGGGAGAATCTGCCCGAGGGCCCGGCGCTGATCGCCTCCAAGCATCAGTCCGCCTGGGACACGTTCGGCCTCATCCCGCTGACACGCGATCCGGCCATGGTCATGAAGCAGGAGCTTCTGTCGTTGCCGCTATATGGCTGGTTCTCGCGCAAATTCGAGATGATCCCGGTGCAGCGCGAACTGGGTCCGGCCGCGCTCCGCCGCATGGCGCTCGAAGCTGCGACGCGCGCCCTGCAAGGGCGGGACATAGTGATCTTCCCCGAAGGCACGCGCCGCCCGCCCGGCGCGCCGCCCGCCTACAAGCCCGGCGTTGCGCTGCTGTACGACAAGCTGAACCTGCCCTGCGTGCCTGTCGCGCTCAACTCCGGAATGTTCTGGCCGCGCCGCAGCCTGGTGCGCCGTCCTGGCGTCATCGTCGTCGAGTTTCTCCCGGCCATCCCGCCCGGCCTGCCGCGCAAGACGTTTGCCGCGACGCTTCAGGACGCCATGGAGACCGCGACGGCTCGGCTGGTCGCGGAGGCGCAGGAAGCGGGCGTTCCCGATGCGCGATGACCCGCTGCTCGTCCATTGAAAAAGCTGTAGATAGACGTGCCGCGCCATGCCTCGCTGCTTGCGCTTCGCTGCGAACAAAAAAAGGGTAAGACAAGCAAGTCAGGGAGCGGCCGATGATTACATGGCTTATGGGGGCGTGGCTCGTCTATCACATCATAGCGGCGCTGCATTTCTACGGAAACGACGCCGCGACTCACGCCACATTCGAAGCGGCTCTTCATCAGGAACTCGCCGTGCTCGACATCGGCGCGATGATCGGCGCGGGCGGACCGGCCTTCATCGTGACTTACGGCGCGATCATAACTTTCGCAATCCTCATCGCGCTTTACGCCGAGATGACGCGGATCGTCCGCTATGGCCTCGACCGTAATTTCAGCAAGAGCCAATACGACCTTTACGGCTCTATCCTGCTGCTTGTCGTCGCCAGCGTGGAGATGTTTTTCATCCCATGGGCGTGGACATCCGTGTTCGTCATACTGTTCTTCGCCAGCATCATGGACGTTCTGATTCATGTCCGGTATCTGCATTATTTCGTGCGGCCGGGACGGGCGTAGTCGCGTCTTTTTTCATCAGGCGCGTCATCTGCGATCCCCGCAAAGGTGGGAATTTTGCATTATGCACAGGCGCAGGGCTGGGATCGGCCGCGCTGCTCGGTCCGCCACTCTCAAAACTGATGCAAATCAACCACAAATTTTAATCAAGCTTATGTACGCCCTGAAGTTGAGTTGACCGGGATTTCGCGCATTGGTAGCAGATTGATGAAAGACACGTTAACATGCGAGTCGGATAATTTTTCATAATTCGATTTAATTTTAACGAACCTGTTACCGGGTTGTTAAACGTGACGATGTTTGAAAGGAACTGGTCAAAGCAATGAATTTCGTTTGAATCAGTCTGGATTTTTTGCCGTTCATATTTTCAAGGATTTGCAATGATGAAATTCATTTGCCTTGCGGCGGCGATCATGGCCGCCAATATTTCGCCGGCGTTCGCCGATCTGGTCTACCAGCCGGTGAGCCCGACCTTCGGCGGCAATACTTTGAACTCGAATCATTTGCAATATCTCGCTACGTCGCAAAAGCAGTTTGACGCGCCGAGTGAAGAGAAGCGCGCCTCCGAGCAGTTCCTCGACATGCTGGAGGCGCGCCTGTACTCCGCGCTCGCCTCTGAGGTCACGAACGCGATCTTCGGCGAGGACGCCCTGCCGAGCGGCACGATCGCCTTCTCCGACCAGCAGGTGACATTCGTCAATACCGGTACCGAAATCCAGCTCGTCATTACGGATTTCACGACCGGGCAAGTGACGAACATCGTGATCCCAACGCTTCAGACCAACTGAGCCAGGCCTGACGGGTCTTTTCGGGAACGTCCGGAAGAAACCGGAGAGAACACAGCCATGCGGCGCGTGCTGGAATCTTTTTGCCTCAATCAACCAGATGGACTCATGCGGTCTGCCTTGAGCACCATAAAAGCCGGATTTTCCGCCGTCCTGGCAGCCCTCATTCTGACCGGATGCGCGGAGATGGCTGAGCGCCAGCTCGATCCCGGATTGCTGCCGCCGGTCGTGAATCCGGTTACCGAAACCAATATGAGCCTGCGGGAGCTTCCGCCGCCGTCGAGCCCGATCGTCGCAGCCGTCTACGACTACGCCGACCAGACCGGACAATTCAAGCCGACCGACGGAACGCAAACACTCTCGCGCGCCGTTACCCAGGGTGCGACTTCGGTGCTCATCAAGGCGCTGCAGGATGTCGGCGACGGTAGCTGGTTCACCGTCGTCGAACGCGAGAAAGTCGCGAACCTTTTAAAGGAACGCCAGATCATCACGCAGATGCGGATGACCTATCTCGGCGAGCAGCAGATCAATCCGGAGGCTCTTCCGCCCCTGCTCTTCGCCGCGATCATCTTCGAGGGCGGCATCATCGGCTTCGACAGCAACACCCAGACCGGCGGGATCGGCGCAGGGCTGCTCGGGATCAGCGCGGACGCGAAATACCGTCTCGATACGATCACCGTCTATCTGCGCGCCGTCAGCACCAAGACGGGGCAGGTGCTCGCCTCCGTAACGACGCATAAAACCATCGCCTCGGTCGGCGTCAGCGGCGGCGCGTTCAAATTCGTCTCCTTCGACAAGATTCTGGAGGCGGAGGCCGGCATCACCAAGAACGAGCCGGACCAGCTCGCCGTGCAGCAGGCTATCGAGAAAGCCGTGCACGAAATGGTGGTCGAGGGCGCCGAGCGGAACATCTGGTCCTTCGCCGACAGCCGCGCGCAGGAGGAGTTGATAAGGCGGAAAAAGGCGGCCAGCGACCGGTCGGCCGGGCGCGCGGTGGAGCGCGAACCAATGCAGGACGGATCGCCGGCCGCATTTGCGTCGTCCGGCCCTACGGAGCCGGGCTGGGCCGGCGTGATGATGTCGATGAAGGAAAGCCAAGGCAAATGAGGGATGTCGCGTTTTTCAGCGCCCGCAGAATGCCGCCAATTTGCAGAGCGCAGGAGGCCGCATCGCCGGGCTGCTCCTGGATCAGCGAGGATTTCCTGCCTTACCGCAGGGAAAGCCGGCGGGCATGTCCGATCACAAGCGTGACAGGCCGCGCCGCAACAAGAGGGCGTTTTAACCCTCAATAACAGGCGGACTGGATATCGGTCCGCCACAAACGGAGAAGACCATGAAGAAATTGTCCCTTATTGCATTTTTGATCGCCGGCATGGGCGCTTCGCAGGCGTTCGCGGTCGACGACAACTATTCGAAAATCGATCAGATCACGTCGACCAATGCGACGGCGACGGTTACGCAGACTGGCGTCAACAAAAATACGAACTGGTCCTCGATCCGCCAGGACACCGTCAATCAGGCGACGGCGACCGTCACGCAGGTCCAGTCTGTCTTCAATTCGGGCAAGGAAAACAAATCCGACATCCAGCAGAGCGGAAGCTGGATCGAGGCGACCGTCACACAGGATGGCGCAGGCAACAATAACGATTCCAAGATCAAGCAGGACGGTCAGGGCGTTAACGGAAACGCCAACAACCTGTCGACGATCTCGATCGACCAGACAGGTTTGGGCAATGAGAACTTCTCTAACGTCCTGAACCAGAAGGGCGCCGGCCTCGAAATCGAAGTGACCCAGACGGGCATCGGCAACGACAACACCTCCACGATCAAGCAGGAGGCCAACCGCTCGTCGGTCAAGGTCGAGCAGCGCGGCGTCGGCAACGACAACACCTCGACAGTGAACCAGTTTGCCGACGACTCTTCGGTCGACGTGCAGCAGGGCATGGGAACAGTTGGGCTCGTCCATACCTCGGTCGTGTTCCAGAGCGGGTCGCACAATCATGCGACGGTAATCCAGAAGTAATCGAACGCATTCCGGGGCAGGCGGCCTGCCTGCCCCGCACCATCAAAGGCAGGCAACATGTTCTCTTATGCATCCACCAGATTTTTTCCGGCCGCCATCGGCGCTCTGATCTGCATTTCCGCTCTTGCGCCCGCGCGGGCCGAGAGCAACCTCGCCTACATCGAGCAGATCGGCTCCGGTCACGCCGTGTCGGTCAGCCAGAACACGGGAAGCGGCGCAGCCAATGACGTGCTTGTCGGACAGAGCGGGGATGGCCAAGCCGCATTGATCGAACAGGACGGCTCGGCGCTGGAGAATACAGCGTCGGTCTTTCAGTCCGGGTCGGGAAACACGGCCTCGATCGTGCAGGGCGGCGCAGGCGGAACCAACGCTGGCGTGATCCTTCAGAGCGGCATCTCGAACGAAGCCAGGATCCTGCAGGACGCATTGCAGTCCGCCGGAAGCTCCAATTTCGCATCCATTTCCCAGACCGGGAACGCCAACACAGCCGAAATCGGACAGTCCGGAGGCGGTCACAAAGCTGAAATCGAACAGGACGGAAACGGCAATTCAGGCCGAATCAGCCAGTCCGGAACCGCCCAGGAAGCAATTCTTAAACAGTTCGGGGATAATCATACTTATGAAATCCACCAGTCCGGCCCCGCTGGCGGCATCAGTGTCGAACAGTCCGGTCCCGGCGGCCACGTGACGGTGACGACGTTCTGACCAAGCAATGAGAGAGGCGGCGCGTGCGCTACAGAGAGGAGTCAACGGCTTTCTGGAGACGGGGACCTGGCGTCCTGCTGACCCTCCTCGCAGCGCTTTTTCTCCATGGCTATTCAGACGAAGCCGGGGCGGCGCCATGCTCGAAAATCCGCATGATCTCGGCCTGCAAGAACGCTCCCAGCCTGAGCGGTCTCCGCCAGATCCGTCCAGGCCGACCGGCAAACGCCCGTTCCGTCCTGCAGCAGCTTCATGAAACCGAAAGCCGTTCCGACCCGCCGCGGGCCGCCTGGCGCGTGAGAACAGGCACTGGCGGCCTTGATCCCGCCCGGCTCTCCTCGCCGCCCGATCCGGCCACGATCGCCGCTCTGAGACAACTGGGCATCCCGGCGCCAGCCGGGATCCCTCCGGTCGTCATATTGTTCCCGTCCGACTCCGATGACATCGAAGACGGGATTCGCTGATGCCTCGATCCTGACTGAGTCAAAAGCCGGAGTTCGGGAAAATTGACGCATGAACAAAGTGCTGATGCGCCAATGCGTGAATCATATGAATTCGTCAGGGTCTGGTCCGTTCTCGCAGAATCGGAAGCAAGTTCTGTCTGGCTGACTCAAAGCGTATTTACCCCATCCCGGCTCAAGGCCGGGACAGGCAACCGGTTGCTGCCCCGTTTTCGCAAGGCCAGGCATTTTCGCAATGCGCTCCAGCAATTCGCGCTTTCCGGGGATGGCAATCCAGAACAGAGCCGGGAGATTGAAGTCGCCGCGCTTCAGCTTTCGGCCGAGGGTCCGCTTTGGACATCCGCAAGCACGAAGCGAAGGATCATGTCGCCGACATGCCTTCGCAGCATCGACTGGCCCTGCCCGGTGAAAAGCTCATTGCCGAAGATGTGCGAAAAGGTCGGCCGGTTAGAGACGTTGAAGTAACACATCGCCGAAATGTGCCAGTGAAGCTCGACCGCCGACAGGCCGCTGCGGAAAATTCCGCTCTCGCAACCTCGCCGGTAGATGTCCTCAAGATGCTGGATGACGGTGCTGTTCCGCCAGGGCATGTTCGCGGACTGCGCCATGTTCCGGCCTTCGTGGATGTTCTCGATCATCACGAGCCGGATGAAGTACTTGTTCGCTCGATGGTGATCGAAGGTGAATTCAGCCAGCTTCCGCAGAGCATCCACGGGGGAGACTTTGGCGAGATCCAGCTTGTCCTCGGCGCGCCGCATTCGCTCATAGGCATATTCAAGAACCGCTCTGTACAGCCCTTCCTTGTCGCCGAAGTAATAGTAGATCATGCGCTTCGACGTTTCGGTGCGGGCGGCGATCTCGTCGACGCGGGCTCCGGAAAAACCTCTCTCCGCGAAGACCGCCAGAGCGACCTCAAGAATATTCGCCTTAACGCGATCCGGATCCTGCTTCCAGCCTCTCCGCGCGGAGTCGTCTCCTGAATTGCCGGCCGCCGTTTCGCTCAGAGCTTCGTCTCCCATTCCCTGATCCGGCATCCTGCGCAAGGGTTTACACCCCAAAGGGACTTTGGACATCGGAAGTCTTAACCGTCTGATACATTATATAGACATAATTAACTAATCAGTACAATATGAATTCCCATCAGATCGTATCAGCGGCCTTTCCTGATCGGGTCGCAGCGCTGGGTGTTCGACACCGTCTACACGCCCGTCGAGACCGCGTTTCTGGGCGACGCCCGGGCACGCAGCGTCGAAATCTTGAGCGGATACGAGCTTTTCCTCCACTAACGAGTGGACGCGTTCCGCATATTTACTGGCTACTCCAAGAACATTCCTGAACTCAGACAGATGTTAAAAAACTTGGATGAGGAATGAATTCTCCCACATTCTCAGGCGGCTGCCTGCTTTTTATCAGGAGGCCACGAATCGCTTCTGTCTTGCAGGGCCTGAGTAAACCTTTAACGCTCCCCTATTCGGAGCCTTGGCCATGCGTGCTTCGAGCTTCGATTGATGTCGGATATTCTGTATCAGCGGAGCATCTGGCTTGATCGTTGCGGCGCAGTCTGCTCTTCCTCGACAGAATGTGCGACGGATCCGAGGCTTTTGTCCATTGGCCTGCGTTTATTCCAGTCATTCGATGGTGCCTGATTGTCCCGCAAGAGGAGCAGACCATTTATCGGAATGTACTGCCTGCATTCTCCCGTAAAGCCAAGGATTGCTCAACCCCAACATGATATCGATCGGCATCTACATCGCTGCGGCATTCGCTGAAATTGCGGGATGCTTTGCGTTCTGGGCTTGGCTTCGGCTCGGAAAATCCGTTCTCTGGATGTTGCCGGGCATGGCGGCGCTCGCCCTGTTCGCGTATCTGCTGACGAAGATCGACAGTGATTTCGCCGGCCGCGCCTATGCCGCCTATGGCGGCGTCTATATCGCCGCCTCGATTTTATGGCTCTGGATCATCGAAGGCCGTATGCCCGATCGCTGGGATGTTGCGGGCGGACTGATCTGCCTTGCCGGAGCGGCTGTCATCCTGTGGGGGCGGCAGATTTCGTCCGCCGGCGGATGAGCGCGGCTGGAGCCGCGCTGACCTGGCTTACCGGATGTCTTCCGGAAGCACCGCATCAGGCATGTTCTGATAGCAGACCGGGCGCAGGAAGCGCCGGATCGACATGGTGCCGACGGAGGTCGCGCCGAAATTGGTCGAAGCCGGGTAAGGCCCGCCATGAACCATCGCATCGCAGACTTCAACGCCGGTCGGGTAGCCGTTGGCGAGCAGGCGGCCAGCCTTGCGCTCAAGGATCGGCGTCAGCTTGCGCGCGAGCTGCGTATCGCCCTCGTCCATATGGAGGGTCGCCGTGAGCTGGCCGTGCAGGCTATGGGCGATGGCGATCATCTCATCCTCGTTCTCGACAGTGACGACGATGCCGAGCGGCCCGAAAACCTCCTCGCCGAGATCCTCATTGGCCAGCCACGCCTTGCCCGTCGAGCGGAACAGATAAGGCGCAGCGTTGCGCATGTCACAGGTCGACGTCAGCAGTTCCTGCACGCCGCCGACCCCGCGCACCCGGTCGCGTCCCGCGCGGTACGCTTGCGCGATCCCGTCCGTGAGCATGGTCTGCGGACCGACTTCGCCCAGCGCGGCGCTTACGGCCTGCACGAACGACTCGGTGTCCGGCCCCGCCAGCATGAAGACGACGCCAGGATTGGTGCAGAACTGGCCTGCGCCCATCGTCAGAGATCCGCTCCAGCCTTTCGCGATGGCCTCGCCACGCGCCGCGACCGCTTTCGGAAGCAGGAACATCGGGTTGACCGAGCCGAGTTCGCCGAAAAACGGGATGGGATCGGGGCGCTGTGCGCAAAGGTCGAACAGCGCCCGTCCGCCCGCCAGAGAGCCGGTGAAACCGACCGCCCGGATCAGAGGATGCTGCACCAGCGCCTGGCCGACTTCGCGGTTGCCACCCTGCACCTGGCTGAAGACGCCGGGATGCACGCCGCTGGCCTTGATTGCTGCGTCGATCGCCTGGGCCACGAGATCGGATACGCCGGGATGGGCGGAATGCCCCTTGACGATCACCGGACATCCCGCCGCAAGCGCCGAGGCCGTATCGCCCCCCGCCGTCGAAAAGGCCAGCGGGAAGTTCGATGCGCCGAAAACGGCCACAGGGCCGACCGGACGCTGCATCAGCCGCAGGTCGGGGCGCGGCAGCGGCTCGCGGTCGGGCAGCGCCTTGTCATGGCGGCGGTCGAGATAGTCGCCCTTCTCGATGTGATCGGCAAACAGGCGCAATTGGCCCACCGTGCGTCCGCGCTCACCGTTGAGCCGCGCGGCGGGCAGGCCGGTTTCGCGCACGCCGATATCGGTAATGGCTTCGCCGCGCGCTTCGATTTCGTCCGCGATCCTACGCAGGAATGCGGCGCGTTCGCTGCGCGCCGAATAGCCGTAGCTCCAGAAAGCCTCCTCCGCTTCACGCGCGGCCTTGTCCACAATGGCGGGAGTGCCCACAGCAAAGCCGAACGGCTCGCCTTCTACCGGTGCGTTCTGAAACGTCTCGCTTCCTGCGACCCATTCGCCGGCGATCAGATGTTTTCCGATAAGCATGATTTCACGTTTCCCTGTTCAGACTGGGTGCGGGTCAGAGCGCCTGCACGGTAATGAGTTCACCATCGCTCCCGCTGCGGTCCAGCCTGTGGACGTTGCGCAGCGGCAAGCCGAAGCCAGGTGCCTCGATCTCCCAGACATCGCCGTCCTCAACCTTGATACCATCGCTGAAGGACAGTGTCGCGGTCCCGAACATATGAACATGCGCATCGCCGGGCTGGCGGAACAGACCGTATTTGAAATGGTGATGCTCCAGATTGGCGATGGTGTGGGACATGTTATTCTCGCCGGACAGGAACGGCTTCTCCCAGACCGTCTCGCCATTGCGCAGAATGCGTGACATGCCCTGAATATCCTGCGGCAGGTCTCCGATCAGGATTTCGGGACCGATGCTGGCCGGGCGTAATTTGGAATGCGCAAGATAAAGATAGTTGATCCGCTCTGTGACGTGGTCGGAGAATTCGTTGCCAAGCGCAAAGCCGATCCGTACCGGGGTCCCGTCATCGCCGATGATGTAAATTCCTGGGATCTCGGGTTCTTCGCCGCCGTCCAGCGCGAAGGACGGGCTTTCCAGCGCACCGCCCGGCGCGGTGAGAATGAAGCCGTTGCCCTTGTAGAACCACTCCGGCTGCACCCCGGAACGGCCCGCCTCCGGGCGTCCGCCCTCCAGGCCCATCCTGAACATTTTCATGGAGTCGTTGAGGCTTTCCGGATCGGCCGCCGCCTTGGCGTGCATTGCGTCGCGCGCCGATGCCGAGCCCAGATGCGTCAGACCGGTGCCGGTCACGTGGAGGTGGGCCGGGTCGGGATGGGTGATCGGAGGCAGAAAGCGCTTTTCGGCATAAGCCCTGGCCAGATCGGCAGGCTCGCCCGGTCCCGCCGCTGCGATGGCCTCACCGAGGCTCTTGCCGGACCTGAGCGCCGTCATCGCCAGTTCATAGACCGAGCCTGCGCCCGGCACGAAACGTGCTTCGCCGCCATCGCGCACCGCCACTCTGGCCGTTCCGTTTTCATCCTGCATCTGCGAAATCAGCATGACCCTGTCCTTGCCTGACCCGCGCTCGCCACGCTCCGATTCAGCTTAATCATTTGACGCCGGGCTTGTACATTACCGAAAGTCGCCCGAAAGCGGCGGAAGCGGAAAAGAAGGAAAAGACATGCAGGATCGGGAAAGCCCTTGCGCGGTGATTACGGGCGGAACGCGCGGCATCGGAGCGGCGCTTGCGCAATCGCTGGCCGGGCGCGGCGCGCGGCTCGTTCTGAACGGACGGGAAAAGGACGCCGAAGTCGAGGCGCTGCTGGCAGAGCTGGAGCCGAAGACGGATGTTCGCTTCGTCGCCGGGAGCGTCGCCGATCCGTCATTCTGCATACGCCTGATCGAAGAGGCAGGCGACGCATTCGGCCGCATCGATATGCTGATCCACAGCGCGGGAGGCGCGGTCAATGGCGGCGTGCTCGATCTGAGCGAGGACGAATGGATGCAAGCTTTCGCCGTTCATGTCCATCCGGTCTTTCATCTCTTCCGCGCTGCGCATCCCTTTCTGGCGAAGCGCGGCGGATCGGTGCTGCTGATCTCCTCCGCGGCGGGGCTGCGGGGCTGTCCGAAGACTATCGCCTATCAGACCGTCAAGGGCGCGTTGCCGCAGATGGCCCGTGCTCTCGCCCGCGATCACGGTGCAGAGGGCATCCGCGTGAACGTCATCGCGCCAGGCATCATCGAAACCCGTTTCCACGCCGCCATGACCGATGCAGCGCGCCAGAACAACCTGGAAAACCGCATTCCGCTCAAGCGTTTCGGAACGCCGGAACAGGTGGCCACGGCTTCGATCGAGTTGCTGACCAACGAATTCATAACCGGCGAGACGCTGGTGATCGACGGCGGCATGACGATGCGCATGGTGTAGGCCGGCGCCGTATCATCGCCTGCGACGCAAAGGACCAAAGGGAGCAGCGGCCATGACGGTTTCCACAATACAATATCTGACGACGATCCAGTTCGGGGAAGGCGCGATTGCCAGGCTCCGCGACGAACTGGACGCTCTCGGCATCGTGCGCCCGCTCGTGATTACCGACAGGCCGTTGCGAGAGGCCGGGGTCGTGGACGCAGCGCTGAAGCATCTCGAGTCTCCGCCGCCGGTTTTTGACGGCACGCCGTCCAATCCCACCGAGGATGCCTGCGATGAGGCTGCGGAGGTTTACCGGAACGGCGGATGCGACGGCCTGATCGCGATCGGCGGCGGCTCTCCGATCGACCTGGCGAAAGCCGTGGCGCTGCGTGTAACGCATGAAGGCCCGCTCGCCGGCTACGCCGTGATCGAGGGCGGGCTTGCGAGGATCGCCGCCTCCGTCGCGCCCGTCATCGCGATTCCCACCACTTCCGGCACCGGGGCCGAAGTGGGACGGGCTTCGCTGCTGACAGTCCGCGACGGGCGGAAGCTCGGCATCATCAGTCCGCATCTCATCCCGAAACGCGCCATTTGCGATCCCGAACTGACCTACGGATTGCCGCCCCGGCTGACCGCGGCGACGGGAATGGACGCGCTCACCCATTGTTTCGAGACATTTCTCAGCCCGCGCTACAATCCGGTCGCCGACGCCATCGCGCTGGACGGTCTTGCGCGCGCCTGGCGCCATATACGCAGGGCCGTGAAGGACGGTTCAGACAGGGATGCGCGGCGGGAAATGATGATGGCTTCCCTGCAGGGCGGGCTCACTTTCCAGAAGGGGCTGGGCGCGGTCCATTCGATGTCGCATCCGCTTGGATCGGTGAAGGACGTAAACCCGCATCACGGCACGCTGAACGCGGTCATCCTGCCTCATGTTCTGACCTATAATGAAGGCGCGGCGGCGGGCCGATATTCAGCGATACGCGAGGCTCTGGACCTGGCGCCGAATGTCGATCTGGCTGCGCAGGTCTCGGATCTCAACGCCGAAATCGGAATGCCTGCGAGCCTCGCGGAGATGGGCCTGCCGCGTGGGATCATTCCCGGCATGGCGACGGCGGCGATGGCCGACCATTCCACGCCGACAAATCCGCGCGAGATGACCGAGGATGGCTTTATCGAGCTGTTCGAAAGCGCCTTCGGCTGAAATCCCGTTCCGTGGCGCTTATCCCGCGATGCGCGCGAAGGCTTTCGCGCTTCGCATCGCCTGGGCTTTTCGCCTCACATAGAGCGGACGGACGACTGCGGCTGCTGTTTCGGAAGTCTGCTTGCGCTCCTCGCGCTCGCGCCTGCTCCAGAGCCAGTTGCGGGCTTCGCGCTGAGCTTCCGCAATCTGGGCCGCCGACATTTCGCTCGCGAGTTCCGCGCGGGCGGCGAGCGCGCCCTCATGTCCCATCATGGCGGCAAGATTGAGCCACTTGTGCGCCGCCACGAGATCATGCGCAACGTCCCGCCCGGTCGAATAGCGCATTCCCATCACGAAAAGCGCATCGGCGTCGTTGCCGGATGCGACGTTCTCTGTAGCCGGTTCGGCCTTTTCGGCTTCTTCAGCGGGCTTTTCCGCTTCAACCAGAAGATCACTCATGGACTTTTCCTGCAATACGGGCCGGATATGGGCCGGAACTCTGAAAATGCTCACGCGCTTATTCCGCGCATCAGCATGTTTAGAGTGTTATTGAAAATTTTCTGTAAAATCGGGCAGGAAAAAACTGTCAATTCCATTAATCTGTAATATTACTTACGTTAAAACGACTTAGCTATATTTAACGGTTTATTGTCGGGCGTTTTGAATTGCGTTCAGCAAGCGCCGTTTCGGTCATCAGCAGCCGCCAGGACGCGGACGGCGCGCCGTCTGCGATCCAGTTATATCCGCTCCATGGCAGGGTGATCGTGTCAGCGGCGCCGAGCATGTCCGCGCTTATACGTGGAGCGAGCCGGGAAAGGCGCGCCGCCGCCTCTTCGGCTGACAGTTCGGCCGGCCACAGGATCGCTGTGCGCGTCATTGCGGGTTCGGACTCCAATAGTGGCGGCGCATAAACTTTCGAGCCCGAGAGCATGATGCGGCTGTCCGGAAAAAACCTGAGCAGATTGCCTCCCAGTTCGTTGTCTTCGACAAGGATCTGACCGCCCGCGAAGCCGCGCGCCTTCATCTCATCCGCAAGCTCCGCATACGGAACGCCCCATCGGCAGATATTGCAGACCGGATGCTGGACGTACATGTTCGCCACCCGTCCGAAAAGCGCAACGATCGCCACGCCGATCGCCATGACGACGAAGCGGCGTATCTGTCCCGCGGGAGGAGCCGCGTTGCGGGCCTGAGCCATGAGCCAGATCGAGGTGAGCAGAAACAGCGGCATCAGCGCATGGGTCGGATAGCGCAGATGCCCGAACAGGACCGCCCCCGCGAGCAGCGCGGCGAGACAGAACAGCGTCTTGTGCAGCAGGAGCTGTTCGAGGTCCGGTTCGGTTTCCCTGTTCGGAACGAGGTGTGCCTTGCGCGCCAGGCTCCGCAGCATTCCCGGAAAAAAGACAGGAAGCATGAAGATGAGCGGCGCGAGATACATCAGAGGCTCGGTGAACGCCCGCCGCGCGCCCGAGAGCGTCTGGCGCAGGACAAGCGCGGTGTCGCCTGACTGAAAGGCCGGAAACAGTGCGGCGATCCCCTCCGGCGTCCCCGCCAGCCACAGATAGTGCGGTACCGCGATCGCAGCCATGGCCGCAAGTGAAAGCGCCAGTCGCGGGCGGATGATCGCTTTTCGCAGGACGGGCTGCAAGAGCGCAGCCGCAATGAGCGAAGCCAGAAAAACCCAGAAAACCGGAACCGTCAGCGCGCCCAGCCCGGCGACCGCGCCGAACAGAGCGAAATCCAGCCGCCTTCCCTGCTCGATCAGCCGCAGCAGCGCCCAGAACGCCCCCGCCACCGCGCACATCGCGCCGACAGCGTGCGTGAAGCCTTCATGGAAGCGCCAGCTTATCTGATAGATCAGCGCCAGCGCCTCCACCGACAGAAACGCCCAGAACGCATCGCCTTTCATGACACGGCGCGCGGCAAGAAAGATGAAGACGCATGTCAGCGTTAACAGCCCGTATTTGAGGAGTTGGAAACGCAGCGCGCCCGGTCCGATGACCTCGCCGAGCGCCCAGATCGCCCAGTTGTACAAGGGCGGCTGCTCCGGGAGGTAGCCCAGCCGGAGCGTCTGCGAAAGTATCGCATCGAGCGGATCGTCTTCTCCCAGATTGAGAGAAGCGATCAGCCGGATCGCAATATGGATCGCCGAATAGAGGCCGGCCGCCAGAATCACGCCGCTGACGCTGTAGAGCCGCCATGACCCGTCTCGCGCGGCAAGCCCGGATCTGTATGGCGAACGCTCCAGCACGCGCCGGCCCTATGCGCGAGCGATTTCGAGGACCGTCGAGCCGGTCGTCTTGCGCGCTTCGAGATCGCGGTGCGCCTGCGCCGCATCGGCCAGCGGGTAGGTCTGATTGATGGGGATCTTCACATGCCCCTTGTCGATCACGTCGAACAGATCCTGCGCGCTGGCGAGCAGCTTTTCGCGCGTCGCGATGTAGCTGTTCAGCAGCGGGCGCGTGGCGAAAAGCGAGCCTTTCTGCGCGAGTATGGCGATTTCAAAGGGCGGCACCGGGCCGGAAGCGTTGCCGAACGTGACCCATAGGCCAAGCGGCTTCAGGCAGTCGAGCGATGCGGGAAAGGTGTCCTTGCCGATGGAGTCGTAGACGACGTCCACGCCCGCACCGCCGGTGATCTCCTTGACGCGATCGACGAAATTCTCGGTCCGGTAATTGATGACATGCGTACAGCCGTGCGATCTGGCGATCGCGGCCTTTTCCTCGGAGCCTACCGTACCGATGATCGTCGCGCCGAGATGGGCCGCCCACTGGGTCGCGATCGAGCCGATGCCTCCGGCCGCCGCGTGGAGCAGCATGACGGTCTGCGGGTCGACCATATAGGTCTGGCGAAGCAGATACTGCACTGTCATGCCTTTCAGCATGATCGCGGCCGCGAGCTTGCTGTCTATGGCGTCCGGCAGCTTGACGAGGCGATCGGCGGGAACGAGCCTCTCTTCCGCATATGCGCCGATGATGCTGGCGTAGGCCACCCTGTCGCCGGGCGCTACGTCGGTTACGCCGGGACCAACTTCGAGCACTTCACCCGACCCTTCCGCGCCGAGCACGAAGGGCAGGGAAGGCTGCGGATACAGCCCTGAGCGGTGATAGGTGTCGATGAAGTTGAGCCCGGCATAGTGATGCCGGATCCTGGCCTGGCCCGGTCCCGGCGCCGGGACGTCCACCTGCTCCCACTTCATGGCTTCCGGCCCGCCATAGGCGTGAACTCTGATTGCGTGGGTCATAGGGTTCCTCCAATCGTTTTCGCTTTCAGCAGTAATCCAGCATGACAGGATTTGCCAGCATACTGTGTAAAGGCGCGTCAGCGAATGGGGGGATTGAGCTGCTGGGCGAGGCGGATCAGTTCGATGCGGCTGGCAATATTCGCCTTGGCGTAAACCGCGCGCGCCTGGGAGCGCACGGTTTCGGGAGAAACGCCGCGTTCTTCGGCAATTTCGGCGGCCGTCCGCCCGTGTATCATGGACTCGCAGACCGCAGCCTCTGCGGGGGATAAACCGTAGATCTGCGCCATGCCTTTCGTCGAGATTTCCGTCGTGCGGTCCGGGTCGATGATGCAGACAAGGCTGCCTGAAAAATCCGCTTCCAGCTCTGCGGCGCTGTCGCGCAAAGGGCAGATCTCGATCAGAAACGGCGTCGCTCCGGACAGGCGCGGGCAAACTATGGCTATTTCTTCGGAATTGCCTCTGCCGCTGGCTGTATGCGCGGTAAGTTCGATGCCCTCGCGGATTTGCTGCGTCACATCCTCATTGCGCGCCACGAGCCGTTGCTCTTTCGAGAGCACAAGCCCGTCGTTCGCCGAGAGGATATTCTGCGCCTCCGCATTGGCGACAGCGATCCAGCCTGCGTGCGTGGCGATACAGATGCCGATTCCGAGATTGTCGAGGGCCGCCAGTATGGCGCGGTATCGCAGATGCAGAAGCGAGAACGTCCGTCCGACTTCGACTGATTTCGACAAGTGCGGAATGACCATTTCAAACGCCTTCCAGAAACTGTCCGGAACGTCTACCCAATCCTCTGCCATTTGAAATGCGATGAGATCTTTCCAGGCCTTGCGAGGGTTCAGATAGGCTCCGGTGCGGCTTTGAACGCCGTACCTGGTTCTGAGAAAGTCAATGTCTTCCCGGTTTCTTGAGTGTACAAGTTCTGGCCAGACTTCCGTATCGCGCACTATTTTGCGCGGCTCCACATAGTGCATGAATTTGGCGATTTCTGCTTCATACTTCGCGTATTTCTGGGAGTATTCCTTTATGTCTTCAGCAGAATACAGACTGTTCCAGGCATGAATCCTGAATGGCGTGTCGACCAGGTCGTACGCCATGAGCGTTGTCCCGCGCGCTCCGATGGCGTCTGCGAGGCTGTCGAGCGCTTTCTGCCAGTGATCGCCATCAACTGCGGCATCATAAATGTCTGGAAGAACTTGAAAAATTTTTCTCGAAAGCGGCACAGCAGATACTCCGCTGCAATGCGTATGCAAAAATAAATGCAAGGCAACTCATTACGGATTAACTGGTTTCCGCTCGCAATAAAATAGAAATTTCGATAAAGGGCGCGAATATTGACTGATGCTGCATTCAGAGCGAGATGCGTTCGATCTCTGCGCCGCAACCGCTCAGCTTTTCTTCCAGCCGCTCGAAGCCCCTGTCGAGGTGATAGACGCGGTTGATCGTGGTTTCGCCCTCCGCAACCAGTCCGGCGATGACCAGCGAAACGGATGCGCGCAGATCGGTCGCCATGACTTCCGCTCCGCGCATCGCGCGCACGCCGCGTATATGGGCGGTGTCGCCGCTGATCCTGATATCGGCGCCCAGGCGGGCCAGTTCCTGCACGTGCATGAAGCGGTTCTCGAAGATCGTCTCGCGTATCGTGGAAGTTCCCGCCGCCTTCGCCATCAGCGCCATGAGCTGAGCCTGCAGATCGGTGGGAAATCCCGGGAATGGTTGCGTTTCGATATTCACCGCACGCAGCCCGGAGCCGTTCCGCGAAACGCTGATGCCGCGATTGGTCCCGGCAATCGAAACGCCGGCTTCAGTGAGCGTGTCGAGCGCGGACTGAAGCAGATCCGGCCTTGCGCCTTCCAGCAGCACTTCGCCGCCGGCCGCGGCGACCGCCATCGCATAGGTTCCGGTTTCGATACGGTCGGGCAGGACGGTGTGGATCGCGCCTTCGAGATAGTCCGTTCCCTGAACGTGCAGCGTGGAGGTTCCGATGCCCTCGATGCGAGCGCCCATCTTGACCAGGCACTCGGCCAGATCGCCGACTTCCGGCTCGCGCGCGGCGTTTTCGATCACGGTTTCGCCTCTGGCCAGCGCCGACGCCATCAGCACGTTATGCGTCGCGCCGACCGAGACCAGCGGAAATTCGATCCGCGCGCCCCGCAGGCCGCCGCGCGGCGTCTTCGCCACGACATAACCGCCGGTCAGTTCCATCTGCGCGCCAAGCTTCTCCAGTCCCATGAGATGAAGATCGACGGGCCGCGTGCCGATCGCGCATCCGCCGGGAAGGGACACGGTCGCCTCTCCATGCCTGGCCAGCAACGGCCCGAGCACCCAGAAACTGGCGCGCATCCTGCGAACCATGTCGTAGGGCGCGCGCGAATCGACGATCTCACGTGCGGTCAGATGAAACGTTTCGCCCACGCAGCCATTGCTGTTCGCCCGCTTGCCGTCCACCGCGCAATCGACGCCATGATTACGCAGGATGCGGGCGAGAAGGTTCGTGTCGGCCAGATTCGGCATGTTCTTCAGCGTCAGCGTCTCCGATGTGAGCAGGCTGGAGATCATCAGCGGCAGGGCTGCGTTCTTTGCGCCGCTGATCGGAATGACGCCGTTGAGCGGTTTTCCGCCCCTGATGCGAATCTGGTCCATCAATGAATCCGCCCGTTTTAGAGATATGTCGCCGGTATGACCGTTAAGGATTAAACGAGCGGGCATCATGGCGCAAGCCCGGCGCCGGCGCAGCCTTACGCGCCATACTTTTCGGGATCTTCGCCGCCTTCGCCGCTGTCCTTGCGTGCCCGGGCCTGCGCCTTGCGGCGCTTCAGATTCTCCCGCAGCCGGGCGGCGAGGCGGGCTTCGCGTTCAGCGCGGGCATCGGATTTCGGCGTCCTGGGGGTTCCGGTCATGCGCTTGGCCTCGATGATGGCAGTTCCGGATCTTAGGCCGTGGCACGCCCTTTTTCCAGCCTGTCCGGAGGCCGCGAAGCAGGCGGCCGCACGCCTGCGCTCACCTCTTGTCTATTCGCCGGCATCATGGCATTGTCCGCCAGCGTCAGCCGCCTGCCTTCAGCCGCAGTAGCTCAGTGGTAGAGCGCACCCTTGGTAAGGGTGAGGTCGGGAGTTCAATCCTCCCCTGCGGCACCAGCTTTTTTCCGCTTCATCTGCCTGTCAGTACCCACAGGCGCACAAGTTTACCCACAGGCGCACAAGTTTGCAGCGTCATTCCGGCGCCGTGGTGCTTCGGCTGCTCGTGCTGAAGTCGTCCGCCGGGTTTTTCGGCGCTTCCGAGCGTGTGGCCCAAAGCGAGATCAGAATGCCTGCGGCCAGGAGCGCGATGGTAACCGAGAGCGAAATCACGGGCGGGATTTTGGCGAGATCGAAATAATCCGCTACGAAGACCTTTCCTCCGATGAATATCAGGACCGAAGCCAACGCATATTTGAGATAGACGAAACGCGCCTGCATCGCCGACAACGCGAAAAATAGTGCGCGAAGTCCTAATATGGCAAAGACGTTCGATGTGTAGACGATGAAGGGATCGGTGGTGATCGCAAAGATCGCAGGCACTGAATCGACGGCGAAGATCACGTCGGCTATCTCGATCATCACCAGTGCCATGAGCAGAGGCGTGATGTAGAGGACGCGTTTTCCGGTTTTCGGTTCAGGCAGCCGCACAACGAAGCGCGAACCGTGATATTCGTTGGTGACGCGGAAACGCCGCCGCATGAAATTCACGAGCGGATTGTCGCCGATCGGCTTTTCCTGGCCGTCCCAGAACAACATCCTGACGCCGGTGAAGATCAGGAATGCGGCGAACAGGTAAAGAATCCATTCGAATTCGGAAATGAGCGCGGCTCCTGCGCCGATCATGACGCCGCGCAACAGGATTACGCCGAGTATGCCCCAGAACAGGACCCTGTGCTGGTAGCGCCTCGGAACGGCGAAATAGCTGAAAATCGCCGCAATGACGAAGATGTTGTCCATTGCGAGCGTCTTTTCGACGACAAAACCGGTCAGGTAGTTCACGCCGGCTGTTTGGCCGAGCTGATACCAGACGAAAATGCCGTAGCTGAGCCCGAATACGATGTAAAAGGCTGAAAGCTGAAGGCTTTCCTTGACCCCGATTTCCTTTTCCTTGCGGTGCAGTACGCCAAGGTCGAAAGTCAGCAGAGCAATCACGATGAAGAAGAATGCAATCCACATCCAGACGGGTTTGCCAAGCCAGTCTGCGAACAGAAATGTTGCGTCCACGGGTATGCCTTTCGGTCTGGGGCCGGTGCGCCGGAAATATTCGTCGGGACGGTGTCAGGGGGAGCCGAGCGCCGGACTGTCCTGGCCAGACGAAGCGGAAATGGGGCCAACCCAGCCGCGTATCAACATCCCGCGATGGGTTGAAAAAAATATTTCCCGGCCCGGAACCGCGCGTCAGTCCGGCGTGATAAATTTTTGCGAGCCGCTTGCCGAATTCCATGCGGAGTGCTTATCTCAACAGCTGGCGACAGGCCCAGCCTTTCAGCGCGCCTCGTGTCATGAGCAACACGCCACTGGCCCGGACCTTGCCGCACCCCGCGCGGCGGGCCGCCGCGTTTCATGGTGTGGTTCGTTCAAATGTCACATTTTGCCGTTGTCGCGGGCGAAGCTGCTCTGCTTGCAGCAGTCGTCGCATCGCTCTTCTTAATATCGCTTGCGTTCAGGAATCCCGCTTGGGACACGTGGCTGGATAACGAATTTGCTGCGACAAGCGTGGCCATCCTCTTCACAGCAGCCTTTGCGATCGCATTCGCCGTGCTTGTGGAAGGTCTTATCGAGTCCGATTTCGACTACCGTCTGGCGATGGCGGCCGCCACGCTCTACAGCGGCGGCATCGGCGTATTGCTCTGGACAGTCATGCGAATGACATCGCGCCGCTCAGACGGCGATCGGAAGTATCTGCAAGCGGGTGTTCCGCAGCACTGACCGGTTCGAACGCGGCGTCCGGCAGTTATCTGCTGACTCTGATGCAGTATGGCGGCGCGGCTCAGAACGAGAGCCGCGTGACGCCTTCTTCGCGCCTGCGCATTTCCAGCACGATCAGCAGGACGAGGAAGACCCAGAAATTGAGCCAGTGTATGACCCAGAAGCCTGCGAGGACGCCGACAGTCAGTACGATCCAGACCGAGAGGCCGATGAGGACATGCGCAGCCATGCCCCTGAGCGCGCCGAAAGATCGCCAGCCCAGAACCGCGATGACGCAGTTGACCGCCGTAAGCGCCCCTGCGCAGCCCAGCAGGATCTGCGAAAACAGGATATGCCGGGCCGGGATCGTCTCGCCTGACGCGAAAGACAGGTCTCCGATGTAGCCAGCCAGAATATTGACGAAACGGACTTCATGCCAGAAGCCCGAAATATCCCAAAGGCTTGCGGCGGAGACCTCCTTTGTGAAATCGGCGAAGACGCCGGTTGCGATCGCAAGCAGGCTTCCGCAGGCGATGGCGAGGCTCCAGCAGAACGGGATGGAGAACATGCCCCGGTTGTCGAGGCGCTCCGCAAGGTCGAGCGCGCCCGTGTGCACGAGCCAGGGCAGGACGACGATCAGCAGCAGATTTTCTGCCGCAACGGAAAGAAAGGACATCGTTCAGCAGTCTCCGATGTCCGGAAGGCTGCCGAACAGGCCAGCCGCTGTTGCACGGATTTGTAGCCGCAGCCTCATCTCATTCAGCCGTTCCCGAATTCGCCCGGTTGAAAATACGGGATTCGATCTTCGTGATCCGGTCCTCGATGTTCTCGATCTTTTTGGCCTCCACCTGTGTCATACTATAGGCGTCGTCGAGCGTCTGGTTCTGCAGCGCCGTATATCTGAAAGGATCGAAACTCAACACGAGGGCAGGCAACGGAAAGATATTCACGTCTATCCCGCTCAAACGGACGTTGCCCGAATATTCCCCGGCTTGCGCGAGCTTGCGCAGCAAAACGACTTCGAAGAAGGCCATGATCCCTGATGTGCGTTCAGCGTAGTCGTCGACCTTGCTGCTGAAAGCCGCAAGCTCCTCGGACGAAAGATTGCGGTCGTGCCGGAACGAAACCGTCAGTCCGGGGATCAGCCCGACGCTGACCTGCACGTCCACAAGGGCAAACCCGCTTTCGTCGACCAGAAGGGCGAATTCGCTGGCCCCCTGAGCGCGTAATCGCTCCTTGACGCCGTCGACAACGTCGTCGGACCAGTCCTGCAGGATCGAGAAGCTGTTATATCCTGTCAGAGCCGCATTCCCTGCATTGTTCATGGCGGAACTGGAACTCGACACGACCCAGTCGCCGGCATCCCTGGCGGCGCTGACGGCGTTCTCCGAATGAAGCCTCATCCAGCCGGTCGCGTCCCACGCCGCGTCGATTGCCTCGTCCGAGCGCAGCTTTATCCATTCGCCCGCCTCTTCAGCAGCTTCCGCCATGGCGCGGCTACCTGCGATGATCCATTCGCTCGTACTTCTTGCGGCGGAGACCATCGGATCGACGGCGCCGCTACGAATGGACTGCTCGATATAATCCCAGTCCGGGTCGTAGCCCATTACGGTCATGCCATAGGACGACGACTGAGCCGTATACGCAAGCGGGCTTCCGGGGCCCTTGCCATGCGCAGCGCCGGGTGAGTCTCCGTCGAGCGGCATTGCGGGCGAGCGCAGGGACGTGCGCGTCTCGCTCTCGGCCATTTCGGCGGAAATGGGACCGTTCGCCAAAAATGCGAAGAGAAAAACTGCTGCTGAAAGGCGGATCGTCATTCCGGGGATCTCCCTTAGAACAGAATGGGGGCGACCTCGTCAGCACTGCGCGTGAGTTTCTGGTGAACGCGATAGACGAGCGCGCGCCGGCGCATTTCGGCTGGCAGGACGGAACTGCCCGTCCGTCCGGAAGCGGCCGTCAGATCGGGAAGGAATCCGGTCGCTGTCACCATGCCTGCAGTCGCTTTGGACAGAAAATAGGGCGCTTCCCTTTCGGATGAAAAATCGGCGACCAATGAGGCGGAAAGGATCGCCAGCCCGATCGAGGCGGCAAATCCGACCTGAGACGACCTCCTCATGAAACCCCGCTTGCGATAACTGGGATGGACTTCAGGGCCACGATAGCGTCGAGGAATTACATTTTCCATAATCCGAAATGCAAAATTGCGTGGAACGTGCGTAGGGCTTGCTGACCGAACTACCGTCCGACGTCATCGGAATCGATCTGCCCTGCGAGCCGCGCGCGTATGGCCGAGAAAGAGAGGCCGATCGTGAGCAGCGTCGCGACAGAAACCTGGGTCATGACGGTGACGACCCAGCCGCCCGAGACGGTCACGAGCCCTAGATCGACCAGCATGATGTTAAAGAGCAGGAGAAAGACGGCGACGAGCGCCACACCGCCCGACTTCATCGAGCGCAACATGCTGCGTATCAGAAAGATATAGCCTGCAAGCATCGCTATTCCGAGCGAGGCGGCGAGCGCGCCGGGGGCGTCGCCCCCGATCGCCCAATGATAGAACGAACGTCCGCTCGGATTGTATGTCGAGAAGACGAGCAGCATCGTGAACAGCCAGCGAAGCAGAAAATTGACCGGCCCGAACATTCCGGCTTACCCCCCGCGCGCGGAAGCGATGGCAAGAAACGGTTCAGGCGAAATCGAAACCGGACCGCTGAATGGATAGAGAAGCTGTGCGGACAGGACCATCATCGTGATGACCGAACTGGAGATGATGGCGACCAGAAGCAGGTGAATGAAGACGCTCGGCCCCCGCAGGAACCAGCCGATGACGATGGCCATTCCGGCGCCGACCAGAAGCAGGTGAAAGATAATGTCGGACAGCAGCGGATCCGGCGCGACGGAAATTCTCTCGACCCGCCGCGAAACCACTTCGTCCAGCAGGGCGGACAGACGTATTTTCACCAACCCGCCGGCTCCGTCTCCGGCACTGATGACGGCCCTGTCGATCCTGTTGAGCCAGTCGATCGCTTCCGGGCTTTCGCCGCCATTCGCCATGAGCGGCCATTCCTTGATGGCGACCGTCTCGGAATAGCCGCGCACCGCATCGCTGATCGCAGCGCTGGCCGATTCTCCGGCGAGGGGAGCCTGAGCCACGAGGCGGTTGAGCGCGGCTGCTTCATGAAGGACGTTCTGCCGGGCTTCGTTGAACTCGGAAAAGCCGTAGACGATGATGAACCCGAGGACCACCGCGTAGATTTCTGCCGCGACCTGGTTCTTTGCAGGTCCGACAGCGCTCGCGGAGGTCAACATTCCCGTGAAGATCGTTCTAGCGGCCATCGTACCGATGATGGCGATAAGAATCGTCGGCAGGATTATGACGATAAAGGCCACGTCGAAGGATAGCGACCCGAGCCAGTTCAGAAAGGATGTAGGCGCCATGCTGGACTCCGTCACTCGGGATGATTCGTCTTGCGGCCGGCCGCGCCGGCGGCGGCGTACCATCGGCGCGAACGCAGGAGGCCGCGCGGGCGGGCTTTGAGCGAGACGCTTTCACACGCCGCCTTTACGAGATCCTCCGCCTCGGCCTTCGATATTTCGTTGCGTGCAAGTCCGAGCGCAGCTTCGACCATGAACTCGAACCTGTCCTTTGAAATGCGGTCCGAGCGGGTCTTGAAGCCCCGGGCGATGTCCAGCAGCATCCGCCGGACCAGCGACTCCGTCGAGAAGCCGTCGCAGATGGCGGCGCCCACCAGATAGCTCTTGGCGTCGGCCGGACGCAGACCGAGCTGGAATATGGCGTTGTCGATGATCTTCCATTCGCCTTCATTGTCGAGATAGCGGCATTCAGCCGCCCTGAGACGCATGTAATCGAAGATCGTTGCGCTGTTGCCGGATGCGCCCCCGCTGCCGCCGACGGCCGGATTGCCCTCAATCATCTCGACCATTCTTATCCTGTCGTTCGTTGCTTGTCTGCCCGCAAGGCGGCAGCCGGTTGACCGGTGCAGCCTCTATTCGATACAGCGACTATTATTTTGTGAACTTTAAATTATCATGAAAGCCAGCAATAAAAAATCTTATTATTGTTGTCATATGATCTAAAAATATTTATAAAATACGCATTATTTATTTTCGTTAAGAGTATTTGAATTGTGTATTTTCGATTTTATACTCTGATATAGCGATTCATTCACGCAGTTCGGCTAGATTTTTCAGCAATGAATCAGTGCCGCCTTACGCGTCCGGCAGCCCAGACACCTGCTGGACGGCGTCTTTCGTTCGAGTTCCGGCCATGAGCGCAGACCAGGACAGCCCCGTCAGCCAGGCGTGCTTCGAGCGCGCTGCCTGCGGCTTGCAGCCGGCCATCACCATGCAGCCTTTAGTGCAGGGCGAGGCAGGGAGGCCGCTCGGCATCGTGATCGCCGAAGTCGTCTGCGAAGAGGATGAGGAAAACGGGCTGTTCGCAGGGCTGGGCGCTTTCGTCCGTGCGCAGTTGCCCGCCGATCGCGCAGCCGTGGAGATCGCGCTGGAAAGACTGCTCGGCGAATTGTGTCGGAAAGGGCGGAAGTTTAACGCCGGCGCAATCGTCTCGACCCATATCAAGCTGCTTCGCGGCACTCATGCCGACGGGCGCAAGCTGCTGAAGCTGATTGCGACAGGCACAGCCGTGGCCTTGCCGTCACCAGATCCTTCGTCCGTACACGTATAAACATTGTAAAGGTCCGACATGCGTCTTCCTAAATTTCCCCACTTCTCCCTGCCGGGCGTCCTCGTTCTGAGCGCCTGCTTCGCCGTGACCCCGGCATGGCCCCAGGAGGCGGGGACCGGCGCCAGCGCGGAAAGTCCCGCCGCGCTTAGGACCGTCTATGTCGCCGATCCTGCGGCTGGCTGGTTCGAGGCCTGGTCGGAAGCCAGTCTCAAGGCGGACGGATGGCTGTACCGTCCCGACATACGGATCAAGTCCGGCGCAGACATGCTGGCGGCGGTTGCGTCCGACCCGTCCGCAATCGGTCTGATTTCACGCGGCGAACTGGCGCGTCTTGAAACCGAGGACACCCCAATCGTCACCGCGGCGCCGACCGGGCAGAGCGTATGCGCGGCGTTTTCCGTGAATGCGGAACGTCCCGAGGACAGTTTCGGCGATTTTGCGCTGAATCACGGGAGCTTTGAAGTGCTTGTAACCGCCGATACGCTGGCGATTGCGGAAGCGCTCGCGCGGGCGCATGGATTGCACGGCCGGATGATCGTGAAGCTGGTCCGGTCATCCGAAGCGCAGGCGCAAATCCTGTCAGGCAAGCCGGCTATGGCCGCATTTCCGGTTCTGCCTGGAGGGCTGCCTGCCGCCGCTGCGAACGCGCCCGGCCTGCGCTTTATCGGGTTGTCGAGGGCCGCAGCCGGCGCCCTGGAGTTCCGTGGCTTCGTTCGCGGAGGTTTCCGTACGTCCTTGCTTCATCAACTGCCGCTCGTCGAAGGGGTTGCCACAGCTTGCGACGAGATTGTCCGCATCAGCGCCCGCGACCCCGCGCGCACGTCCGGACCATATGCGGCGCGGGGCGGCTCATGGTTCGGCTTCCTGTCCGGTTCGGATCTCGAAATGCGCGTTCGTCAGGCTCTCGACACACTGATCTCCCTCTGGCGGAACGATATGGAAACAAGAGGGTAGGCGATGTCGGAAGCTGCCGGGGAATCTGTAGACGGCAAGGATGCAGCCGAGCGCGCTTCCGGCAAGTCCGGTGCATTCGGAACATTCGACGGTGCACGCCGCCGCTCCGGGATCGCAGGACTCGGCGTAGCTCTCGCCAGCGCTGTCAGAAGTATGGGCGGCGCGGCCCGAGGCGTCCTGCGGCGCGTAAAGGCGGTGGGCGGCAGCGTTTCGGATCGTTTTCTGGCCGCCTCTGCGCTGGCGCTGGCAGGCATCTCGTTCGCCACGCTCGCGCTCCATCTGCCCGAAAAACAGTCCGGGAGGCTGGACGCCGTCGAACGCTCGATCGCCGGGATCGAAACGCGCCTCGGAATTCCATCGGCCCGCCGCGCGGCCTCCGACCCCGCAACAATCCTCGTAGCGGTTCAATTCGTGACGGCGTCCGCTGAGCGTTCCGCGCCATTCGACACCGCTGTCGCGGTCGCCATAACGCTGATTGGAGAGCACCCGGTCATAGGCCCGCTTCTGGATACGCTCCTTAACGATGCCATGGAAGGCGTTCCCGGCCATTACGACCTTCGCGCCGAATACGGCAAGAAGCTGGCCGAGCTGAAAAGTCAGGATCTTCTCGTGGGAACGGACGGTGCTGTGCCCGCGCCGTCCTTCCCGTTCTCCGGTCTGTTCGGTTTTGGCGGATCCGCGGGCAGCAATCAGGACGGCGCCATCATCGAACGGATCACGTCCGATGTCGAAGCCGGCGACTTCGCCAGCGCAGTGCAATTCGTCGTCAAGCTTGACGGGCGGCTGCGTGAGGCATTGGAAAGCTGGCGCGAACAAGCAAGCCGCCGCGCTGCGCTCGACGCGACCCTGAAAGAGCTGCGCCGGGCGGCTTATCTGGACATTCTCGAAACGCCGTCATGAAGAGTTACGCCAACGTCCGCAAGGCTTTGCCATTGGCCGGCATTCTTGCAAGGTTTCTCCTCGTGACGTTCCTCACGCTGGCGACGTTCAACCCGTCCTATTATTCCGTCTCGACCTGGATCGTCAGCGATGGTTCGCTCATCAGCCTGAAGGCTGTCACAGGATTCGGGCTCGCCGCGGTCTGGATCGTCCTGTTGCGCATGTCGCTTGAAGGTCTCGGATGGCTGGGACTCGGCTTTACGGGCATGGCGGCTCTGATCGGGGCGATCCTGGCCGCGCAGTTCGGGTTGCTCGACGGTGTGGCCGGATACACGCTCGTCCTGCTGCTCCAGATCGCATTCGCCGCCACCATCACTTTCGGACTCGTCTTTTCCTACTGGGTGCGTCAGGCGACGGGCCAGTCCGCCGTCTACAAGCCCGATTTACGCCCGGCGACCTTTTTCAGGTTCTTCTGACCCTGCTGCTCAACCGCCGCCTTTGCGGCGCATCAGGTCCTGCCGCCGTCCCAGTCCGCGATCGCCGTATCCCTTGACGTTCTGACGGGAAGCGAGGCGGGCAGGAAGGTTGAGCCTTCCGCGATCAGAAATTCGCGCAAGGCGCCCGCAGGCGGCGTCAGGCGTTTGTCGGCATGGTGCACGACGCGCCATTGCCGCCATGCGGGCAAACCCTTCACGTCCAGAATGGCGAGCCGCTTCGTTTCGATTTCCGCAGCGATGGTGTGGGCGGATATGAACGCGATCCCAAGCCCGGCCATAACCGCCTGCTTGATCGTCTCGTTCGACGGCATCTCCATGCCCGCTTTCGGCTCAACACCGGCCTCACCGAAAAAGCGGGTCATCAGTCCTCTCGTGCCTGACCCCGCTTCCCGCATCAGGAAGATCTCGTCCCTGAGGTCTTTCGGCGCGAGCGCGCGCCTTGCACAGAGAGGATGGCCGGGCGGCGCGATGATGACGTGAGGATGGTCGCCGAGGACAGCGCTTTCCACGGCAAGGTCTTCCGGCGGGCGCCCCATGATGACGATGTCGAATTCTAGCGCGGCGAGTCGCCGGATCGTTTCCTCGCGGTTGCCGATGAAAAGCCTCAGGCCGAGTTCGGGATATTTGCGGGCGAAGGCTCCAAGCGCGGCGGGTGCGAAATATTTCGCGGTGCTGACGACGCCGATCGAGACCGATCCGCCCTTCAGCCCGCGCATGGCGCTCAGTTCTTCCCAACAAGCGGTCAGCTCGGTTTCGATGCGTTTGGCGCTACCGAGCAGCACCTGACCCGCTGCGGTCGGCTTCATGCGGTCCCGCGTTCTCTCGAACAGAGGCAGGCCGAGCAAGTTTTCGAGTTGCCTGAGTTGTTGCGTCACCGCAGGCGGCGTCACGTTCAGCGCTTTTGCCGCGGCGAGTACACGCCCGGACGCCGCGATCGCAGCGACAATGCGCAGTTGCTTGAGGCTGATGCTCCGCATGTCATGAGATTAAGAAATTCTATGCATAAATGAAACAACTATTAATTTTACTAAACCGACAGTTGGCTTCATAGTGTCGGACAGAAAAAGATCAAGCCGGACAGCGAGCACAAAGAATGAAAAGTTCAGCCGTTGGGAGGCGGCCGGCATGGATACCCAGGTCACGCTCGACCTCTATCTGAACAGTTGGACACAGGCCGATCGGTCTCGGCGCGCTGTGGCGTCGACGATCAACGCCATAGCCGGAGCCGCAGGCGGCATCGCGGCGCGGATCGCCTCGGGACCCCTGCTGGGCGAGCTTGGCGCTTCGGTCGGCGAGAATGCAGACGGCGACGATCAGAAGGAGCTGGACGTCTGGGCCAACAGCCGCCTCGTCGCGGAACTGCGCGGCGCACCCGTTGCAATCGTCGCATCGGAAGAGTTCGAGGACCTGTTGCTGCTGGACGCCGATGCACCGCTGGCCGTCGCGATGGACCCGCTGGACGGTTCATCGAACATCGACACGAATGTGTCCATCGGAACGATCTTCTCGATTCTGCCCGGCAAGGGAGAACGAAGTTTCGATCAGCCCGGTTCGGAGCAACTGGCTGCCGGCTACGTGATTTACGGCGCGCAATGCGCTCTCGTTCTGACTGTCGGGGAAGGCGTGTCGATCTTCACGCTCGATCCGCAGACCCGGATCTTCCGTCTGACCGCGGATCATGTCGTCATACCCGCCGAGTCTGACGAATATGCCATCAACGCCTCGAATTACCGCCACTGGAGCGACGCCATACGCTCCTACATCGACGATTGCCTCGCGGGCGAGGAAGGCCCGCGCGGGACGAACGTCAACATGCGCTGGATCGCATCCCTGGTCGCGGAATGTCACCGAATCCTGATGCGTGGCGGGGTGTTCCTCTATCCGCGCGACGCGCGCAAGGGGTACGAACGGGGCAGGCTGCGGCTGATCTACGAGGCGAACCCGATCGCCTTTCTGGTCGAGCAGGCCGGCGGTCAGGCCATCGACGGGTTCACCCGGATTCTCGACATTGCGCCCGAAACCGTTCATCAGCGCACGCCGCTCATGTTCGGCTCGGCGGACGAGATCGGCCGGATCGCCCGTTACAAGGCAGACCCGAACACGATCTTCGAGCGCTCGCCGCTGTTCGGGCGGCGCGGCCTTTTGCGCGTCTGACGGCTGCAAGGAGACGGAGCATGTCCCAGAAGCATCCCATCATTTCCGTCACCGGATCGTCAGGCGCGGGAACATCGACTGTCCGCCATACGTTCGAGCAGATTTTCCGCCGCGAGGGCGTCAAGGCGGCGATGGTCGAGGGCGACGCCTTTCACCGCTATGACCGCAAGGGAATGCGCGAGGCGATGGTGGAAGCCGAGCGCGCGGGTAACAGGCATCTCAGCCATTTCGGACCGGAATGCAACCTGCTGTCCGAACTGGAGAAGACATTTCGCGATTACAGCGATAGCGGAACCGGACTAACGCGCCATTATGTGCATGACGAAGCCGAGGCGGCGCTTTTCGGAACGCCACCCGGCACATTCACGCAATGGAAGCCATTTCCGTCGGATACGGACCTTCTGTTTTATGAAGGTCTGCATGGTGCTGTCGTCACCGACACTGTCAATGTCGCGCAATATCCCGACCTGAAAATCGGCGTCGTACCGGTGCTCAATCTAGAATGGATCCAGAAAATTCATCGCGACAAGGCGGCGCGCGGTTATTCCGCCGAGGCCGTCACCGACACCATCCTGCGCCGTATGCCGGACTATGTGCACTATATCTGTCCCCAGTTCACGCAGACCGACATCAATTTCCAGCGCGTGCCGACGGTCGATACTTCCAACCCATTCATCGCCCGCTGGATACCGACGCCGGACGAATCGATGGTCGTGATCCGCTTCCGCAATCCGCGCGGCATAGACTTCTCCTATCTCGTCTCGATGATCCACGACAGCTTCATGTCGCGCGCGAACTCGATCGTGATCCCGGGCGGCAAGCTCGATCTGGCGATGCAGCTCATTCTAACGCCGATGATTATGAAGCTGGTCGAGAGGAAACGCCGCGCGGGCTGAGCCGATGAGCCGCTGCGGCAAAGGAATCTGAAGCGGCCACAGGCCGGAAAGGAGCATTTCATGGACACAGGCGCAACCCAGGTCACGGGCAAGGACCGCTACAAGGCCGGCGTGATGGAATACAAGAAGATGGGCTACTGGCAGCCCGATTACGTGCCGAAGGACACCGACATCATCGCGCTGTTCCGGGTCACACCGCAGGACGGCGTCGATCCGGTCGAGGCGTCAGCCGCCGTTGCGGGCGAAAGTTCGACCGCGACCTGGACGGTCGTGTGGACCGACCGGCTGACGGCCTGCGAAAAATACCGCGCCAAATGCTACCGGGTCGATCCGGTGCCGAACGCGCCCGGCCAGCATTTCGCCTACATCGCCTACGATCTCGACCTCTTCGAGCCGGGCTCGATCGCCAACCTGACGGCCTCAATCATCGGCAACGTCTTCGGGTTCAAAGCCGTGAAGGCTCTGCGGCTTGAAGACATGCACATTCCCGTCGCCTACCTGAAGACGTTCCAGGGACCCGCCACCGGCGTCGTTGTCGAACGCGAGCGCCTTGACAAGTTCGGCCGGCCGCTGCTCGGGGCCACGACCAAGCCGAAGCTGGGCCTTTCCGGCCGCAATTACGGCCGCGTGGTCTACGAGGCTCTCAAAGGCGGTCTCGACTTCGTCAAGGACGACGAGAACATCAACTCGCAGCCCTTCATGCACTGG
>CAYOUE010000002.1:0-35961 GCA_964407075.1 uncultured Hyphomicrobiaceae bacterium
GGGCTGACCTGGGATCAGGAAGTCCGGCAGTCAGGGCGTTTCGCGCGCTACGACGCCGTCGTCGAAATGCTCAAGGACGCCGGGCGGCTCTATCCGTGCTACGAGACGCCGGACGAGCTGGAGCGCCGCCGCAAGCGCCAGCTCGCGCGCGGACTGCCGCCGGTCTACGACCGCGCTGCGCTGAAGCTGACGGATGCGGACAAGGCGAAGCTCGAAGCCGAGGGCAGCAGGCCGCATTGGCGTTTCCTGCTGGAGAACCGAAGCGTCGCCTGGGACGATCTCATCCGCGGCGCGCAATCCATCGAAGCGTCGTCGCTGTCCGACCCGGTGCTCGTACGCGAGGACGGAACCTATCTCTACACTCTGCCCAGCGTCGTGGACGATGCCGATTACGGCGTGACGCATGTCATTCGCGGCGAGGATCATGTCGCCAATACCGGCGTGCAGATTCAGCTTTTCGAGGCGATGGGCGTCGATTCCCCGATCTTCGCTCACCACAATCTGCTGGTCGGGGCGGATGGGCAGGCGCTGTCCAAGCGTCTCGGCTCGCTGTCGATCCGGTCATTCCGCGAAGCCGGGCTGGAGCCGATCGCGGTGCTGTCGCATTCCGCGACCATAGGCACATCGAACGCGGTTGCACCCTACAAGACGCATGAAGACCTCGCCGCGCTGTTCGATTTCGCCACGCTGTCGAGAGCGCCGGCCCGCTTCGATCCGGAGGAACTCAAGGCGCTGAACGCCAAGGCGCTGCAGAACATGGACTATGCCGAAGTGGCGGAGCGTTTGGAGTCGGAGGGTGTTGCAGGCGGTGCGTCTTTCTGGGAAGCAGTTCGTCCCAATCTGGGCGTGTTCGGCGAGGTGCGGACCTGGTGGCGGGTGATCGCCGGTCCCGTCGAGCCGGAGATCGAGTCGCCGGAATTGCTGGAGACAGCGCGCGCGCTGCTCCCGCCCGAGCCTTGGGACGAGGATGTCTGGATGCGCTGGACCGACGCGCTGAAGGCAGCGGCGGGCGTGAAGGGCAAGGCGCTGTTCCGGCCGCTGCGGCTCGCTCTCACGGGCCAGGCTCATGGGCCGGAGTTGAAACTCATGCTGCCGCTGATCGGACGGGAGAAGGCGCTGGCCCGGCTCAAGGGCGAGCGCGCGTAAGTTTTTCCGCCGCCCGGGCGATGCGGCCGGAATTGCCTGCGAAGCAGTCACTATAGCTTTAGCCTGAAGTAGTATTACTATGGCAAGGGATCAGCGGGACAGGTATGAAAATAAAGGTTATACTCTTGATAATACTGGGAATCATTCTAAACACTCCTTCAAGCGCAGACCAGATGGCAAATTCGGTAGCCTGAATATATGAGACCATACCGGGTAATGACTGGACAAGGCAGGCGCTATATATTGCGTTGCAGCGGAATTCTCATCGCCCTTGTCTGCGCAACGGCCGCCCTTCCTCCCGGCCAGTCTGCCGCCGCTGGCGCCGCTTCGCAGGAGTCGACGCCGAAATCGGATCGCGGGCAGATCAGGATGTCGCTGGCGCAGGCGCTCTGGACGTCGCTCGCATTCGAGGAGACGGAGGAGTTGCGCAAGCTGCTGGAGGCGGGCGCCGATCCCAATGTCCGCGAAGAGATTTCGCAGATGACCCCGCTCATGGTCGCCGAAAAGGCCGAGATCGCGAAATTGCTGCTCAAGGCCGGCGCACATCCCGACAGCAGGGACCGTCTCGGCCGTACCGTTACCCATCACGCCGTGACCATGACCGAGGCGGCCTCGATTGTCCGCCTTCTCGGCGAGGCCGGCGCAAAGATCGACGAGCGCGCCGAGAAGATGTCGGGCATGACGCCGCTGCTCTATGCGGTTGAGCATTATCTCAACGACAAGAACCGCGCGGAGACCGCGCTCGCCATCCGGATTCTCGTTCATCTCGGTGCGGACCCGAACGCCGCCGACAGCGCCGGCCGAACCCCGCTCGTCATCGCGGCCAAGAACAACCTGGGCGACCTCATCAGGCTCCTGATCGAACTTGGCGCGGACCCCGAGCGGACCGCGGCGGACGGCAAGACGCCCATGCAATGCGCCCGCGACGCCGAAGCCGAGGACGCCATTCAAGCGCTCGCCGCGGCTCCGGCGAAACCTCTCACTGCGAATTAGCCAGGTTGCGGCTGCCTTGCTGCGCCGTGCGATGCGCGACTTCGACCGAAACGGCGATATTGTGCCGGAACGCCGCCGCAGCTTCTTCGATGACGGCGTCCGCGGCTGCGCTGTCGCGGGTTACGGCCTCAAGTGCGGCGTGATAGGCGGCCTTGAATTCGTCAGGGTCGGGGATGCCCGGAAAATCGTAGAATGCAAGCGCCGCCTCAGGCAGCCCCATCGAGCGCATCAGCAGCCGTTTGAGGATCTGTCCGCCGCTCAGATCGCCGAGATAGCGCACATAGGAGTGCGCGATGAGCCTCTCGCCGCTTCCCTCTGCAGACGCCGTCACGCGCGCGGCGTAGCTGCGCGCGCTTGCCAGAAGGGGCAGGCCGCGCTCCCAGTCCGGGCCGAGCAGAACGCCGAGATCCGCCCGGATCGCGGACGCTCTGCGCAACGCTTCCGCAAACAGAACGTCCGCGTGAGCAACGGATGGCGCAGAGCCCTCGATCCTCTCGTAGACAGGCAGCAGATTACGGATGAACAGCGCATAGTTCATCCGGCTGGCTTTGCCGCGCAGGATCTGGCTGACGACGCCGGTGCGTTCAGCTTCAATATGCAGGGCTCTGGTCGCCGTGCGGAGCCGTTCCGCAAAACAGGCGTGCGGGCGCGGAACGTGCGGCTCGCATGACATTGCTGACTGTCCCAGTTCATCCCCCCATCTCACATGCGCCTTGTACGGCGCGTTATGGAACGCCGGCTTCATCCTTCATTTCCGCTGTGGAATCAAGTGCGGCATTTATCCCGACGCCGCCCGCCATGCCGTGAGCGCCTGAACGGTTTCGCGCACGTCATGGACGCGGAAGATCTGAACGCCCTGCGCAGCGGCGGCGAGCGCTGCGCCGACGCTTCCGGGAACGCGCCGCTTCGGATCGGACTCGCCGGTCAGCGCGCCGATGAAGCGCTTGCGCGATACGCCGAGCAGAAGCGGGACGCCGAGGCCGTGAAAGAGGCCCATACCGGCGATAAGCGTGAGATTATGCTCCACGGTCTTGCCGAAGCCGATGCCCGGATCGGCGATCAGCGATTCGCGCCGGATCCCGGCTGCGATTGCGGCCTCGATGCGCGTTTCGAGATAATCGTAGACCTCAAGCAGCACGTCGTCATAGGCAGGGGCGTCCTGCATCGTGCGCGGGTCGCCATGTGCGTGCATGAGTATCACGGGTATTTCCAGCCGCGCCGCAGTCGCTGCGGCGTCCGGGTCATGGGTCAGCGCGGATACGTCGTTGATGATCGTCGCTCCGGCCGCGGCCGCCGCCTTCATGACGCCCGCTTTGCGCGTGTCGATCGAGACCGGGGGGCCGAGCGCGGACGCGCCGCTGACAGCGGGAAGCACGCGGCGCAATTCCTCCGCTTCGCTGATGGGCGTCGCCCCGGGGCGTGTCGATTCCCCGCCGATGTCGATGATGTCGGCCCCGTCCTGCGCGATACGGCGCGCCTGAGCCAGCGCTTTTTCCGCACTATCGAAATCGCCGCCGTCCGAGAAACTGTCCGGCGTGACGTTGACGACACCCATGACGAGCGGCCGTTCGAAGGCCAGGCCTGAAAGGGGGCTGCGCGGCGCGGAGATCCGGGCGAGCGTTTCTACGATTTCGGCTTCGGCGCTGGCGGCTATGTCGCGCGCCGGAGTCAACCGCCGCTGCGCTTTTCGAGGCGATCCCTCGATCACCTCGAAAAATGCGCAGGCGAACGTCCCGCCTGCGACGGCAAACGCATGTCCGTCCGCAATGGCCGTCTGAGCGAGCTTCCCATGTAGAAGGCACGCCGGGCGCAGATAGGCTCTCTCCCGCATGTCGCTTGCTCCCGCGCGTTCAGCCTGGCCTCACGGATGCAGCGTGGATCAAGTTCGAGCCGGCTTCAAGCGTCAAGAAGTAGCGGGGCGTCCGTCACTGATGCAGCCTCGGCGGGTCCGCAATTCCTCCGCCGGGCAGGTCTGGCCGCGTCAGAGCCGTGTTCTCCGCCGACAGAGCCGCAGGCAGGTCGTCCAGACCGCCGCCTTCGGGCAGAAGCGGACTTCGGTCTTTTCTCATGGCCTGGCGGACGGCGTCGGCGATCGCCAGCGCCCGGCCGCGCGGCAGATCGGAGGCAAGGGCGGACTCGATCGCCCCTTCGCGCCAGTAGACGACGGATATGCCGCCGCGCTTCAGGACTTTGACGTCGATTTCTTCCGGCTTTCCGCGCGGACGCAGAAAGAGCGCGAAAGTGACGCCCTGTCCGTTGCCATAGGTCAGCCGCAGGGAGCGTCCGCGTTCGGACATCACGGTTTCGCGCGCCGAAATGCTGAAGCCGGCCGCGCTGAGATCGGGCTCGGGCAGGGTGAGCGACACGCCGCCGTCCAGTACGGTCTCATGCGAATGCGCCTCGGCATTGGCGGCTTCCAGACGATCCGCACCTGCGGAGGCGCGCGCGGTCTCGAAGTGGGCGTAACCCAACTCGGCCAGATCGGCGGTCAGAGCCGGTTCGTGCGTTTCCATTCTGGCCCCGTACCATCCCGCCGCCGCCGATCCTGCAACGAGCAGGGCGATTGCGGCGGCGCGCCTGGCCGCCAACGCAAAAGACCGGCCCGGCGTTTCAAGCGCGGCATAGAGCCTTTCGGGAACCGCCTGATACAGCCGCGGATCGTAAGCCTTCCGAAGCGCCTCCGTCTGGGCGCAGAAATCGCGAACGCGCGCGGCCAGTTCGGGCGAAGACTGCATGGCCTGTTCGACCTCCGCCTTGCGCTGCGGATCGCTGTCCAGACGGCCCTCTGCATAAGCGAAAAGGTCCAGTTCGCTGATCGGCTCTGCGTTCATGTCACTTCACCCGTTTCAGTTGCGGCCTGTCCTGCCTTGGACGGAATGCGCCGCGCAGGGCCTCGCGCCCGCGCGACAACCGCGAACGCAGCGTTCCAATAGGGATGCCGAGCGCGTGCGCGGCTTCCTCGTATGACAGGCCTTCGACGGCGGTCAGGCCGATCGCCGCGCGCTGCTCATCCGGGAGGCTGTGCAGCGCCGAGGCGATGTCGTTGCAGAACAGCCTCTGCTCCTGTTGCGCCGGGACGGCCGCAGGCGCGCTATCGTCGAGCGGAAGCTCACGTATCTCCCTGAGCCGCTTCGGCCTACGGTTGATGAAAACCGTATACTGGATCCGGTAGAGCCAGCTTCGGATGCTGCCGCGGCGCGTCCAGAGATGGCGCTTTCGAAGCGCCCTCTCCAGCGTGTCCTGCACGAGATCGTCGGCTGCATCCGGATCGCGCTCAAGCGTCAGGGCGTAGCGGCGCAGGCGCGGGATTTCCCGTGCGATCAACCACCTAGTTTCGTCCAAGCCGCATCTCCCAGGATAGCTGCTTACCTGTGAGAGACATGCGGGCGCAGCAATAAGTTCCACTGAGCGGAAAAAAAAGATCGATCGGCTTTTTTGGGGCGGCCGGGAACTATCGTCAGGCGCGGCCTGTCATAGGGGCATGTGGCGCTTGCACGCCGCACAACGTTCATGAGTGCAGTAAGGAAAGGAAATCTCATGCTTATCAAACGCCTCTTCCTCTCGACGACTGCCGCCGCCCTTGCGCTTGGCGCTTACGCGCTGACGCCCGCCGCCGCGCAGGACCAGAACCAGGCTTGCGACGTGAAGGTTCAGGCATACTGGCAGGAAGTCCTGCAGTCCGAAAATATTGCGGATACGGACAAGCAGCAGATCGAGGCTGCGCTGCGCAACGCCTTGACGCAGGTCCAGATGGGCAATGAGGATGCCTGCGAGCAGACGCTGGAGCAGGTCAAGAACGCTTACGAACTGTAACATACCGATAAGTCCGCCGGGCTTCGGGCCTTTCGGGCGGCACTGAATGACCTGTATTCTCCCCCTATGGATCGCGGCCATGTATCAGTTGCAGGCCGCGGTCCTTTTCCGATCCTGCCGCATGGCGTGACGCCTCCAGCAAGCTGGCATCCAGCCTATCCTTCCCGGCCTGTCCCGGCGTTCCTTGTCTTGCCGCTTAATGCGGCCTCAAGCTCATCCAGGCTTGTTCCCGCGAGCGCGGCCTGCAATGCGGTCAGACTTGCTTCCAGCCGGGAATGCGGCGGCAGGTTCTGCAGGGTTTGCAGCACCTTCTCCGCATTGGCGAGGGTTTCTGCGATCGCTTCCTGCCGCGATGGAGCGCGAACCGCCGTTTCGGCCGCAGGCGGGGGCGGCGGCTCAGCAGGTTTTGCCGGCGCAAGCGTCATAAGCATGGCCGGCGGGCTGTCCTGACGCGGCGCGTCGCCGCCCTTTTCCGCCAAACCGGCGTCTTCTGCATTCCCGAACCAGTGGCTGTGCATCTCCATGAGGCGGAAAGCGTTCAAGTCCTGCTCGCTGCTTGCACAAGCATCAGGCTCCCTTATGGGAGGTTCGCCGAACCCTTTGAGTTTTCGCAAGATGCTTTCCGCCGCGCCCGTCATGAATGGCCTCCGGTTGTTGTTATTGTTCCAGTCCGCGAATGCGGCGGGGTCGTCGGACGCAATACTTGATGGGATACTGAGGGAACTGATGTCGCGTTCAGGCGCCTGCAACGGGACGTGAGCGCCCGGAGCCGCTCATGCCCTGACGCAGCGCCGGCCTGAATTCAGTTCGCGGCCACGAAATTCTGCGCGTCGGTCATCGAGGCGAATCGCTTCGGTCCGAGGAGCGTCTCCACCATGACCGAACCGTCGCGGAAGAGGATGTAGCCGCGGCCGTTGAGCGCCCCGCGCGCAATGATGTCGCGGCGGGCTTCCCGCCAGTTCGGTCCCGGAGCGATGGTCCCGTTCGGCGCGGCTGCGCCGGCACGGACCTGTTTCGACCCGCCCGCGCGGTCCTCGCCCCTGCGCTGAACCAGGCTCGCGCCGAGACCGGTCAGGAGGTGCGCAATCCGGTGCGCGGCGCCGAACAGCGCCAGGCCGAAGCCGGTAATGATTGCGTTCTGGCCGATCACAGGGATGTAGTAGCCGGGCGCCGGCAGGTCTGCGCCGGCTGCAGTTTGCGCCAGCGGGTAGATGACAGGTTCGTAGAGAACGAGGCCCCATCCGGCGAGAATGCAGCACGCGCCGCCGAATGCAGCCGCGCCGGACTGCAGGGAACCGCGTTTCCGCCTCATCGCCGAAGGGATCATGGATCATCGGACGCCTTGCGCAGATTCCGCGCAAAAAAAATCATTGCCAATGAAGAATTCTTAACCGGCGAAGACGTCGGAATGCAATCGAAACGTGCGTTACGGATGATTGCAACTTAAAATATGGGGCGAGATTGTGTCATCCTTGCAGCGGCCGGCCCGCCTGGCAGGGTCTGTCCGCGCTGAAAGGCGGCGCAGGTCAGCGGCTGACTGTCGGCGTGTCGCCGGGAACGACGAAACGCTGATCGGGATAGATCCGGTGCGGGTTGCGGATCTGGTCACGGTTGTTCTGGAAGATCTGCGTATAGCGCGCGCCGTCGCCATAGTACTGTTCGGCGATCTGCCAGAGCGTATCGCCTCGCTTGACGATGACGGTTTTCGGATTTTCGGAAGACGTACTGGACACTGCGGCGGCGGCGCCGTCCGGTTCGGAAGCGGTCTTGCTTCCGAGATCGAAAAGGGCCTGATTGCCTGGCGAGGACGGTTCGCGTTCGAAATTGACCTCCGCGCGCGCCAGCACGGCGCTGGTTTCCCTGTCGAGCACGTCGGCGCGCAGAATGTGGCTGCCGCCCTGAAGCTGGCGGTTGTCGGAGAACGACCAGCTTCCGGTGGCGTCCGCGACGACGAAGCCGGCGAAGATGTTGTCCACGTAAATCGCGACGCGCGAACCTGGCGTTCCGACCCCGTTGATGAAGATCATGCTTTTCTGTTCTGCGTCTTCATAGTCCACCGATGCGAAGCCGATGACGGGCGCGCGCGGGGTCTGTTCCGCAGCCCCTTCGCCGTCTTCCGCTGCGACAGCCGCAAGGGCTGAAGCTGCGGCTGACACCTCGCTTTTTTCATCGCTGTCCGCCGAGGCGAGGCGGCCGAGCATCTCCGGGGTCGGCATTTGCAGAATTCGCGTTGCCCGGCCTTCCTCGGTCAGGGCGACAAGGGGCTCGCCTTCCTTCGGATCGGAGAGCGACAGGGCGAGGCGCTGCCTGGAGTAGAGCATGGTGCCGCCGCCGGGCGACTGTGCGCTGAGTTCGATCGAATGCTCGCGGCGGTCCAGCGTGCGATCCTGCTGCAGAACCCATTCGCCGTTGTTGTCGGCCACGGCGCGGCCGATCTCCTCGGCGCCGCTCCTGACGATGACGGTCGCGCCCGGTTCGGCCTGGCCGGCCATGACGACCGACCCGTTCCGCTCGACGCGTACGACGTCGAAGGTCGGGCGAGGCGCGTTCGCATCGACGGCCTCGGGCGAGTCCGCGGCGTCGCCGCTCGGCGCTTCTGCGCCTGCGGAGGGCAGGGCGGCGTCCTTGCGCATCGCGTCGCGGTCGGCCGGCCCGACGGAATAGAAAAAATAGGCGGCGAAGGCCGCAGTCGCAAGCAGGACAAGTACAAGCAGCGCTCTGGCGTTCCGCATGAACCTTAACCTTTAACGTAAATACAGGCGCGCGATCCCATTCGATGTTCGCGGGCGGCGCAAACCAGGCCAAGCCCGCACGCATGTTTCGGCGGAGCAGATACATGTCCGCCATGCATCGACGTTTTGCTCACTGGCGGCAGCCTGTGTTCATCATCACGGGTTATAAACCACAAAAGCCGTCTTTCTCCAAGTCCGGGGTGATGCACGCCTCTCCGGTTCCGGAATGATAGAGATTGTAAATCATAACAAGAAGCGCGAAATGAGATTGTGATAAATGGACACAATAATTCCAGAAGACACGGAAATGCTTATGAAAAATAACGGCGTGAGAAATGTGTGCGTCTATTGCGGATCGAATCGCGGGGCGCGGCCGGTCTACAAGCGCGCAGCCAGAACGTTCGGGAGGATTCTGGCGAAAAACGGCATCGGCCTCGTCTATGGCGGCGCCAGCGTCGGGCTGATGGGGGACATCGCGCGCGCAGCGCTCGATGCGGGAGGGCGCGTGACCGGGGTGATCCCGGAAAACCTTCCCGGTAACGAAGTGCCGTTCGGGGACGTTCAGGAACTGATCCACGTCAAGACCTTCCATGAGCGCAAGATGCTGATGTTCCAGCGCTCCGATGCGTTCGTGGCGCTGCCCGGCGGCGTGGGCACGCTGGAGGAGCTTGTCGAGCAGATCACCTGGGTCCAGCTTTCCCATCACGCCAAGCCCGTGGTGATCGCGGACATCGACGGATACTGGCAGCCCCTGATCCGCCTTTTCGACCAGATGCGCGAGACCGGCTTCATCAGCCCCTCGCTGGACATCTTCTATCACGTCGCGACGAAGGCCGAGGACATCCTGCCCATCATCCGCGACGCCGTGAAGGAGGCCGACCCGGAAGCCAGGACGCCGCTGTTCTGAGCCGGGTCTCTCCCGGGCGCTCGTCGAAACCGCACTCGAACCCTGCCGGATTTTCGCTTATATTCAGCCCATGGTCACACAGTCCTACGCCATCGCGGCCGCTTCCTCGCGCCTGCGGAACATCCTGCACTCGCTGGCGCTGGTGGGCGGCATAGCGCTGATCATGGCCGTGTCGGCATTCATCCTGTTCGGACAGCCGGGCGTCGTATGGGCGTTCGTCATGATCCTCGTCCTGGTGCTCGTCAGCCCGCGCCTTGCGCCGGAACTGATCGTGCGCATGTATGGCGGGCGCCGGGTCCATCCCGAGCAGGGCGCGCCTGTGCTGCGGATCATGGCGGAGCTGGCCCGGCGCGCCGATCTGCCCGCCGTGCCGCACCTTTACGTGATCCCCAGCCCGATCATCAACGCCTTCGCCACCGGCACCAAATCGGACGCGCTGATCGCGGTTACGCAGGGAATGCTCAACAGGCTGACCGCGCGCGAGCTGACCGGCGTCCTCGCGCACGAAATGGCCCATGTGCGCAACAACGACCTGCTGACGATGAGCCTGGCCGACACGATGAGCCGCTTCACCCATTTCATGGCCATCACCGCGATCATGATCTTCATGATTACCGTCCCGATGGCGATCATGGGCGGCCCACCCGTGCCCTGGCTCAGCATTGCGGTGCTGTATTTTGCGCCCGCCGCGTCGAGCCTTCTGCAGCTTGGCCTTTCCCGCGCACGCGAATATGACGCCGATCTCATCGGCGCACAGCTTTCCGGCGATCCGGAGGCGCTGGCCGGCGCGCTGCAAAAGATCGAAGCCTATCAGGGCCGGATTCTGGAAACGATCTTCATGCCCGGGCGGAATGTGCCGACGCCGTCGCTGCTGCGCACGCATCCGCCGACGAAGGAGCGGGTCAGGCGGCTTCTGGAGTTGCGCGACCTGAAGCCGCAGCCCGTCGAGGCGCCCGGAATCGAGGCGATTCCGGCCTATTTCTCTCCGAGCCGGCTGCGCCCGCGCTACCACGTCACGGGATTATGGTACTGAACATGACGCAAACCGCGCCGAGGAAGTTCGTCAGGGTCGAGATCGTGTCCGACGCCGTCTGCCCGTGGTGCTGGATCGGCAAACGCCATCTGGAGGCTGCCGTCGCGTCGGTCGCGGACAGGGTCGAGGTCGAAACGGTCTGGAAGCCGTTCGAATTGAACCCCGGAATGCCGTCCGGCGGCGTGTCCCGGCCTGCCTACCGCAAGGCCAAATTCGGGTCGCTGGATCATTCCGCCCGTCTCGACGCCCAGGTCGCGGAGGCGGGCCGCAAGGCCGGGCTGACCTTCCGCCACGATCTGATGGACTGGACGCCGAACACCATCGACTGCCACCGGCTGATCCGTTTCGCCGGGCGCGAGGGGAAGCAGGACGCCCTCGTCGAAGGTCTGTTCCGCGCTTATTTCGCCGAGGGCCGCAATATCGGCGAACGCGCCGCGATGCTGGACGTCGCGGAGGCCGCCGGCCTCGACCGCGCCGCGGCCGAGCGGTATCTGGACAGCGGCGAAGGGCGCGAAGAGGTGCTTCGCGAACTCGAAGCCGCACGGTTGGCCGGCATATCGGGCGTGCCGGCTTTCTTCATCGGCGGGGAGCATGTGGTCTCGGGCGCTGCGCCGCCGGACATGATCGCTCGCGCCCTGCTGGCTGCGGCGGATCGCGCCTGAACAGGCAAATCCGGAAAAATCTGTGCTATCCTGACCCGCCAGACGGAGAAGGATGTGACATATGATTTTCCGCCGCCGGTTTCTTGTTTTTGCCATCGCTTTTCTGGCCGCAGCGCTCGGCCTTCCCCAACCGCAGCCCGATGCGCAGACCGAGGGGCCCACAGCCAGCCGCTGCATCGCGCTGGCGCAGATATCGCCCGGTATTCATTACGCCTCGCTGAACCGTGCAGCGCTTTCCGACGGCCAGGTTCAGATCACATTTGCAGGTCACGCCACGTTCCGGATCGAGACGGCCGGCGGTGTCATAGCGGCGACCGATTACGCAGGCTATGCCGGGCAGGGCCGCGTCCCCGACGTCGTGACGATGAACAACGCGCACTCGACGCATTTTACCGATTTCCCCGATCCGGCGATCAAGCACGTCCTGCGAGGCTGGGGAACCGGCGCCGACGGGGAGCCTGCCCGGCACAGCCTCACCGTAGGCGACATGTTCGTGCGCAACGTCACGACCGACATCCGCGGCTGGGACGGCATCCGGCGCAAGGACGGCAATTCGATCTTCATCTTCGAGGTTGCCGATCTCTGCATCGGTCATCTCGGCCATCTGCATCATACGCTCGGACCCGAATATCTCGGTCTGATCGGCCAGCTCGACGTGGTCATGGTCCCGGTCGACGGCTCCTTCACAATGAGCCAGGCCGCCATGCTTGAAGTGCTGAAGCTGCTGAAGGCGCGGCTGGTGCTGCCCATGCATTATTTCGGGCAGGCGACGCTGCAGCGTTTCCTGACGACGCTCGGCGAGGAGTTCGACGTGGAGATCTCGCAGTCGAACACCACTGTCGTCTCCGCGCGCACGCTGCCCTCCAAGCCCCTCGTGCTGGTGCTGCCGAGTTTCGGAGGTTTTCTGAACCCGTAACGTGGACGCGCGCATCATCGTCAAAAAAAATTCGCTCCGGTCGAAATCCGGCCTGCTGGCGGCTCTCTGTTGCGGGCGGCTGCTCTGAGCCAAGAGCAGCCGCGCCGCAGAGATTATGGAAAGGAAGACGCAAGATGCAGTACATGCTGATTTTCCGGGAGACCCAGGCCGATTTCGACAAGCGCAATAACCCCTCCGAGGCCGGTCCCTATTGGGGCGCGTGGACCAACTATATCGGGGCTTTGCGCGAAGCCGGCGTGATCGTCAATGGCGATGGCCTTCAGGGTCCGCACACGGCGACGACGGTTCGCGTCAGAGACGGCAAGCGCCATGTCGAGGACGGTCCGTTCGCAGATACGAAAGAGCAACTCGGCGGCTATGTCGTCGTAGAAGCGCCGGATCTCGACGCGGCGATCGAATGGGCGGCCAGATGTCCTTCGGCGGCATATGCGAGCGTCGAAGTCCGCCCGGTGCTGCCGCCTATGAACGGATGACGGGGCAATCGCCAGGCGAATGCGCGCGCCGCGCCGCCGAGGAGGTGGCGCGGTCGTCCTACGGCAAGCTGCTGGCGCGCCTCGCCGCCCGCAGCCGCGATATCGCCGCGGCGGAAGACGCACTGGCCGAAGCCTTCCGCACGGCGCTCGAAGTCTGGCCGGATCGGGGGGTTCCCGACAAGCCCGAGGCTTGGCTCCTGACCGCCGCCCGCCATCGCCTGAGCCACGGCTGGCGTCATGAGCAGACGCGCGCCGCCGCCTGGCCTGCGCTGGCGCTGCTCGCCGATGAGCGCCGCACGGCTGAAGAGGAGAACAGCGCTTTTCCCGACGCCCGGCTCAAGCTGATGTTCATCTGCGCTCATCCGGCGATTGACGAAGCCGCGCGCACGCCGCTCATGATGCAAACCGTGCTCGGCCTTGACGCGGCGCGGATCGCCGCCGCCTTTCTCCTGCCGCCGGCAACGATGGGGCAGCGCCTTTCGCGCGCGAAAGCAAAGATACGGGACACCGGGATTGCGTTCGGCGTGCCCGATCGCGCGGACTTTCCGGCGCGTCTGGGGGCTGTTCTCGATGCGATCTACGCCGCTTACGGTACCGGCTGGGACGACATCGCCGGCGCTGACGAAAAGCGCAAGGGCCTTGCGGAGGAAGCCATCTACCTCGCCCGGCTCCTGGTTTCGCTGATGCCGGAGGAACCAGAAGTTCGCGGCCTGCTTGCCCTGATGCTCTATTGTCAGGCGAGAACGCCTGCGCGGCGGACGGCTGCTTGCGCGTTCGTTCCGCTTGCGGAGCAGGACCCGCGGCTTTGGCTGCGCGATCTCATCGTCGAAGCGGAAAACCACCTCAATCTGGCAGCGCGCCACGGCGTGTTCGGGCGCTTCCAGACGGAGGCCGCGATCCAGTCGGCGCATATTCAGCGTCTTATCGCCGGGAGCGTCAATCGCGGCGCGCTGATCGCCCTTTACGATCTGCTGGCGAGCCGTGCGCCGAGCGTCGGGGCGCTGGTCAGCCGCGCCGCGGCCTATGGCGAAGCCTTCGGGGCCGAGCGCGGCCTTGCGTTGCTCGATGCGTTGCCGACCGGTGCAATCGGGAGCTATCAGCCCTATTGGGCGGCGCGCGCTCACCTTCTCGGACGGGCCGGATGCCTCGCTGAGGCGGCGCGCGCCTTCGACCGTGCGCTGGAACTCACCGGCGATCCTGCGCTGCGGGACTTTCTGACGGGCAGAAAAGCGGCGCTTTCGATGAAATAACGCCGCTTGCGCCGGCATACTCACCGGATTTGCGCAGGCCGTTCGGATCGAGCCGCCTTGTGAACATCTCGATCCTTCCGCTCCGCGCTGCCGCATCCGCGGGCGCACCATTTCATGAAACGCCGCGCAGGGGGCTGCAAAGGCGTTTCCGTCATATGGCCGTGCTTCAGCGCTTCGTGATGACCGCTTCGAGATATTCGCTCGGCACGATCAACGTGTCCGGGCCGCCGCGATTCATCCGGTTCAGCAGATCCATCAGATCGGATTCAAGCGCCATCTGCCTGCCGCCGTCGAGAGCGGCGAAAGCTCGGTTCGTCGGGCCGTAATAGGTCTTGAACACGTCGAGCCAATGCTCCGGCGACTTGTAGCGGAAGTTGAAGATCTGGACGCTGGTCTTCACCTCGTGGCCTGGGAACAGCTCGACGAGGCGCGCCTGCGTGCCCCAGAGCGCGGGCGAGCGCACGCCGGCCGGCGGGGGCACATGCTTGCCGATGGTCTTGAAGAGCTGGCCTATGAACCCTTCCGGCGTCCAGTTGGCAAGGCCGATCCGACCGCCCTTCCGGACGACGCGGGACATCTCGGCCGCCGCCTTCTCCTGGTCGGGGGTGAACATGACGCCGAAGGTCGAGAGCACCGCGTCGAAAACGCCGTTGTCGAAGGGCAGGGCCTCGGCGTCGGCTTCCTTGAACATGACCGGAAGGCGTTCGGCGTTTGCGCGTTCGCGGCCGCGTTCGAGCAGCGCGCCGACATAGTCGGTCGAGGTGACGGCCGCGAAGCGGCGGGCGGCGGCGAGCGTGGCGTTGCCGTTTCCGGCGGCGACGTCGAGCACGCGCTCCCCGGCGCGCAGGTCGATGGCCTCGCATATGCGTTCGCCGACGATCTGGAGCGTCGTGCCGACGATGGCGTAGTCTCCGGCGGCCCATGTGGCCTGTTGGCGTTGCTTTATGGCGGCGAAATCGGGTTTGTCCAGGGTAGCGGTCATGGGCGATTCCTTTCAGGTAAATCTGCGGATGAAGTGGTTCATCAAAGCTCTTGACCAAATGACCGGCCTGGAGCGCAATGATGGGAAACCGCGCCTGGCTGGCGCGCGTCTCGCGGCCCTAGAGATAGAGCCGGCCCGACTTCCGGCGGAATGACTGGCAGGCCGGATTGCATGACTGTTCGTCCAAACCTACAGATCGGCCGTTAAAATGGATCCGCTTTCCGAAGTTCTACGGTCCGTGCGCCTTACGGGCGGGGTTTTTCTGGACGCCCGGTTCACCGAACCCTGGTGCGTGACTTCTGAAATCACCGCTCAGGATTGCCGGCCCCATCTTGCCAGACCTGCGCAGCTTATCGGATACCATGTCGTTCTGGCGGGCAAGTTCCTGCTCTTTATCGGCGGCAAGTTCCTCATGGAAGTGAGCGCCGGGGAAATCGTGCTGCTACCGCGCAACGAGATTCACGTTCTGGCTAGTGCGCCCGGGCTCGATCCGGTGGACGGCCAGAGCCTTATCCAGACCTCGCCCGGAGGCGGGATCGCCCGCGTCAGATATGGCGGTTCCGGCGAAGAAACGAACATCGTGTGCGGATTTCTGGGCAGCGACGAAATGCGGAACCCGCTGCTTTCGACGCTTCCGGCGGCGCTGAAACTGGACATCCGGGAAGGCACCAAGCGGGAGTGGATAGAGGCTTCCGTTCAATATGCGGCCAGCGAACTGGTTGCGGGGCGGCTTGCCTCATCGGACCTGATTTCGCGCCTTTCCGAGGTGCTGCTTATCGAAGCTGTCCGCCACTACGCCGCAACGCTCGGCCCGGAAAGGCTCGGCTGGCTCAAAGGCCTGAGCGATCCCCATGTCGGGCGCGCGCTGGCCATGATCCACCGGGATATCGGGGCGGATTTCTCGACGGAAACGCTGGCGAAGGAGGCCGGGCTGTCGCGCAGCGGTTTCATGGATCGCTTCACCGCGCTTGTGGGAATGCCGCCGATCCGCTACCTCACGGTTTGGAGGCTTGAAACGGCGAAGGTCAGGCTCCGGGAGACGCGTGAAACCATAAGCCGGCTTGCCCATGCCCTTGGCTACGAGTCCGAGGAAGCGTTCAGCCGCGCGTTCAAGCGCGAATTCGGCATCTCCCCGGCGCGCTGGCGGGATCATCCTGCGGAAAGCTGACGTGCTCGTGGTTCGATTCAAACATTTGCAAGTGAGGGCGCCGCAGCCGGGATTCAAATGTCAAATTCGCTCCACAAGCGATTGCGCCGGAACCGAATTTCGCCCATTGGTAAAGCCATGCAGATCAACCATCCCTATCTGATGTTTCTCGGCGACGTGCCGGACCAGCTTGCGGCCAAGACGGCGCAGGGCGTCGCCGACTGGCGGCCGGACTGGTGCCTCGGCCAGTTGCGCCTGCCCGGCTGCAAGGCCGATCTGGGCATACCCGACATGACGATCGGGCAGGCCGTCAATGCAGGCGCGAAAACGATGGTCGTCGGCGTCGTCAATGCAGGCGGCACGCTGCCCGATCACTGGGTCGACACGATCGTCGAGGCGATCGGCGCCGGTCTGGACATCGCCAGCGGGCTGCATATACGGCTCGGCTCCAGGCCGGCGATCCGCGAGGCGGCGGAGCGGCATGGGCGGTCCCTCTTCGATGTCCGTCATTCCGACCGGACCTTCGCCACCGGCAAAGGGACGAAGCGCACCGGGATGCGGCTTCTCACGGTCGGCACGGACTGCTCTGCGGGCAAGAAATACACCTCGCTCGCCCTTGAAGCGGGGATGCGGGCGGCAGGCTTCGACGCCGATTTCCGCGCCACCGGCCAGACCGGCATCCTGATTTCCGGGCGCGGCGTCGCCATCGACGCGGTCGTCGCCGATTTCATCTCCGGCGCGGCGGAATGGATCTCGCCCGACGCCGCCCCCGATCACTGGGATCTCGTCGAGGGCCAGGGCTCGCTCTTTCATCCGTCCTTCGCAGGCGTCAGCCTCGGCCTTCTGCACGGCTCGCAGCCCGACGCTTTCGTCGTCTGCCATGAGCCGACGCGCAGAACCATGCGCGGGGTCGCCGCGCCGCTGCCGACGATACGGCAGGTGATCGACCTGACGATCGAATGCGGACGGCTGACCAATCCGGCGATCCGCTGCACCGGCATAGCCGTCAACACGCAGGCGCTGGACGAAGCCGCCGCGCGGGCGCTGCTTGAGGAAACGTCCCGGGCGCATGGCGGCCTGCCGGCGACCGATCCGGTGCGTTTCGGCGTCGAGCCGCTGGTCGAGCGCATCGTTTCGGAATTTGGCGCTCCGGGGCAAGTCGTGTAAGCTCCGGCGCATGTCCGAACATCTCCCAGGCCTAACGCTGACCGTCGCAGTCGAGCGCTTTCCGATTGCGGGCAGTTTCACGATTTCACGCGGCAGCCGGACCGAGATCGCTGTCGTCACCGCAACCGTTTCCGACGGCGTCCATACAGGGCGCGGCGAATGCGCCCCCTATGCGCGTTACGGCGAAACCACGGACGGCGTCGCCGCCCTCATTGAAAGCCAGGGCGGCTTGCTGGCCGGCGGCGCGAGCCGCGCGGCGATCGGGGACGCGATGCCGCCGGGCGCTGCGCGCAACGCTCTCGACTGCGCGCTGTGGGACTACGAGGCCAAGGCCTCCGGACGGCGGGTCTGGGACCTGGCGGGCCTTGCGGAGCCGGAACCCGTCGTGACCTGCTACACGATCAGTCTCGGCGAGCCATCTGCGATGGAAGAGGCCGCGCGCAAGGCTTCGGGCTACCCGCTTCTGAAGATCAAGCTGGGCGGCGAAGGCGATGAGGACCGCATTGCCGCAGTCCGCCGCGGCGCGCCGCAGGCCAGGCTGGTCGTGGATGCGAACGAGGCGTGGACCGAGGCGAATTTCGTCAGAAACGCCACGGCCTGCGCGGCCGCTACGGTCGAGTTGATCGAGCAGCCGCTTCCGGCGGACGGGGACGCCGCGCTCGAATCGCTCGACTCGCCGGTGCCCATTTGCGCCGATGAGAGCGCGCATACGGCCCGCGACATCGAGGATCTCTCCTGGCGCTATCAGGCCGTCAACATCAAGCTGGACAAGACCGGCGGCCTGACGGAAGCGCTGGCGATGGCCGAGGCGGCCCGCGATGCGGGGCTTCAGATCATGACGGGCTGTATGCTGGCGACCTCGCTGGCGATGGCCCCGGCCATGCTGATAACGCGTTTCGCCCGATGGGTCGATCTCGACGGCCCGCTCCTGCTCGCCAGGGACCGCAGCCCCGCGCTCGGCTATGACGGCGGTCTGGTGCACCCCCCGTCGGAGGCGCTGTGGGGCTAGGCACCAGGCGCTTCCCTTCGCCATCCTCGAATTTTCGCACTAGAGGCGCGGCCGCTCACGCTGAATTCACCCACATACGGCTCCTGCAGGCTTTCTTATTTCAGGCTTAGGGTGTAGATTTCGTCAACATTGGGGCTTTATGGACTTGCGGGAGGAACCATGCGGAACCTTTGGAAGCCGGTATTGAACGGCGCATGTTTGCTGGCAGGGGCTGTCCTGATGACCGCCCCTGCGCAGGCGCAACTGAGCGAATTGCCGCCGCAGGAGCCGACGCTGCGCATCGAAACCGAGATGCACACCGCGCCGATCGTCCGCGTCGGGGTCGACCAGGCCTGCAGGTTCATGATTACCGGCTCGGATGACAAGACCGCGCGGCTGTGGGACATCTCCGACGCCGACCCCAACCGCCTGGAGCCCCGCCTCGTCCATGTTTTCCGCGTGCCCATCGGCGATGGCAATCATGGCAAGGTGTACGCCGTTGCGCTCTCGCCCGACGGCAAGATCGCGGCGGCCGGCGGCTTCAACCGCACCGGCGGCGATCACTGGGTCTATCTGTTCGACACGGCCTCAGGCAAGATGATCGGCCGCCTCGGCCAGCTTCCGAACGTGGTCTACCACATCGCCTATTCGCCCGACGGGCAATACCTCGCAGCAACGCTGGGCGGCGGGCGCGGTATGCGCGTCTGGGAAACGGCGAACTGGACGCTGGTTGCCGAGGACACCAATTACGGCAATGTCGACAGCTACGGCGCGACGTTCGATGAAAACAACGTCCTGTTCACGGTCGCCGATGACGGGGTCGTGCGCCGCTATGGACGCGGGTTCCGGCTGGAGCTGAGCGCGCAGGTCACGGCCGGGCAGCGCCCATTCCAGATCTCATCGAATCCTACCGACGATCTGCTGGCCGTCGCCTTTGACGGGAATCTTGCGATCGAGCTGTTCAGCAAGTCCGCGCTCGATCACAAGGGAGCGGTGGACACAACGGGCATGGAAGGCGATCTGTCGACCGTGGCCTGGTCGCCCGACGGCTCGCGTCTCTTCGCGGGCGGCAAATATTATTCCGGCGGCGCCCGGCCGATTGTCATCTGGAACGACAAGGGGATGGGCTCCCGCCGCGAAGCGGTAATCGGCCGCTCCACCGTGATGCATATCCTGCCCTGTGCGGAGAGGGTCGTGGCCGGTTCTGCGGATCCGGCGATCGGCACCTATAGCGGCGTCGGCATCCCGATGCTGCTGAGGGAGAACGTCATCGTCGACCAGCGCGGCAAGCGCGGCGACAGTTTCCTCGTCTCAGACGACGGCTCCCGCGTGCGCTTCGGCCTCGGCTACGGCTCCGACGCGCCCGTGATCTTCGATCTGAAGCAGCGCGAAATCATCGACGCGCCCTCGATCGACCCGACGATGTTCAAGGCCCAGATCGAGGAACTCGACATCACTGACTGGTACGATCAGTTCACGCCCAAGCTGAACGGCCAGCCGATCGAGATGCAGAATGCGGAGCGCTCGCGGTCGCTCGCCATCACCCCCGACAAGAAGCATTTCGTGCTGGGCTCCGAGTATCGTCTGCGGGGTTTCACGGCTTCCGGCGAACAGCTCTGGCAGCATTCGATGCCCGGCGTCACCTGGGGCGTCAACATATCCGGGGACGGCAAGCTCGTCGTCGTGGCCGTCGGCGATGGAACGATCCGCTGGTACCGCCTGTCCGACGGCGCCGAACTTCTGACCCTTTTCGTTCACGCCAAGGACCGCCGCTGGGTCGCCTGGACGCCGCAGGGCTATTATCTGGCCTCGCCCGGAGCGGAAGACCTCATCGGCTGGCACATCAACCGCGGCTGGACCGAGGAGGCCGATTTCTTCCCGGCGAACAGGTTCCGAGACACATTCAACCGGCCGGACGTGGTCACGCTCGTGCTGAACACCCTCGACGAGGAAACGGCGCTCACGGAAGCCAACGCCAAGACCAACCGGGACCGCGAGGAAAAGGACATCCTCAACACCCTTCCGCCGGTCATCAACATCCTGTCGCCCGGCGACGGCGGCGCATTCGGACGGCCGGAAATCGAGGTGCGATACACGCTGCGCTCGCCCTCAGGGCTGCCGGTCAAGCGGATAAGGGCGCTCGTCGACGGCAGGCCCATCGAGGTGGATGCGCGCGGACTCGAAGGCGTGAGGGGCGGGACCGACACCGAACTCACGCTGACGATGCCGGTGCCGCCGCGCGACGCCACCATCGCGCTGATCGCGGAGACGGAGAACACTGCAAGCCAGCCGGCCGAGGTGGCGTTGAAATGGGGCGGATCGTCATCGCCGACGATCAAGAAGCCCAACCTTTACGCCGTGCTCGTGGGCGTCAACGATTACGAGGACGACGCCATTCCGGACCTGCGCTGGGCCGCAAACGACGCCACCCAGCTCGCCAAGGCCCTCGAAGCGCAGGAGGGCACGCTCTATGAGAAGGTCGAGATCAAGTTGCTGACCAATGAGGATGCGACGGCAGGCGCGATCCTCGACAATCTCGACTGGATCTCGCGCGCCTCCTCGCCCGGAGACCGCGTGATCGTCTTCCTCGCCGGGCACGGCGTGACCGATGAACGGCAGGATTACTATTTCCTCGCCCAGAACGCCGAGATCGACCGGTCGAGCGGGCTGTTCGTTCCCCGTCGCAGCACCGCGATCAAGCGCACCGACATCATCAGCAGCCTGCGCGAGACGCGCGGCCATGCGCTCTTCCTGTTCGACACCTGCCATTCGGGGCGCGCCACGGCCGGCCCGGACCAGGTGGCGATGCTGCGCAATGCGCCCGATCTCGTCCCGTTCATCAACGAATTGCGATCGGCGGAGAACGGGGTGCTGGTGCTGTCGAGTTCCGAGGGCCGCGAATCGAGCCAGGAGCGCGACGAGTGGCAGCACGGCGCTTTCACGAAGGCAATCCTCGAAGCGCTGCAGGGTTACGCAGACGCCAGCCCGCAGGACGGCGTCATAACCTTCTCCGAAATGAACCGCTATGTCGGCGAACGGGTCAAGGAACTGACGGCCAACCGCCAGCATCCCGTGCTGCACGCCATTCAGCCCTCGCGCGACCTTCCCGTCGCCGTGGTCAGGTAAGGCGCGGGCGCAAAGGCCGGCCTGAAAAAAACGCCTGGCGGGACGATCCTGCCGGGCGCACATCTTCCGAGGACTCTTTCAGGACGCTTGCGCAGCCGGCGCCGGACGCTATCCTTTGGCCATGCGCGCCTTCGCCGAGCTTCTCGACCGCCTTTATTTCACGCCGGGCAACCTCGCCAAATCGGCGCTCCTGATCGACTATTTCCGCAGGACGCCGGACCCGGACCGGGGCTGGGCGGCGGCGGCCATCGCCGGAGAACTTCGCTTCGACCTGTTCAAGCGCGCGCTCGTCCGCGACCTCATCGCCGAGCGCACCGACCCTGCACTCTTCGCCATGTCGTACGATTATGTCGGCGAGACCGCGGAGACGGTGGCCCATCTCTGGCCCGATCCGCCCGCCGGCGCGCGCAGGGAACTGCCGCCGCTCGGCGAGCTTATCGAAACCTTTGGGAACAGCGGCAGGGCCGAAATTCGCGCACTGCTGGCCGAATTGCTAGACGCGGCCACCCCGCCGCAGCGCTGGGCGCTCATCAAGCTGGGCACGCGCGGACTGCGCATCGGCGTATCGGCGCGCTTCCTGAAGCGTGTGCTGGCCGAGTTCGGCGGTGTCGGTATCGGCGAAGTCGAAGAGGTCTGGCATGGCCTTGTGCCGCCCTATGCGGACCTGTTCGCCTGGCTGGAGGGACGCGGGCCGAAACCCGACATCCGCGAGAAGGCCGTGTTTCACCCGGTCATGCTCGCCAATCCGCTCGATAGCGGGCAGCTCGGCGAGATCACGCCCGAGGCGTTCCAGGCCGAGTGGAAATATGACGGCGTCCGCGTTCAGCTCGTGAGTCTGCCCGCAGGCCGCGCCCTGTTCTCGCGCACCGGCGACGACATCGGCGGCGCGTTTCCCGAACTGCTCGACGCCGTCGCCTTCGACGGCGTTCTCGACGGCGAACTGGTCGTCATGCGCAACGGCGCCGTCGGATCGTTCAACGATCTCCAGCAGCGGCTCAACCGCAAGAAGCCGGGCGCGAAGCTGATGACCGAAACGCCCGCCCGCCTCATCGCCTATGACGCCCTGCGGCTCGGCGGCGAGGATCTGCGCGCCCGTCCGCTCGCCGAGCGCCGCGAAATTCTGGAACGCTGGCACATGGATGCCGCCCCGCAGATCGTCATGCTTTCCGCGCCGCTGACTTTCGAGGGGCCGGAGAGTCTGTTGGCATTGCGCGATGCTGCGGAGCGCGAGGGCGGGCCGCATGTCGAGGGGCTGATGCTCAAGCGCAAGGCGAGTCCTTATGTCGCCGGACGGCCCCAAGGGGAATGGTACAAGTGGAAACGGGAGGCGCAACTTGTCGATGCCGTGCTGATGTACGCGCAGCGCGGCAGCGGCAAGCGCTCGTCCTTTTATTCCGACTACACTTTCGGGCTATGGAGGGAAGACGAACTGCTGCCCGTGGGCAAGGCCTATTCCGGCTTCACCGACGAGGAGCTACGCGAACTGGACCGCTGGGTGCGCAACAATACGGTCAATCGCTTCGGTCCCGTGCGCGAGGTCGAGAAGGAGCTGGTGTTCGAGGTTGCATTCGACAGCGTCCACGCCTCGAAGCGGCACAAGTCCGGCGTCGCCATGCGTTTCCCGCGCATCAGCCGCATCCGCTGGGACAAGCCCGCATCCGAGGCGGACCGGCTTGAAAGCCTCAAACGCATGATCCGGTGAGCGGCCTGGGGAATGCCGAGGCGCGCACGTTCGAGCGGCTTCCGCGCTATGACGCGCGCGGGACTTCGAGATGGAACGAGTCCCGTTCCTCCTCATCGAGCTGGCCGATGAGGCCCTGCTCCCAGGCGAGGTAACGCCGCGAAGCGTTCAGATTGCCGTCATGCCGGTCGTGAACGAAATAGAGGAAGTCGATGGCTTCCGCCGGTGACGGCGATTCGGGGCTTTCCTCGATCGCAGCGCCGCAGGAGACGAGCGCGTCGTGCCCGCCTTCGACCCTTGCAGCTTCGTTGAAACCGCGCTCATGGAGATCCCGCACGGCGAGGTCTGCTACTATGGGGTCGCCGCCGATGAGATAAACCGGCTGCAACTTCTCGATCGGCAGCCGGGCCAGCCGGGGGCGGATGCCCCACAAGGCTCCGGAAACATGCCCCGAGCGGAACGCCGCCGAGCTTCTCACATCGACGAAACGGCCCCGACCCGTGCCGACTCTCTCAAGGGCCTTGGCGGCGCCGATTCCGGCCGCGGCGGCCGTCGCGGCGTCGATGCCGGTCCGGGGCAACGTCCGCAGGTCGTCGCCGATGAGCGCCACCGACGTCTCGTAACCGAGCTGGCGCAGCCAGAAGGCGGCGAGCCCGGCGCGCAGGCCGAGATCGTCGAGCAGCACAAGCCGCGCATGGCGCACGCCGACCCACTGATCCGTCGCCTGGACGAGCTGACCCGACGGGGCCGGCGTGAATGCTGGCGCAGGATCATCGGCGATCTCGCCGGCGGCGCGCAGGTCGAGCAGAAAGACGGTGCGGGTTTCATCCCTCCGCCACGCCTCGATCTGCCTGCGCCCCGTCACCGGAATATCGTGACGGGCGAGGAGCGCATCGGCCCGCGCGCGCGTCTTCTGCGCGGCGGCGGCGTCAAGGGCGGGGAACGGCGCGGCTTCGTTGCCCCGTTCCAGCTCGAAACCTGCAAGCGCCCAGCCCTGCGTGCCGTTTGCCAGCGTATGGACAGGCGCGTCCAGACCCGCAATCTTGAGACCCAGGGCGCCGATGATACCGCGCGTCCGCCCCGCGCAGGTCACGACTAGAGGCGCCGTTTCGTCCTTTATCGCAACGGGAAACCGGTGCGCCAGTTCGCCGTTGGGCAGGCAGACCGCGCCGGGCACGCGCATTTTCGCATATTCGGACGGCGGGCGCGCGTCGAAGAGCCGGAACGGCCTGCCCTCTTTGCGCCAGCGCGCCAGCGTCGCCGCATCGACGGTTGCCGGACGCCAGACATGCTCCGCCAGTTCGCCCAGCGTCTTGGAGGGCACGTTGACGCCCTTGAACAGCGTATGTCCCGCGGCTTCCCAGGCCTGTGCGCCGCCCGCAATCCAGCTTGCCGCTTCATATCCGAGCCGTTCGAGCGCCTGCGCTGCCCGCTCGGAGACACCGTCGCCTCCGTCGATCAACAGTGTACGGACGGTCCGGCGCGGGACGAGATCGCCGATGCGCCCTTCGAGGCGGCTGTAAGGGCAGGGGACTGCGAAAAGCGGATGGCCTTCGCCGAACTCGCCCGCCTCGCGCACATCGAGAAAGGCGATCTCGCCGCCATCATGGACAAGCGCCTTTGCTGCGGCAGCGGAAACGGCTCCTTTCATGCGCGCGGCTCCTCCGGCTCCCTGCCCGCGAAAAATGCGCCGAAAGCGTCAAGGATCAGGTCGGGCCGCTGTTCGGCCGGATAGTGACCGGTCGGCACGGCGAAGCCGCGCAGATCGTCCGCCCATTCCGCCCAGGCCTCCATCGGCCTGAAATGCCGTCCGCAATGGCTGTTCGATCCCCAGATCACGAGCACCGGACAGGTGAGCCTGCGCTGTCCGTAATCGAGCTTGTCCATCTCGAAATCGACGCCCACCGTCGCCCGGTAGTCCTCGCAGACGGCGTGGATCTGTTCGGGGGTCGTGCAGCGCTTGTATTCGGCCATCGCGCGGGGGTCGAAGATCGAGAGGCCGACGCCTTTCTTGTTCAGCTTGTAATCGATGTAATAGTCGAGATCGGCGGTCAGAAGTTTCTCCGGGAACGGAGCTTTCTGCGCCATGAAGAACCAGTGATAGCTCTCAAGTCCCCATCCCAGCGACACGTTCGTCAGAACATGATGGGTCGGCACGATGTCGAGGATCGCGATCCGCTCGATCGCTTCCGGGCGGTCCAGCCCCATCCGGAACGCCACCCGCCCGCCGCGGTCATGGCCGGCGACCGCAAAGCGCTCGTAGCCGAGCTGGCGCATCACCTCGAAATTGTCCTCGCCCATGGCTCGGAAACTGTAACCGGAATGGTCCGGCCCGCCATCGGGTTTGGAGCTGTCGCCATAACCGCGCAGATCGGGCGCAACGACTGTGTGACGCCGCGCAAGATCCGGCGCGACCTTGTGCCAGCTCACATGGGTGAGCGGATTGCCGTGAAGCAGCAGCAGCGGCGGCCCTTCCCCGCCGATCGCGGCGTTGATGCCGGCTCCCGGCGTGGCGAACCGCCGGATCCGGAATCCGGGCATCAGTCCGGCGGCCTGCATGTCGTCCTGCGCGTCCCCGGCCATGCTTTCTCCTTCAGCATTTGCCAACTGTTGACAATTTTACCGCCCCCGCCGATTGTTTGACAAGCTGGAGATTGGAGCGTCGCGATGAAGATCAAGGACATCAGGGCCAGCCTGCATGGCTTTTCCATCGAGATCCCGCTGCTGGAAGGCCGCGTCGAAGGCTATGGCCGCGAGGAACAGAAACACTTCGTGTTCTGCGAGGTCGAGACCGGCGACGGTCATGTGGGATACGGCCTTACGGGACATTTCCTTGCAAAGTCCGTGATCGCGGCCCTGCATGAGCACATCCTGCCCGCAGTTCGCGGCATGGACCCGCGCGACATCGAAGCGATTCACCACAAGGTCTGGCGGGTCCTCAATCCACGGGCCATGACCGGGACGGTCTCCATGGCGCTCTCCTGCCTCGACATCGCGCTCTGGGACATCATGGGCAAGGCCGAGGGACGGCCGGTCGCCGCCCTGCTGGGCAATGCGCGGCGGCGGATCCCGGCCTATGTGACATTCGGCTTTCCCCAATACGACCGCGACCGGCTTGCCGAAGCCGCCCGTCTGCATGTCGCCGACGGCTTCACGGCGCTGAAGTCGGTCGTTGCGGTCGACAAGGGCGGCTGGCGTGAGGACGCAAGGCGCGTGCGTGCGATCCGCGAGGCCGTGGGCGACGGCATCGGCCTGATGATCGACGCCAATTATCTGTTCAATCCCGTCGAGGCGAAATATCTGTGCCGAGAGATCGAGGACTGCGGCGTGACCTGGTTCGAAGAGCCGCTGCACCAGAACGACGCCCGCGCGCTCGCCGATCTGCGCCGCTCGACGCGCATTCCGCTTGCGGCGGGACAGATGGAAGGCCACCGGTGGCGGCTGAGGGAATTCGTCGATCACCAGGCGGTCGACATCCTCCAGCCCAATGTCGCCTATTGCGGAGGTTTCACCGAGGCGCGCAAGATCGCGCATCTGGCCCAGATCTACAATATGCCGATCGCCAATGGAGGCGGATGGCCGCTGTTCAACATGCATCTGCTGGCCGGGATGATGAACGGCTGGATCGTAGAATGGCATCTCGGCATGGCCGCGGTCGGAGAGCGCCTCTTTCCCGATGCACCGAGGCCTGATCGCGGCTGGATCGAGATCCCGGACAGGCCCGGCCTCGGCCTCACGCTTGATCGCGGCGCCTGGCGCGAGACACTGGTTCCCGACTCATAGGCCCGTGCATGTGCGCCGGCGGGCGCGGGAGATCATTCCGGCGCGCGAAAGCCGCCCACGCGCTCCACGGCCTGAACGATGTGGCCGCGCATCATTGCGGAAGCCTCGTCCGCCTTGCCGGCCGCCATCGCTTCCCAGATCCGCGAATGCTCCCGCCAGACATGGGCCGACATGCCGGGATGGCGCAGCACCTCGCCCATCGCCCGGCGGATATGCAGCCAGTTGAGCCTCATGCTGTCGACGATGACGCTATTGCCGCTGAGTTCGTAGATCAGCATGTGAAATTCCATGTCGGCCCGAAGCACGCTCCTGGCGTCGCCGGTCCGCATCATTCGCTGTCCGTGCGCAACCGTCTTGCGCCCGCGTTCGATCGCGTTCGCGGTCAGACGCTGTGCGGCCAGTTCCACCGCCAGTGGCTCCAGAACCGCGCGCACCTGGTAGATCGACCTGAAATGGTCCGGGTCCACCGGCGCGACGATCACGCCGCGGCGGCCCGTGTCAGCGACGAAACGCTGCGTTTTCAGCATTGCGATGGCGCTGTTCACCGGCTGCCGCGAGACATTCAGCCGTTCCGCGATCTCGTCCTGTCCGATGCGCTCGCCGGGCCGCAATTCGCCTGCGCAGATCGCATCGAGCAGCGCTTCATAGGTTTGTTCCACAAGTGACGGGGCAGTGTTGATAGGGTGCATCTTGTCAATCTCGGCTCCATGCGCCTGTCCCGATGAAAGTCCGGCACGGGTATCGGCGCCTGGCAAGGTGATTCGTGATGACAATGGACATTGCTCCAAATTTCGTATACGAAATACGAAAAAATGCAAGGGAGGAGTTCGAAAGCCATGACCCAGCCCATACGCGTGCTGCTGGCGAAAGTCGGTCTCGACGGTCATGACCGCGGCGTGAAGGTCGTCGCGAGGACGCTGCGGGACGCGGGGATGGACGTCGTCTACACCGGCCTGCACCGGACCCCGGAGGAAGTCGTCAGGGCGGCGGTTCAGGAAGACGTGGACGTCCTTGGCGTGAGCCTCCTGTCAGGCGTCCAGATGACGGTTTTTCCGAAGATCATGCGAATGCTCAAGGAGCAAGGAGCGGACGACATGATCGTCGTGGCCGGAGGCGTCATGCCGGACGAAGACGTTGAGGAACTCAAGAAGATGGGCGTCGCGGAGGTCATGCTTCAGGACACGCCGCCGGCGGAGATCGTGGCGAGGCTCAGAGGCCTTGTCGAAGCCCGCGGCGCGCGTTGAGGAGGCAGCCATGGAATATTGGAGCTGGCCGCCGGCCTATGACGACGCTTACATGCCGCCCGAAGGAAGCCGCTACTGGTTCCCGAAGCGCGAGACGATGGATCCCGGCGAACGCGAGGCCGCCATCCTCGGGCGCCTGCGCGAGATTTGCCAATACGCCTATGCCAACGCGCCGTTCTACCGGCGCAAATGGGACGAGGCGGGCTTCCACCCCTCGCAACTGAAAACCCTGGAAGACTTCGAAAGCCGCGTTCCGACCGTAACCAAGGCGGAGTTGCGCGCTTCGCAGGGCGCGCACCCGCCTTTCGGCGACTATCTCTGCATTCCCGAAAGCGAGATCTTCCACATACACGGTACCAGCGGCACGACGGGACGTCCGACAGCCTTCGGCGTCGGGCGCGCCGACTGGCGCTCGATCGCGAACGCCCATGCGCGGGTCATGTGGGGCATGGGGCTGCGGCCGTCCGATACGATCTGCGTCGCCGCGATCTTCAGCCTGTACGTCGGAAGCTGGGGCGCGCTGGCCGGAGCCGAGCGGCTCCGCGCAAAGGCGTTTCCGTTCGGCGCAGGCGCATCCGGAATGAGCGCGCGCTGCGTCCAGTGGCTCAACATGCTGAAGGCCGACGCCTTCTACGGAACTCCGACCTATGCGCTGCATCTGGCGCAGACCGCACGGGACGAAGGCCTTGACCCCCGCGAACTCGGCCTGCGCATCCTCTTCTTCTCCGGCGAGCCGGGTGCGTCCATCCCGGCGGTGAAGGGACGGCTCGAAGACCTCTTTGGGGCAAGGGCCGTCGATTCCGGCAGCATGGGCGAAGTCATGCCTTGGATGAACATCGCGGGCACGGCCGAGACTGGCGGGATGCTCTGCTGGCAGGACATCGTCTACACCGAGGTCTGCGATCCGGACACCTTCGTCCGCGTGCCCTACGGCCAGCGCGGCACGCCGGTCTACACCCAGCTCGAACGCACATCCCAGCCGATGATCCGCCTTGTCTCGGGCGACCTGACCCTGTGGCGGGACGGACCGACGCCCTGCGGGAGGACCTATCCCTGGCTTCCGCACGGCATCATCGGCAGGATCGACGACATGTTCACGATCCGGGGCGAGAACGTCTATCCGAGCGAGATCGACGCGGTGCTGAACGAAACGCCCGGCTATGGCGGCGAACACCGCATCGTCATCACCCGCGAAGGCGCGATGGACGAGTTGTGCATCCGCGTGGAGGCTGCCGAGGAGCTATGGCGGGACGCGGGGCGGCGCGAAGCCTGGCGGGCCGATGTGGCGGCGCGGATGCAGAAGCTGCTCGGGCTGCGGGCGGTCGTCGAAGCCGTACCCGAAAAATCCATCGAGCGCACCGATTTCAAGGCGCGCCGGGTGATCGACGATCGCAAAGCGCTGCGGGAGATGCGCGCAAGGATGGAAGGGGGCGGCATTCCGTGAAACCCTACGTTCCATCCGCGGAACTCGTCTCACGCATCGAGGCGGGCGATCTTTTCGCGACAGCGCGCCTGATTAGCCGCGCCGAAGCCGGCGTGCAAGAGGCCCGTGAAGCGCTGGGGCAGGTCTACAGAAAGGCCGGGCGCGCTCATGTCGTGGGCGTGACCGGCGTCCCCGGATCGGGAAAATCGACGCTCGTCGCCGCTCTGGTCGCGAAACTGCGGGCGGGCGGGGCAAGGGTCGCGGTCGTCGCGGTCGATCCGTCCAGCCCCTATTCGGGCGGCGCGATCCTGGGCGACCGGGTGCGGATGCAGGCCCATGCGATGGACGAGGGCGTCTTCATCCGTTCGATGGCGACGCGCGGCGCGATGGGCGGCATGGCCCACGCCTGTCTCGACGCGGTGGACATTCTCGATCTGGCAGGCTTCGGCGTCGTCCTGATCGAGACGGTCGGCGTCGGGCAGGACGAGGTGGAGATCGCCAACGCCTGCGCGACGACGGTGGTCGTGTCCGCGCCGGGGCTGGGCGACGAGATCCAGGCGATCAAGGCGGGCATCCTCGAAATAGCCGATGTGCATGTCGTCTCGAAATGCGACCGGCCCGATTCCAATCGCACGATCGCCGACCTGAAGATGATGCTGAAGGATCAGCCGCCGCGCGACGGCTGGCGTTCTCCGGTCCTCGGACTGTCCTCCTATACCGGAGAGGGTTTCGACGATCTGGTGGACGCTCTGGCGCGGCACCGGGCGGCGTTCGAGGGACCCGCGGGCGAGACGCGCCGCAGGGCGATCACGGCTTTCAGGCTGCGCAAGACCGCCGAGACGCTTCTGGTTGAGCGCTTCAGGGCGGCCCGGAAGGACGAGGCGCTTGGCGACGTGGCCGGGCGGACTCTCGACCCGTACAGCGCCGCGCTGGCGCAGGTGAAGAACTTTACTGGAGAGAAACACGATGTCTGAATCGGCAAACGGACCGGTGCTTTCGGAGCTGGAAGCGGAACTGCGCGACTGGGAGGAAAGGGAAGTCGCCGATTTCGTCAGGCGCGCGCCGGAGGCCAGGGAGCAGTTCTTCACCATCGGCGACATCCCGGTGAAGCGCGTCTACACGCCGCTCGACGTGGCCGGGATCCCGCCTGAGGACATCGGGCTTCCGGGCCGCTATCCGTTCACGCGCGGCCCCTACCCGACCATGTATCGCGGCCGCAACTGGACGATGCGCCAGATCGCCGGTTTCGGCACCGGCGAAGACACCAACAGGCGTTTCAAATACCTCATCGAACAGGGCCAGACCGGCATCTCGACCGATTTCGACATGCCCACCCTCATGGGCTACGACAGCGACCACCCCATGAGCGAAGGCGAAGTCGGGCGTGAGGGCGTCGCCGTCGACACGCTGGCGGACATGGAGGCGCTGCTCGACGGGATCGACCTCGAAAAGATCTCCGTGTCGCTGACGATCAATCCCACCGCATGGATCCTGCTGGCGATGTATGTCGCGCTCGCGGAGAAGAGAGGCTACGACCTCGACCGGATTTCGGGCACGGTGCAGGCCGACATTCTGAAGGAATACATCGCGCAGAAGGAATATATCTATCCCATCGCGCCGTCGGTCCGGATCGTGCGGGACATCATCGCCTATTCGGCAAGGAACCTGAAGCGCTACAATCCCATCAACATCTCCGGCTACCACATCTCCGAAGCCGGCGCCTCGCCTCTGCATGAGGCGGCGTTCACGCTGGCGAACCTGATCGTCTATGTGGAGGAGGTGCGCAAGACCGGACTGCATGTCGATGAATTTGCGCCGCGCCTCGCTTTCTTCTTCGTCTCCCAGGCCGATTTCTTCGAGGAGATCGCCAAGTTCCGCGCGCTGCGCCGCTGCTACGCCAAGATCATGAAGGAGCGCTTCGGGGCGCAGAAGCCGGAGTCCATGCGTATGCGCTTCCATTGCCAGACCGCGGCTGCGACCCTGACCAAGCCGCAATACATGGTCAATGTGGTGCGGACGGCGATGCAGGCGCTGTCGGCTGTACTCGGCGGCGCGCAGTCGCTCCACACCAACGGCTATGACGAGGCGTTCGCCATCCCGACCGAGGACGCGATGCGGCTGGCTTTGCGCACGCAGCAGGTGATCGCCGACGAAACGAACGTCACCAGTGTCGTCGATCCGCTCGGAGGCTCATACTATGTGGAAAGCCTGACGTCGGACTATGAAAGACGCATCTTTGCGATACTGGACGAGATCGAGGAGCGCGGGGGAACTATCAGGCTTATCGAGGAGGGATGGTTTCAGAAGCATATCGCCGACTTCGCCTACGAGACCGCACTGCGCAAGCAGTCCGGCGAAAAGCCCGTGATCGGCGTGAACCGCTACCGGATGGAGTCGAACGAGAAGATCGAGACGCACCCTTACGACCCCGGCACGGCCGAGCGGCAGATCGCGCGGACGCGCAGCGTGCGCGCCGGACGCGACGAGCGCCAGGTGCAGGCGCTTCTCGACAAGCTGCTGGAAACGGCGAGGGATGAAAATGCGAACATCATGCCCGTCACCATCGAACTGGTGAAGGCCGGAGCGACGATGGGCGACATCGTCGAGAAGCTCAAGACGCTGTGGGGCGTCTATCAGGAAACGCCGGTTTTCTGATAGCGTCGGCCCGGAGCGATGTCCTCACATGGCCGCATCTGCTCTCCGGTAGCGCCTGCGATTGCGGAAAAGGAAACGAAATGCCCGATATTCGCCCCTTCATGCTTCCGTATGAAGGGACATTGCCGCGCATTGCAGCGCCCCTCCGCCATGCAGGGGCGGGCAGCGCGGTGCTTGGCCGCGTGACGATGGGAGCGGGCGCCTGGCTCGGTGCGCGGGCGGTGGTGCGCGCCGACGGGCATTATGTGGAGATCGGCGACGGTTTCACGCTGGGCGCCGGCGGCACCGTGCATATCGCCCACGATGTCTATCCGACCCATATCGGCGACGGCGTTACGGCGGGGCCGAACTGCGTCATCCATGCCTGCGACATCGGCGGCGGCTGCCATCTTGGCCGGGACGTCATCATCCTCGACGGCTCCCGCATCGGGGGCGGCGCAGCCTTCGCCGACGGCGCCGTCGTTTTTCCGCGCACGGCGCTGGAAGGCGGCTGGCTCTACGCCGGTCTGCCCGCAAAGCCTGTCAGGCCGCTCGAAGCGGGAGAGCTGGAGGCGCTTCGCGAGGAAGGTATGACGGAGGAGCCGGATACGGAGCCGGCTTTCGAAAGCCCGGCCCTCGATGAGCGCGACGAAATCTTCATCGCCGCAACGGCCCGGCTTGCCGGCCGCGTCAGCGCCAGGCGGGGCGTCGGCGTCTGGTACGGGTGCGATCTGGATGCGGGCGTCCATGCGATCGCGATCGGGGAGAACAGCAACATCCAGGACAACACATCGGTCAGATGCGTCACGCGTCCGGTGCGCATTGGCCGGGAGACGACGCTCGGACATAATGTCACGGCTGCCGATTGCGAGATCGGCGATGCCGCGCTCGTCGGGATCGGGGCGGTCATCGCACCCGGAACCGTCATCGAGAATGACGTTTTCGTCGCGGCAGGAGCGCGGACGGAGCCCTCGCAGCGCCTCGAAAGCGGCTGGCTCTACGGCGGCAGCCCGGCCCGCAAGCTGTCGCGGCTCGACACCAGGAAGCGGACCATCGTCACCGAAACCTGGAAGACATACTGCGATTATGCGCGGCGCTACCGCATCGCCCAGACGGAGGCGCGGGTCAGGCGCGCGCGGTAGCTGGCGAACCTCCAGTGGAGAAGAACGCACGGCTCCGCTCTTCCAGGCATAGCGCGGTGAGCCGGTCCGTAAAGAATGCGCCGGTGTCGATGCCGATCCGGTTCGACTGAACGTCAGGCTCCTCGCCCGGCGTATGGCCGTGGACTACGATCCTGCCGAAATCGCCGCGATAGTCGAGGAACTCCCTGCGTATCGTCATGCAGTCCCAGTCGTTCTGCGCATCCATAGGCACGCCGGGCCTCACCCCGGCATGGACGAACAGATAGCCGCCGGCCTCCAGCCTCACGGGCAGCGCGCGCATGAAATCCCTGTGCGCCTCGGGCACGGCCTCGACGAGTTCGCGCCGTATCCTTGCGGCATCCTGATGGCGGATAGGCGCGCCGGGATCGGCTTCGACTCCGTAGGATCGCGCCGTAGCCAGGCCGCCATTCGCGGCCCATATGTCGAAATGATCCGGCGAGGCGAGCGCCCGCAGCATCATCTCCTCGTGGTTTCCGCGCAGAAAGAACGTCTCGAACCGGGGCGGCAGCCCGGTCATGAGCAACTCGATCACGCCGCGGCTGTCCGGCCCGCGGTCGACATAATCGCCCAGGAAGACCATGAGCGCGCGCTCGGCCGGGCGCGCCTGCTCGGCCTCGCCGATCATCGCCAGCAATTGCGTCAGCAGGTCGAGCCTGCCGTGTATGTCTCCGATTGCGTACACCCTGACGCCCGGAGGAATGGACGCGGGTTCACGATCTCTGCCGAACATTTCCTTATCCGTCTTCGCTTGCCCCGTTATCTTCAGCGATGCCCTGTCCTTGTGCTTTTTTTGTCATATTTTTTACGTTAAGTGGTCAAAATAGAGTGTAAACAACACTGTGAAAGCGCTGGCATTGCAAGCAGTTCAAGAACTCCCGGTTCGGAACCGGCCATCGGGGCGGCGGCGCGTGATTGCCGGGACATCCATTGCCATGACTGGTCATGGCGCGCCGCGCATTATCCGGCTCTGGACCCGTCAGCCTCAAGCCGCGGCGGCGATGGCGAAGAATTCAACCTATCGTCATGCTTCCCCGCAGCGCAAAAATGTCTTAAAACCGTGGTCATGCGAATGGCGGCTGCCTTTGAGGCAGTCGGCCTGCTGCGATCGGAAACCGTCTGCAACGGCATTATTGTTTGCAGGACGTGTCACTCCGGACTCGAAACGGCGATGTATTCATGAATATTAACCTTGGACACGGCATGGCGCCGTGTATCGGCATTGAAATGCTTTTCCGGCGTATTTTGTTTCATCATCCTTATATTCATCGTAATGACAGATCGCCTTATCCGGATGTATTAGCCGTCGCCAGCACCGCCAGTGATCGTTTAAGGGGCGTCTTGGAATGAACAACGACGAAAAAAGATCTTTCTTGAATCGTGAATTTCCTCCAGGCGGCGAACCCGAAAGCAAAACCGGAGCGTCAGGTTCCGAGTTGGATTACGGTATGCCGAGCTTCCTGTTTGCGGACGAGGATGCCAGGCCCGCTTCGCCCGGCGGAACCCGGAACGCGCCTGACGCCATTGCCGAGGTCGAAGCAAATCTCGACATTCCCATGAACGAAGATACCGGCTGGGACGACGTCGGCGCTGTGAAGCTCTCGCCGGAAGGGTCCGGAAACGAGGCGGAGCCGTGGGCGAAAAGCGGATCGGCCCCCGTTTCCGAGCATCTCGAACAGGAAGAGCCCAGGCAGGCTGCAACGGTCATGCCGTTTCCGGGCGCATCCTTCCCGAGGCAGACCGAGCTCGAGCCTTCGGAAATGCTCCGCGGCGCCGAAAGCGTCGATGAGGACACTCTGTTCGAGCCGTCGGCCGATCAGTTCGCCGGGCCGCTTGCCGATTTCGACAGAACCGGTCCGGACTCCATAGCTGACGCGGTGCAGTCGGCCCTGCAGAATGTCTATGGCGGAGACGGCGCAGGCGCGGCGGACCCTTCGATCCCTGATTTCGGACAGTTCAGCGTGGCCGAATCCTTGCGCCAGGACGCCGCCGCACAGGCCGCCGCCGAAGGCGCCTATTGGGAAGACGATGAAGAGGGGTATGAAAAAGAGCGCAGCGCGCAGGCTGCGCCGGCCGCTCCTGAAACCGAAACCGTTCTGGACTACCTTTACAGCAATCGCCGGGCGGGGCCGGAAAGGTTGCACGAGACCGGCGGACCGTCTCTGAACGATTTATCCGGCTTCGGAGCCGTCGATCCGGACCAGGGCGCGTATTATTCGCGGCATCAGGACTCTCCGCATTCGCGGAATTTCGACGGCTACGCCGAAGATCCCGACTGGTCTCCGCCTTCTTTCGTCACGAGTTCGTCGTCCACCCCGCAGCCGGGCCACTATCCGGCTCCGATGACGACGGCGACACCGGAAAGCCTCGCCGTAGGCACGCCGGACAGCAGCCATCTCCTCGGCGCGGCGGGCCTTGGCCTGATCGGAGGCATCGCGCTTGCCGGCGTGCTCGCGGTGTTCGTATTCAATTCCGTGGTCAGCGAGAGCGATCCCGATACCGTTACGGCGGCCTCGTCGCAGAAGTTCACCGAACGGCTCGACGGCGGGAACGACGCCAGCGCCGTGATAACGCCGCGGGGCGGAACCGAAACCGCAATACCGGGGCCGAATCTGCCGGGAAGTCCTTCCGGGCAGCGCTCAGCCGCGATCGCGCCCGATGCCGCCACGCAACCTCCCGC
>CAYOUE010000002.1:35971-61003 GCA_964407075.1 uncultured Hyphomicrobiaceae bacterium
CCCGCCGCAGCGCCCGTGCTCGAAGCCGCTCCGGCGGAACCGGACAAGCCGCTCTCGGCATTCGACGTGGCCGGCCGCCCCGGCACCGAGATCAAGCTGAACATACGGCTGTCCGAGTCCGCCGCTCAGGAAGCCGCGCTCATCAGTCTGAAAGGCCTGCCCGAGAACAGCAAGCTCTCCACCGGCATCGACGTCGGCGCCGGCCAGTGGCTGCTTCCGCCCGCAAGGCTCGATACGCTTTCCGTGACCACGCCCGATACGACCTCCGGCGGCTTCGATCTGGAAGTGCAGCTCCTCAAGGACGATGCGCAGACGCCGCTTTCGGAGCCGGTGTCTTTCCGTCTCAATGTCGGCGAAAATGTTCAGCAGACGTTAGCGGATGAGCCTGCAGCTACGCAAATCGCAGCCCTGACCGGCAGCGCCGACCAGGCATCGCAGCTCGTCGAAGTGGTGGAGACCACGCCTGAAATCGCGACCGATCCGCTCACGCAGTTGCTTATCCGGGACGGCAACAAGCTCATGCGCGAAGGCGACATTCTCGGCGCCCGGCGTCTTTACGAGCAGGCTGTCGCGAACGGCAATCCGGAAGCGGCTCTGGCGATGGGCCGGTCGTTCGACCCGAGCTATTTCGAGAAACTTCCGATCCAGACCGGTGCGCCCGATCCTGAGACGGCGTTCCAGTGGTACAAGCAGGCGCTCGACGGCGGCCTTGTCACGGCGCGCGTCAAGATCGACGGCCTGAAGCAGTGGCTTCAGCCATAAGCCGGCGCTTGTGTTGGCAGGCGCAACAATCCGGACGCGGCTCAGGCTCTGCTGAGCCGTTTTCCGGTTGAGTCCGGCATGTGCGCTCATCCCGGCAAGGACAGGAAGGCTCTGTCGCTCAGCGCCTCGGCGAAAACTCCGATACCGCTTGCGAACTGCGTGTGGAGTGCGTCAGCTGCGCGCGGCCTGCGCAGCCGCGCAAACCGGCCTGCATGTGCTGCAGCAGGATCGCAGCATATGGACAGGGGAGGTGGAAATGCGCCCCCGTGAGGAAAAATTCTGAAGGCGTAGCATGTGCGGACGGTTCACGCAGCTCAACGCAAATTTGCCCGGCCTCGATATTTCACCGGCCCAGGACGAGGACGGGGAGGGCAGGCAGGAGGAACGGGAGCGCCCGCGATATAATGGCGCGCCGTCGCAGGATTTCTGGGTTATCAGGCGGCATCCCGAAACCGGGACGTATCATTCGGACCGCCTCGTATGGGGACTGATCCCGCATTGGGTGAAGGAGGCTGACGGCGGGCGCAAGCCGATCAATGCGCGTTCGGAAACGGTCACAAGGCTGCCGAGCTTCCGCAGCGCTTATGCAAAACGCCGCTGTCTTGTCCCTGTCAATAATTTCTTCGAATGGCGGCGGCAGAAGCCGCCGAAGCAGCCCTACGCCATCGGCATGAGATCAGGTCAGCCCTTCGCGCTGGCCGGCATATGGGAAAACTGGAAAAATCCCGAAACCGGCAACTTTCAGCGCACGTTCTGCCTGCTGACATGCCCTGCCAATGCGCTGATCTCGGCGATCCACGACCGGATGCCGGTCATCATTCCGCCTGACGCCTATGAGCGATGGCTGTCGCCGCTCGATCCAGATCCCGGCGATCTGCTTGCGCCCTATGCGGCCGAAGAGATGGCGATGTGGCCGATCTCGGCGCGCGTCAATTCCCCGCGCAATGACGACGCCGCGCTTCTTGAGCCGCTGGACGCGGCGCCGAACGGCGAGGGCGATTGATCCCGCTCAGTTCGCCTCGTCCAGCGCGGCGCGGATCGTCAGCAGGTCGCGCCATGCGAGCCGTTTGGAGACCGGATTGCGCAGGAGATAGGCCGGGTGCAGCGTGGCCAGCGCGCGGATCGGCTGGCCTGCGTTTTCGACGGACCTCCATTTGCCCCGCAGCTTCATGATTCCCTGATCCGTCCCGAACATCTGCTTTGCCGCGGCGCCGCCGAGCAGGACGAGGATGTCGGGAGCCACCAGCTCGATCTGGCGCTGCAGAAACGGCTGGCACGCCTGGACCTCCTGCGGCGTGGGCGTCCGGTTGCCGGGCGGGCGCCAATAGACGACATTGGTGATATAGGCCTCGTCCGGCCCCAGCCCGATGGCGGCGAGCATCCTGTCGAGCAGCTGGCCGGCCCGCCCCACGAAAGGCTGTCCGCTCAGATCCTCGTCACGCCCCGGGGCTTCCCCTATCAGCATCAGCCGGGCGTCCGGATTGCCGCGCGCGAAGCAGAGATTCTTCGCGGTTTTCCTCAGCGGACAGCCGTGGAAACCGGCAAGCGCACGCTCAAGGGCCGCCAGATCGCGAGCCTCGCGCGCCAGCTCTCTTGCAGCCTGAACCGCGGGAGCGTCACGCAACGCTAAAGGCTCCGCAGCCGGAGCGCGCGCCTCGCCGGGCGCTATTTGCGGCGCGGACGCCTCGTGCGCCTGCGATCGCGGCGGAGGCGCTGCCTGACGCGCAAGCCGATCGCGCGGGTCGGTTCCGATTGCGCTCCAGTCGAGCGGCGAGTCGGAAACGGCCTCGTCGACGCCCATCGCCGCGTACCACCGCAGAAGGCCGAGCGCGTTCCGCTCCATATCTTCGCCGCCATCCGCCATGCGTTCCGTCCGCCGCGCCGCTCCGTTGCCTGCTAATTGCTTGCGTCATCTTTAGCATAGCATTTAGAACAACGCCAAAACGGCCCATATGAACGAGACGCAGCGCCAAGACCATTCAGGCTTGCACGCCGCGCAGAAACGAGGGGACGATGACCGATCAGACAGCAGACCTTCCCGAACGCGAAAGCATGGATTTCGACGTGGTCATCGCCGGCGGCGGACCGGCCGGGCTTGCCGCCGCCATCCGCTTGCGCCAGCTCGCCGCGGAGCATGACCGCGAACTTTCAGTGGTGGTTCTCGAAAAAGGCTCCGAACCCGGCGCGCATATTCTGTCTGGCGCCGTTATCGACCCCATCGGATTGAATGCGCTCATGCCGGACTGGAAAGAGCAAGGCGCGCCTGTCGAGCAGACTGTGGAGAGCGACACATTCCGCTACCTCACCTCCCGCGGCGGCTTTCGCTTGCCGAATTTCCTGATGCCGCCACTCATGAGCAATCACGGCAACTACATCGTGAGTCTCGGCGATCTGACGCGCTGGCTGGCTGAGCAGGCGGAAGCTCTGGGCGCGGAGGTTTATCCCGGTTTTCCGGCCAGCGAGATCCTGCGCGACGGGAACGGCGCGGTGACGGGCGTGGCGGCCGGGAGAATGGGCGTCGGACGCGACGGCCGGCCCAAGGACAGTTTCGAGCCCGGAATGGAGCTTCGCGGCAGATACACGCTGATCGCGGAAGGCGCGCATGGCTCGCTGACGAAAAAGCTCATCCCTATGTTCGGGCTTCGCGACGGAGCGGAGCCGCAGAAATACGGCATCGGGCTGAAAGAACTCTGGCAGGTCAAGCCCGAGAATCACCAGCCCGGCCTGGTCCAGCATACGATGGGCTGGCCGCTCGACGACCGCACCGGCGGCGGTTCCTTCATGTATCACTATGGCGACAATCTCGTCTCCATCGGCTTCGTCGTGCATCTCAATTACGAAAATCCCTATCTGTCGCCGTTCGACGAATTCCAGCGCTTCAAGACGCACCCGTCCATTGCTCCCATCCTGCGGGGCGGCAAACGGATCGGCTATGGCGCGCGCGCGATCACGGAAGGCGGCTGGCAATCCCTGCCGAAACTCGCCTTTCCGGGCGGCGCGCTGCTGGGCTGCGCCGCCGGCATGGTCAACGTGCCGAGGATCAAGGGATCGCATAACGCCATTCTTTCGGGCATCCTCGCCGCGGAAGCCGCCTTCGAGGCGATCGGACAGGACCGGGCGCACGATGTGCTGACGGAATACGAGACGGCGTTCGCCGGAAGCCCCGTCGCCGCCGATCTCAGGCGCGTGCGCAATGCCAAACCGCTGTGGTCCCGTTTCGGCACCCGGCTCGGCGTCATGCTGGGCGGCATCGACATGTGGCTGAACACGCTGATGCCTTTCCTGTCCCACACGCTGAAGCACGGCAAGACCGACAGCTCGGCGACGCGGCCCGCCTCGGACTACATCCCGATCGCCTACCCCAAGCCCGACGGCGAGTTGACCTTCGACCGGCTTTCTTCGGTTTTCCTGTCAGGCACGAATCACGAGGAGGACCAGCCCGTTCATCTGGTCCTCAAGGATCCGGACGTGCCGATCCGCATCAATCTTCCCGAATATGCCGAACCGGCCCAGCGCTATTGCCCCGCCGCCGTCTACGAGATCGTCGAGCAGGAGGGAGAAAAGCGCTTCCAGATCAATGCGCAGAACTGCGTGCACTGCAAGACCTGCGACATCAAGGATCCCTCGCAGAATATCGACTGGGTTCCGCCCGAAGGCGGAGGCGGGCCGAACTACGCCGGCATGTAGATCAGGCCCGGCGAATCAGTTCCGCCGATTGGCTTCGCTCACGTTCAGGTCACGCAGGAGGCCGTTTTCGAGGCTGTAGATCCAGCCATGCAGCGTCAGCGGCTGCCCGCGTTCCCTGGCACGGGCGATGATCGGGGAATAGGACAGATTCATGAGCTGGCTGCGCACATTCGTCTCGCAGAGGAAGTCGATCCTTGCATCCTCGCCCGGCAGCGCTTCGAGTTCGGCCCGGTATCGCCTGCTCAGTTCCTTGACCGGCTCAAGCCAATGGTCGATAAGTCCCTCGCTTTCGGACTTGTACGCGGCGCGGACGCCGCCGCAACCGAGATGGCCGCATACGATGATATGCTCCACCTTGAGCATGTCGACGGCAAATTGCAGCACGGACATGCAGTTCAGATCCGCTCCGTAGACCAGATTGGCGACATTCCGGTGAACGAAGACTTCGCCGGGATCAAGTCCCGTGATGACATTGGCAGGCACGCGGCTGTCGGAACAGCCGATCCACAAGAGTTTCGGGTTCTGCAGCCTCGCGAGGCGTGAAAAATACTCGGGATCCTCATGAACACGCTCAGAGGCCCAGGCCACATTTCTGTCCAGTATATGTTTCAAATTACTCAATTCGTGTCCTCATGATTCTATTTTTGTTATCGGGCGGCATTGTAAGGACCGTAAAGACTTTTCGAAATCGGTTAAGGACGCAATCCCATTTCCGTCGCTTGCCGTTGCATCATTGACCTGTTCGACGGCTCTGTCCATAGTGTGCGGCGGCCGGTGGATCGACGGGTCTGACAGGAGGGCCGGACAGATGATCGGAAATTTCAGATATCGTGCGCTTGCAAGCCTGGCGGCAATGTTGGCACTGCCGGCCCTGACGCTCGCCGCATCGGCGCAGGATCGCGTCAGCCGGGCCGAACGGTGCGCAACGCTCGAACGCCAGCTCGTCAACGAATGGCAGCGCAGCAACAGCCCGCAGGAAGCCGTCGCCCGCATCGACCGGGAAATGGTCGAGCTGCGCCGCGCCCGCCGCAAGCTCGAAGTCGAGGCGGACCGGCGCGAATGCTATCAGGAGTTTTTCATTTTCGGCCGTTCGCTCAAGCGCACTGAATCCTGCATTGCGCTCGACCGGGACATCGAACGCGCGCGCCGGGACATGACGAGGCTCAGCGAAGAGCGTGAGGCTCTCACCAATTCCGCGCGGACCCGTATGCGCCGCGCCGATCTCGTCGCCGAACTGGCGCGCAACGGCTGCGGGGAAACCTACGAACGCGAATATGCGGCGCAGCGGCGCACCAACTCGTTCTTCTCCTTCTGGGAGGACGAGGACAGCGGTTTCGACCGCGGCTACGCCAATACCCCGCCTGAACAGAGTGCGCTGCCGTTCGCGTCCTACCGCACGATGTGCGTCAGGCTGTGCGACGGTTATTATTTCCCGATCAGTTTTTCCACGCTCGGCAGCCGCTTCGCCGAGGACGAGGCGAAATGCCAGGACCAGTGCGCCGCTCCGGCTCAGCTTTTCGTCTACCGTAATCCGGGCGAGGATGTGGAGCAGATGGTTTCGCTCGGCGGTATGCCTTATAACGACCTGAAAAACGCCTGGCGGCACCGGAAGCAATATGTGAAAGGCTGCTCGTGCAAGCCTTACGAATATTCCGAGGAGCAGATCCTGCAATCCGAGCAGGAATTGAGCCGGCAGGCGAGCGCTTCGCCCCCGCGCGAACAAACCGGCTTCACGCCGCCGCCCGCGGACGAAGGCGGAGAGGCATCGCCGCCTGACAACAGGAATTAGTGCGCAGGTAGCCGCAGGCCGCGCCTGCGGTTATTGCGAGACGCCTTCCCGATCCATGACCGCCATGAGCGTCGCCGTCATCGACGCCACGAGCCTTCTGCCGTCCTCGCGCAAGGCGTAGGCGCGCGCTTCGCTCACCGTGATCGTGCGGCCGGGCTTGATGACTTCACCGGCGAAATAAAACCGCTCGCCTTGTGCGGGTGCGAGCAGGTTGGCCTTGAACTCCACGGTCAGGACCGCCGCGGCCGGGTCCATCAGCGAAAAGGCGGCGTAGCCGCAGGCGCTGTCGAGAACGGTGGCGACGATCCCGGCGTGCAGGAAACCGTGCTGCTGCGTGTAATCCGCATTGAATGGCATCTCAAGCTCGATGCGCCCCGGCGCAAGGCCGGCGATGCGCACGTCCAGCATCTGCATGACGCGCTGCCTGGCGAAACTGTTCTCGACCCTGCGCTTGTAGTCCGGATCCCTGGGCTGGAAGCGGGAGCGGGCCGGATCGTTCTCGTTCATCTCTGTCTCCGCCAGGCGCTCGGCGGCTGTCATGTCAAGCCGGTCTCGCACAATTGTTTTTCCAGATCTCACAGGCTGCCAGGTCCGCATGATTATGGCAGAATTCGAGGCGAGTCACCATCATCGGCCGGGATGACTTCGGCCTGTGAAGACGGAGCCGGCCTTGAGGTTTGAACTCTTGCGGATATGCGCCAACGGAGCGACGGGGCAGTGGGAAAGTACCTTATACTGGCGGGATTGACTCTGATCGTGGTCGGCGGGCTTTGGCTGCTGGCCGACAGGCTCGGCGTCAGTCCCGGACGCCTTCCGGGCGACATCGTGATCGAGCGCGAGAATTTCCGCCTTTACCTGCCGATCGCAACCAGCCTTGTCGTGAGCGTGCTGCTCTCGCTGATTCTATGGTTCTTCGGCCGCTGGTGAACCGCACGCTCGCAAGGCCCGCCGCCGAAACGAACTTCCGGCCGCAAGGAGATCATGCAGGCGCCCGGTCGGCCTTGCGCCGCGCCGTTTTCTTCGTCAAGCGGCGGCTTTCCGAATAGTCCTGCAGCATCCGGATCCAGGGGCCGACATAGTGGCCATGATCGTGAAAAGTCCTGCCGGAAACGAGATTGCCGTCGATGACGCAGGGTTCGTTGACATAGATCCCGCCGCAGATTTCGAGATCGAACCGGCATTTCGCGACCGTCGCCATGCGGCGGCCCTTGACGCATCCTGCACGGGCGGGAATTTCCACGCCGTGACAGACGCTGGCGACAGGCTTGTTGTCCGCAAAGAAACTTCGCGTGATCCGGATGAGATCGGGATCGTCGCGGATATATTCCGGCGCCCTGCCGCCCGAGAAGAAGATCCCGATATAATCCGAGGGGTCGATCTCGGCGAAGGACGTCTCCGCCTCGATCTGATAGCCCTCCCACTCGCGCGTGATCGTCCAGCCGGGACGGACCTCGTGCAGAACCATCTGGAATACGCGCTTTTCCGGGCCTGCGACGACAGGACGGAACCCGGCTTCCTGCAGCCTGTAAAAGGGATAGAGCGTATCCACGGTCTCCGATGCGTCGCCTACGATGATAAGCACCTTGTCTTCAGCCATGTCCTTGCTCCCCATTGCGGGCGGACCCGCCGTTCCGGAACGCCGCATCGCCGTGCAATCCCATCGGCTCTTCGCTAAACAGGCGCTCATCCATCAGTTTCAACGTCTCCGGCAGGTGCGGCCTGAAATCCATATGGGCCAGCACATCCCTTTCGAGATCGGCCCCGGGCGCGATCTCGCACAACTCCAGAGCGCCGCCGGCGAGACGGAAGACGGCGCGTTCCGTCACGAAGACCGCACTCCGGCCCTGCGCGGAAGCGAATGGGCCACTATAGCAGATCTGCTCGATTTCATTGACGAACTTCCTGTGCCGGCCTTCGCGGGCAATCCTCAAAACGCCGTTTTCGCAGGCGGTTTCAAGCCCGCCCGCCGTGAACGTGCCGCTGAAGACGACCTTCGCTGCATTCTGGCTGATATTGATGAAGCCGCCTATCCCGACGATCTTCCGGCCGAAGCGGCTGATGTTGACGCTGCCGCGAGGGTCGCATTCGACAAAGGACAGGAAGGCGCAGTCGATCCCTCCGCCATCGTAGAAATCGAACTGGTAAGGCTGATCGACGACAGCGTCGAAATTCTGCGCCGCCCCGGAATCGGGACCGGTCAGCGGCGCGCCGCCGATGAAGCCCTGCTCGTTGGTCAGGACGATGCGGCCGAGGATCCCTTCCTCGGCGGCGACGGACGAGATGCCCGTCGATATGCCTGCGCCGACATTGCATACGGCTCCGGGGCGCAACTCCATCGCGGCGCGCCTTGCGATGATCTTGCGTTCGGTGAACGGTAGCGGCTTCACCGATGTCAGCGGAACGCGCAATTCGCCCGAATAGCTCGGATCGTAATGCGTCGCATAGGTCTGGCTTTGCTCCGGATCCACGACGACGTAATCGACGAGGATGCCGGGTATCCTGACCTGCCGCGCCGGCAAAGTGCCCCGTTTGGCCATCCTCTTGACCTGAACGATCACGACCCCGCCGCAACGCCGCGCCGCCTGGGCCATGGAGAGCATCTCGCCGGGCACCGCCTCCTCCTCCATCGAGACGTTGCCGTCTTCGTCGGACGTGGTTCCGCGCAGGATCGCGACGTCGATAGGGAACGGCTTGTACCGCAGCCATTCTTCTCCGCCGATTTCGACCAGTTCGACAAGATCCTCCTTCGCGCTCTCGCTCTGACGCCCGCCTTTCTGGCGCGGATCGACGAAGGTGTGCAGGCCGGTCTTGGTGATGACGCCGGGCCGTCCCGATGCAATTTCGCGCATCATCTGCGCAAGCACGCCCTGCGGCAGTGTGTAGGACTCGATCCTGTTTTCGAGCGCCAGGTCTATGAAGACCGGCGAGTCTATGAGGGCGCTGGTGATCGAACGCCGGACCATGCCGTCATGCGCGAAATGCGCCGCGCCCTTGGAGATGCGGTCGCCGATGCCGACGACATGAATGAGGCAGAGGCCGCGTGGGGCGCCTTCGTCCAGAAACCGGCGCCCGGTCGCCGCGAGCACGGCTTCGGGAACTGCATGACCGCCGCCGGACCCGCTGACCGCGACGCTCGCGCCATTCCTTATGAGCCTGGCGGCCTGAGCCGCAGTGATGACTTCCATAGGTTACGCCGCCTTGGTGTCGGGCCCGAGACGGGCGGCCCTGTTGACGTGGTTGGACGGACTCTGTAAACGGTTACAAATGAAACTGTGCAGGTCGATTTTGTCAAGCCGATACTCGATTGCAGGCAATCCTGTGGAGGAGATTTCCGTCGCCGGCGACTCCGCCATTGTGCGGTACTTCTACATCCATGCAGAATATGTCTGGCCGGATTGATGCGGATAATTCGGGTGATTTGTCCGGGAACAAATGAGAATTAGCGCGCACAAGCATCAATTTCATCTTTGCGCATTGCCATTTCAATCAAGTTACGGAGCTGAAAATGGGTCAGTCGGGATTGGACCTCGTAAAGCCGGGGGAGAGCTACAGATTTTCGAAGACCGTAGGGGAGACTGACGTTACGCTTTTTGCCGGGCTGACAGGCGACTTCAGCGATACGCACATCAACGAGCAGTATATGAAGGAGCGTTCCACGCTGGGCGGGCGGATCGCTCATGGCGCGCTGCTTGTCGGCTATATGTCCACCGCATCGACGATCAGCATCGCCCATATCATCCATCGCGAGGATCTTACCGACTTTCCGGTTTCCGCCGGCTATGACAGGATCCGCTTTCTCCGCCCGACCTTTCTGGGCGACACCATCACCGTGCATTACACGGTCGAGACGGTCGACCGGGAAGCCGGGAAGAGCGTCGCGCGCATCGAAGTGGTCAACCAGCGCAGCGAAACGGTCGCTGTCGGCCAGCATGTGATGCGCTGGACGAGGAAGCTCTCGCAGGCTTCAGGCGCGCCGGCGGCGTGACGGAACCCGATCCTGGCGCAACAAATAAGGAGTACCGGCCATGCCGCTGCTAGGAACAGGCGTCCTTGCGATCTGGAACGGCGTCAACGACGGCATGGAGCGCGAATTCCTGGAATGGCATGTCAAGGAACATATTCCGGAGCGCGTCGGCCTGCCCGGATTCCTCAGGGGCCGCCGCTATGTGGCGGTCGAGGGAACGCCGGCATTCTTCAATTTCTACGAGACCGAAACGCCGGAAACATTGCGCTCTGCGCGCTATCTGAAGCGGCTGAACGAGCCGAGCGAGTGGACCAGGCGTGTCGTGTCCAGCTTTACCGACACATCCCGCACGATCTGCCGCGTCAGCGAGAGCGTCGGCTCGGGCGCAGGTTCTTTCGTCGAGGTTCTGACCTTCATGGGCGCGGGCGCACGCGCTGGCGAGCGCGCGCTTGAATATCTGAACGCCATCCTTGCGCGGCGCGGCGTGTGCGGCGCGCATCTCCTTGTGCGCGACGAAGGTCCGGCGATCCTGACTTCCGAGCACAGGTTGCGGAAAACCCCGGATGGATCCTGGCCGGCAATCCTTATCGTGGAAGCCGTCGAAAGCGATGCGATTCTGGGGATCAGAGGCGCAGATCTTTCGGATGCGGCGCTGCTGGAGGCGGGCGTCGGCCAGCCTTCGGCGCGCGGCCTGTACCGCTATGAATACGGCCTCGGCAAAGATGAGGTCATCCGCCGGAATGGCGCGCGCGGGAAGTAGCGCTTGGCCCGTTTCCAGGCCGGGCGCAGGCGGCGAGCGAGCGCGGCGCTCCGGAATCGTGATATGCAGGCGGCGGCGCGGGCTTCACTGAGGCGCCCTGAAATCCAGCCCGCCTGGTGTTCCGGAGGAGGAGGATGTCCGGGTCTGCAAGGAAGCGCGCTGCCGCAGGAGAAACCAAGCGCAGCAGGAGAGCAGCGGCCGGCGCAAAGCCGGTGGGGCTGCGTATGGTCGCGACCGTCGCGGGGGTCTCGACAGCGACGGTTTCGCGGGTCATCAACACCCCTGAAGCGGTCTCGCCGGAATTGCGCACGCGCATCGAGATGGTCATCCGCCAGCTCGGCTGGGTGCCCAGCGGGGCGGCGCGCGCGCTTGCGACGAAGCGCACCGGCACCATCGGGGCCGTCTTCCCGGCGCTGGCGCAGGGCGATTTCGCCAGAGCCATTGACGCGCTGCAGGACGAACTCACGGCCCGGAACCACACGCTGCTTCTGGCGCGCTCGCGCTATTCGGCGGAGGAAGAGCACAAGCAGGCGCTCAAGCTGGTGGAAAGAGGCGTCGACGGGCTGATCCTCGTGGGGCGCACCCGCCCGCCGGAGCTTGAAGCGTTCCTGAAGAGCCATAAAGTCCCGTATATCAATACTTTCGTCTACGACACGGCTGCGGAGGCCCCTTGCATCGGCCCGGACAATCACCGCGCGCTGCACAGCATGACAAGCCATCTGATCGGGCTTGGACACAGGCGTTTCGGCCTCATCGCCCAGTCCACGCTCAACAACGACCGAGCCGCGGCGCGCCGCGAAGGCGTCCAGGCCGCGCTCGCCGAACATGGCATTGCGATCACGCCTTCGCATCTGGTCGAAGGCAAGTGGAGCATCGGCGAAGGGCGGCAACTGTTCCGGAAAATCATGGAGACGCGGCCTCATCCGACCGCGCTGATCTGCGGCAACTCCCTTCTGGCCGTCGGCGCGGTTCTGGAAAGCCAGGCGATGGGCGTGAAGGTTCCCGGCGAGATGTCGATCGTCGGTTATGACGACATCGAGATCATGCGGGAACTGCCGATCCCGGTCTCCACGGTCCGCGTGGCCAGCGACGAGGTGGGGCGGCAGGCGGCGAGGGTCATCGTCGAAATGCTCGAAGGAAGCGAACGGGCGGAAGGCGTCGAGATCCCGTTCGAGATCGTCATCCGCCGGTCCTCGGGGCCCGCGCCAGGGCGCGTCATGTAACCGTTCCTGAACCATGAGGGACGCCGTTCAACGCTTGCGGGCCGGCCGAAAGCGAAATTCGCCCGCATCCATATTGCCACGGCGCGAAGACACGTCCGTAGCGCCGCCACGCCGCATCCCCTCGCACAGCACCGTCCTCCGCGAACGCATATGCACCCACCCTCCGCGCCGCAGCATTCTCCATAGCGTATCCCTTCGCGCGCGCCCTCTCGCGCCCCAGTATTGCCAGGCTTCATCTCTGCAAGGTTGACATCGGCCTGTGTTGTTGCCCTTATGTAATCGGTTACATCAGCTAACCGATACAATCGATCTGTTCACGGCCCTGCGCCGGATAAGGCTTCGGGAGCCAGACTGGGAGGAGAGTTCAATGACTGGAATTTCAAAGCGCGTTGTGCTGGCGGCGCTCGCCCTGCTGCTGCCTGGCCTGTGGGCAGGCGCTATGGCTCAGGACTGGAAACCCGATCAGCCGATCCGGATCATCGTTCCCTGGGCCGCGGGCGGGGCCACCGACGCCATCATGCGCATTCTCGCCAACGATATCACCGACGATCTCGGCACACCTGTCGTCGTCGTCAATCAGACCGGCGCGCGCGGCACTGTCGGGACGAAAAGCGTGATGGACGCGCCGCGAGACGGCTACACATGGGCTTCGGGCGGAGTGCAGGATCTGGGCACCTATCAGGTGCAGGGCCTGCTGGAGACCGCAATCGAGGACTGGCACATCTTCCTGATCGTACGTAACGCCCCGGTCCTGACGGTGAGCAACGACACGCCGTTTCAGAGCGTCGAGGACGTTGTCAGCTACATGAAGGAGAATCCCGGCCAGTTCACAGTCGGCACGTCGGGCATTCCTTCGACGGCTTATTCCGCCATGCAGGCCTTTTCCGATTTCGTCGGCGGCGATTTCCGCGCCGTCGCCTATGACGGCGATGCGCCCACGATGGTCGCTGTTGTCTCGAACGAGGTCCAGGCGACCACACAGTCCGGCCCGGGACAGGCGCCGATGATTAAGGGAAGCCGCGTCCGCCCGCTTGCGGTTCTCGCAGACTCCGCCCTTGAGATCAGCGGCTACGGCTCGATCCCGCCGATCACCGACACTTATCCCGAATTCAACGCTCCGGGCCTTGTGATCCAGGTCGGCGTCTTCATCCCGAAAGACGTGCCGTCCGAAGTCGTCGCTCGGATCGAGAAGCTCTGGACTGAAGTTGTCGCCAATTCCGAGGCCATCAAGAAATACGCCGCCGACAACGGTTCGATCTTCTCGCCCGTGACCGGCGAAGCGGCTATGGAAATGGCCAAGGCCGCCGTGCGTGAGACCGCCTGGCGGATGCATGATGCCGGCACGACCAAGGTCTCGCCGGACACGCTCGGCATTGCGCGCCCCTAGCGGGAATTGATTGACTGCGCTCAAGGCGGCGGGCAGGACAGCCCGCTGTCAGCCATGTCGGCAGATTGGCGTGATCGGACCGGGACGATGAGACAAGCATGATTTCGCTGGCGTGTCCGGGTGCGGACTCTGCAAGATGATGCGCTTGATCCCCCTGCTGCCCCTAAGGAGCGACAGCCGCAAGAAAGAGCGATCCGGGACCGCATGAACCGGGTCACACGGAGATATGCCCATGACCAATAGTAGGGATGTTCTTGCGGACCGTATCGGCGGCGCTTTCTGGATCGTATTCGGCGCGGCGCTTATCGTTATGGCTCTCGGAATGGACATCCCGGAGCATCTCGGGGCGACGTTCCTCAACGGCCCGGGCTTCGTCCCGATGCTGCTTGGGGGCGCGCTCTGCCTTCTGGGGACGATCCTGATTCTCCGTACAAGGTCGGGCAACCTCGCCGCATTCCTGGATCCGCCCGGATCTGCGCGGGAATGGCGCGCGATCGCAGCGTTGGCGCTCATGCTGGTCTATAGCGTCGGCCTCGTCGGGCGCGCGCCTTTCGCGCCCTCCACGGCCGCGTTCATCGCTGTCTTCATCATCGTCTTCAACCTGCCCGCCGCAGGAGCGCGGGATCTGGCGAAACTGGCCGCGAAAGCCGCCGTGACCGCGGCCGTCACGACCGCAGCCGTCGTATACGTGTTCCAGAATCTATTCTACGTCCGTCTGCCATGAAAGCGCGCGTCCCATGACCGAGCAACTTCAGCTTCTGGGCGCAGCATTCTCTACACTTCTCGACGCGCAGTCGCTGATGCTGGCGGCAGCGGCCTGCTTCGGTGGCCTTATCATCGGCGCGCTTCCCGGACTGACCGCGACGATGGGCCTGGCGCTGCTGACGACCATGACTATCCGTATGGAGCCGCAGGACGCAATTCTCGTGCTGGTGTGCACTTACGTGTTGGCGATCTACGGCGGCAGCCGCAGCGCCATACTCCTCAACATCCCCGGCACGCCATCGAGCGCGGCCACGGCGCTGGACGGGAATGTGCTGGCGCAGAAGGGGCTGGCGGGGCAGGCGATGGGCATGGCGACAGTCGGGTCGGCATTCGGAACCATCGTCGGGCTGACTTTGCTAGCCCTTATAACGCCGCCGCTCGGGGAGTTCGCGCTCTCCTTCGGCGCATACGAGTTCTTCTGGCTCGCCCTGTTCGGCGTGATGATTTCGGGCACGCTGAGCGGCGACGATCCCATCAAGGGATGGATAGCAGGAATTCTCGGCCTGTTCGTCGCCACGATCGGGCGCGAAGGCGCGTTCGGCTTCGAACGCTTCACCTTCGGACTTCCAGAACTGTCCGGCGGCATCTCGCTTCTGCCGGCCATGGTCGGCGCGTTCGGCTTCGCGGAAGTGCTCTACGTGATGCGCCGCAAGAGCGACACTGTGATCGTGGACAGCTCGGACCGCGTGGTCCCGCGCTGGCGCGATGTCATCCGCTACCGCTGGACCGCGCTGCGCTCCGGCGTGATAGGCACGTTCACCGGGCTACTGCCAGGCGTAGGCGAGGATGTCGGCGCATGGTCTTCCTACGCCGTAGCCAAAAGGCTAAGCCGCGAGCCGGAGAAATACGGCAAGGGTTCGGTAGAGGGGCTGGTCGCGGCGGAGACAGGCAACAACGCCGCCGTCCCCGGCGCGATCATCCCGGTTTTGACGCTCGGCATTCCTGGCTCCGGCGTTGCGGCGGTGCTGATGGCGGCGCTGATTATTCATGGCGCACAGCCCGGACCGCTGCTTATGGTTACTTCGCCGCAGACCGTCTACGACATTATCGCCATGTTGTTCATCGCCACGCTCGGGATCCTGATACTGGGGCTGGGGCTGACGAAGATCATGGTCATGATCCTGCGCGTGCGTGACACCTATCTGATGCCGATCGTTGCGATTCTGTGCATCATCGGCCCCTATGCGATCCAGTCGCGTCTGTTCGACGTCTGGGTCGTCGTCGTATTCGGCGTGATCGGCTACGGCCTCAGGCTGATGAATTACCCTATGGCTCCGCTGGTCCTCGGTATCGTGCTGGGCGAGCTGCTTGACCGCAATCTGCGGCGGGCGCTGGTGCTGGCGGACGGCGACTATTCGCAGTTCGTCACACGGCCGATCTCAGCCGTCATCGCCGCGTTGATCGTGGCGATGATCCTTGTACAGATCCCGTGGATCGGAAGGCGGCTGCGCTTCCTGAACGGACGCGGGCGGATAGCGGGTGAAAGCCGCGGAGGCGAATGATGGGCGACGTCGCGGACATTTCCGGGCGGACGAAGGTCTGCTTCATCATCGGGAAGCCGATCGCGCAAGTGCTGACGCCGCCCCGTTTCAACGCCGCCGCGCGCCGGCGGGGGGCCGACGCAGTCATGGCGCCGCTCGAAGTGCCGCCTGAGGGGCTTGACGATTTCATGCGCGCCATGCGCGGCTGGGGCAACTGCCTGGGCTGCGTCGTAACTTATCCGCACAAGCAGGCCGCTTTCGACCATCTCGACGAGGCCGCGCCCGCCGCGCAGTTTCTCTTTGCTTGCAACGTGATCCGGCGCGAGGCGGACGGACGCCTTGCCGGCGCGATCACTGACGGGCTGGGCTACGCTGCGGCGCTGGCGAAGAACGGCGCCGATCCGGCGGGCGTGGATTTCCTGCTGATCGGCGCGGGCGGGGCGGGGTCAGCCATCGCCTACGTAATGGCGCGGCTCGGGGCAGGGCGGCTCGCGATCCTCGATCTCGACGCGACGCGCCGTGACGCGCTACTCGCCCGGCTCGGCGAGGCCTTTCCATCAGTGCAATGCTTTGGCGAAGTTCCGGAGGATTTCCGCCTCGACATCGTCTGCAACGCGACTCCCGTCGGCATGAACGGCGATCCGCGCGTTTCCTATCCGCCCGAACGGCTACGCGAAGCGAGCTTTGTGACGGACATCGTGCCGACCCCGGCCATGACGCCTTTCCTGAAGGCGGCGGCGGCGCGGGGCCTGCGCGTGCAGACCGGCGCGCAGATGGTGGACGGCCAGATGGATCTCATAATGGCCCATCTGGGCGTATGAGCCTGATGCCGGGGGCACCTTCAGGATTTCGCAGCCTTCACTGCCTCATAGGCTTCGAGCGCCCGCCTGCGTCCTTCCTCATGCGAAATCAGTGGCAGCGGATAAGTCGCGCCGAGCGTGACGCCAGCCCTGCGCAGGACCTCTTCCGAGGCGTTCCAGGGGGCATGGATATGCTCCGCCGGGACCTCCGCCAGTTCGGGAACCCAGCGGCGAACGTAATTGCCTTCGGGATCGAATTTCGCGCCCTGAATGATCGGATTGAAGACTCGGAAATAAGGCGCTGCGTCCGCGCCCGACCCGGCGACCCATTGCCAGCTTGCGGCATTGTTGGCGGCGTCGGCGTCGACGAGCGTGTCCCAGAACCACGCCTCGCCCTCGCGCCAGTCGATCAGTAAATGCTTGGTCAGCAGCGAGGCGGCGACCATCCGCACGCGGTTGTGCATCCAGCCGATCGCCCAGAGCTGGCGCATTCCGGCGTCCACAAGCGGATAGCCGGTCAGCCCCTTCCGCCATGCGTGCAAGCCAGCCTTGTCGCAGCGCCAGGGGATATGCGTGAATTCCAGCCTGAAAGGCGTATGCGGCAGGTCAGGCCAGTGGAACAGAAGATGCGCGGAGAACTCCCGCCAGTACAACTCGCGGATAAAGGAGTTGGCGCTTTTGCCGAGAGCCAGGTTGCGCTCCGCCGCGCTCCTGACTGCGTTCCAGACCTGGCGCGGGCCGATTTCGCCAAAGGCCAGATGCGGGGAAATGCGCGAGGAGCCGTCGAGATCGGGGCGGTCGCGGTCCTGCGCGTAACCGCCGAGTGGACCGTCGATAAAAGCAGCAAGCCGCTGCGCCGCGCCATCCTCGCCCGGCGTCCAGAAGCGGCGCATTTCCTTTGCCCAGTCCGGCTTGCGCGGCTCCAGTTTCCAGCTTTCGAGTTCCTCGCTATCCGGCCAGTTCGCCGGCCCCGCGATCCGCTCGGGCACGGCGAGCGGGCGGGCGATGGACTCCTTCTGGAGACATGCCTTGTAAAACGGCGTGAACACGCGAAACGGCTCACCCGATGCGTTGCGCACCGTTTCCGGCTCGGTGAGCAGCGCGCCGCCGAACCTTCGGCATTCCACGCCTTCCGCTTCGAGTGCAGATTTCAGCTCCTTTTCAAGTTGCGCCGCGTCAGGTTCATAGCTGCGTGTGAAATAGACCGCGCCCGCCTCGGTCTCACCTGCAAGCCGCGTTAGCTCGCCCGCCGCTGCGCCCCGTCTCAGTATGAGTCGCGAACCGCGTTTTTCCAGCGCTCCGGCTAGTGCCGCTAGGCTCCGGCCGAGCCACCAGCGCGCCGCGCCGCCCGCCGGGCGGTCTCCGGTGTCGTCGAGAATGTATACGGGGATGACGGGCGCGCCGGATGCGGCGGCGGCGTGCAGGGCAGGATGGTCGGCAAGGCGCAGGCTCCGCCTGAACCAGACGATGACGGGACGTGTGTTCATGAGGAAGAGATCGGCGCTAGGCTCAAATTTTCCACCTCGAAACGGCGCAACTGCGATAGACTGTCAATCCGGCCACATTCGGGTATCATCGGCAACAACGCAATTCATGACGGATTCGCCCATGCAGATAAAGAACGGAAAAGACTCCCCGCCCCGGCGCGGCCGTGCGCTCCGCGGCGATTAGGCGCGCTTCAAGAGCGGCGGGAAAGGGAGCTTGAGCGGGGGAATGCTTGTGAAATTCGGCAAGTACATCCGGAAGATCCACGAGGCGGAAGCGGTTTCGATCGAGACCGAACTTAATCCGCCCTTCACGGTCCAGCAGCCCGAGCAGGGCGAAAGCGCGGTCATCTTCAACTCGCCGCACAGCGGGCGCACCTATCCGAGCGTGTTCCTGAAGGCCTCGCGGTTGTCCGCCGTCGCACTGCGCAAGTCCGAAGACGCCTATATGGACCTGCTGCTGTCCGGCGTGGTCGGCGCGGGCGCGACGCTGATGCACGCCCATTTCCCGCGCGCCTATCTCGATCTGAACCGCGAGCCTTACGAACTCGATCCGGCGCTGTTCAGGGAAAAGCTCCCCGACTACGCCAACGCCCATTCGATGCGCGTCGTCGGAGGTCTCGGCACGATAGCGCGCGTGGTCAACGAGCAGGAGGAGATCTACCGGACGCCGCCAACACTGAGCGCCGCGCTGGAGCGGATCGACAGGCTCTACAAGCCCTATCACGGCGCGCTGCGCGCGCTGATCGACGCGAGGCGCGCCCGTTTCGGCTTCGCCGCGCTCATCGACTGTCACTCGATGCCCTCGAACGCGCGCGAGAAGAGCAGCGGGCGGAGCGCCGATTTCGTGCTGGGCGACCGGTTCGGCGCGTCATGCTCGCGCGACATGGTCCGCCTTGTAGAGAAGTATCTGGCCGATCTCGGCTATCACGTCACGCTGAACAAGCCCTATGCTGGCGGCTATATCACTGAGCTTTACGGCGCGCCGCACGAAGCGCGCCACGCGCTTCAGATCGAAGTCAACCGTTCGCTCTACATGGATGAGGAAACGCTTGCGCTCCGGCGCGACTTCCGAAACTTGCGAGTTCACCTGACAGGTCTGGCTGCTACGATCATTGAGACTCTGCCAGATTACCTCTCGCCGATGCGGACTGCCGCGGAATAGGCGGAACGGTAAAAAAAAAGGGGCCGTTCGAAGCTCGAACGGCCCAAGTCTAGGGAGGAAACGCCCAAGGAGGGCTACGGAAAGATTGCGTCAGCAATCATCCCGCAACGCAAAAGATGACATTGCAGCGCACAAAAATCAAGTGTTCTATGTGTAGCTGCGCCCGCTGGCCGCAGCTGTTGCAAAATAAACACAGCCTGCCTATCCGCCACACAAAATGCCTGAATCGTTCGCGCCTATGCCCTCATATTAACGACGGATTGGTTAATTTTCCGGAAAGGAGATTGCGGGTTTGTCCGAGATCAGATCCGACGCTGCCGCGTTTCTGGCTTTCGCCCATCGGCTCGCCGACGCTGCAGGCGGAGCCATCCTGCCGCATTTCCGCAATCTTACTGGCGTCAGCGACAAGGGCGGCAGCAGTTTCGATCCCGTGACTGAAGCCGACAGGGCCGCCGAACTGGCGATGCGCGCGCTCATCGAAACGCATTATCCGGATCACGGAATCTCCGGCGAGGAATTTCCCGGGCGCCCCGCGAACGGCCCCTATCAGTGGGTGCTCGATCCTATCGACGGGACCAAGGCTTTCATCTGCGGGCTGCCGCTCTGGGGGACGCTGATCGGGCTGAGCGAAAACGGCAGGCCGGCTCTCGGCATGATGGACCAGCCCTATCTGGGCGAGCGTTTCTGGAGCGCCGGCAAAGGAGCCTATTTCCGCACCCGCTCCGGCGAGGCCCGAATCGTGGCGAGGCCGTGTGCGGCGCTGGGGGAGGCCGTGCTCGGTGCGACGACGCCGGACATGTTCCAGGGCGGTGATGCCGAGCGCTTTGCCGGTCTGTCCCGCGCTTGCCGGATGACGCGCTTCGGCGGGGACTGCTATATGTATTGTATGCTCGCCGCCGGGCTCGTGGACATCGTTGCGGAAGCCGCCCTCAAGCCGTTCGACATCGCCCCGCTGATTCCGGTCATAGAAGGCGCAGGCGGCGTGGTGACAGACTGGGACGGCGGCGATGCATCAAAAGGCGGGCGGGTTCTCGCCGCAGGAAGCCCGGCTATTCATGAGGCGGCGCTGAAAATTCTTTCCGGCTGACGCCTGTTGCGGCCGGACGCAGCGACGTACCGCAGCGCCGCCTGAGGCTGGCCTGAGACGTTGCTTAATCTTTGCCAAGCGCGCAGTTTCAGATAGAGTTCCCGCGCTTTCGGCCCTTTGCGGCCCGCACGCCCTGAACGCCATTTTCGAAAGCCAGCCCATGACAGACTACAAAGTCCAGCGCGCGATCATGATAGAATCGCAGCTCCGCCCCAACCGGGTGACGAATCCGCGGCTGCTCCAGGCATTCCACAGGACGCCGCGGGAGTTGTTCGTTCCGCCTTCGCAGCGTCCGCTCGCCTATATGGACGCCGCGCTCCGCGTTGAGGCCGCGCGCAAAGGCGGGGCGGCACGCTACCTGCTCGCGCCGATGGTGTTGGCCCGCCTCATTCAGATCGCTGCTGTAAAGGAAACCGACCGCGTGCTCGATGTCGCGCCCGCAACCGGCTACTCTACGGCCATTCTCGCCCGTCTGGCGCGGGAGGTGGTCGCGCTGGAGCATGACGCTGGGCTGGCGGCGATCGCGCGGGACGCGCTCGCGGCGGAGGGGCTGGAGAATGTGAAGCAGGTGACGGGGGAATTTGCGGAAGGGTCGCCAGACGACGCCCCTTTCGACGTGATCCTTGTCAACGGCAGGGTCGAGGAGGCCCCTGAAAAGCTCCTTGGGCAGCTTGCCGAAGGCGGACGGCTCGTGGCGATCGTGGGCGGCGAGACCGCATCGGAGGCGCGGCTGTTCACGAAAATCGGCGGGTCGGTTCAATCCGTCGCCGATCTCGACGCCGGCGCTCCGCTCTTGCCCGGCTTTGAAAAGAAGCCACAGTTTGTATTCTAGCGCTTATGAAACCAATAGCTGCATTTTGGCAACGAAGGGCGAAAAACCGGCTCAGTTCAATTGTATAAAATGCGTTTGATATTTACGACTCGCTGGCTCTGGCGCATTAATTGATCGCAATTACGAGTCGGCTGGACGGGGTGGCCGGCGTCTTAAGCATTGTTACGGTGCTTATGCAGGGAAACGAAACGGAATGCATATGAGCGATGAGCAGGCGGCGACTGCGTTTCATCGGCATTTCCGGCTTGCAGGGATATGTGTGACGGCGGGCGCCGTCATGGCGTTTCTCTTGTTTTTGCCGGTGGGCGGTGCACGGGCTGAATCCCTTCAGGACGCGCTTGCGTCCGCCTATTTGTTCAATCCCACGCTGAAGGCCGCGCGCGCCGAGCTGCGCGCCACAGACGAAGGCGTCTCTATCGCCAATTCCAACTTCCGGCCGAGGCTCGAAGGCGACGTTCAGCAGACCTACACCTACAGAGATCCCAGTTCCGGCCCCGCCACGGACAATGACGCACGCTCCTATTCCGTCACGCTGAACCAGCCGATATTTCGTGGCTTCCGCACGCTGAACGCCGTCAAGGGCGCAGAGGCGCAGGTTGAGGCCGGGCGCGAGAATCTGCGCGACTCCGAGCAGACTGTTCTCCTGAACGCCGTCACAGCTTATGTGAACGTCGTGCGCGACGAGGCGATCCTGTCTCTGCGCCGCAATAACCGCCGCGTGCTGCAGCAGCAGTTGCAGGCGACCCAGGACCGGTTCCAGGTCGGCGAGGTCACGCGCACCGACGTGGCCCAGGCGCAGGCGCGCGTCAGCGGCGCCACTTCCGAAGTCAGCGCCGCACAGGCCGCGCTTCAGGCCAGCCGCGCGACCTACGCCCAGATCATCGGCCACATGCCGGTCAATCTGACTCAGCCCGGCGCCGGCCGCGATCTGCCGCGCTCGCTGGAAGAGGCGGTCGCGATGGCCGAGAGCGAGAACCCGCAGATTCTGGAGGCGATCTTCCTGGAGCGCGCCCAGCAGCACGCCATCGACGAGACCAAGGGAGAATTGCTGCCGTCGGTCAATCTTCAGGCCTCCTACACACATGCCGAAGGCGGTCCCAGCGGGCCGGATTATACCGAGACAACAACGGTCACGGGCGTGTTGACAGTTCCTATTTACCAGGCCGGCGAAGTCTCCGCGCGCATCCGGCGCGGCGTCGAGACGCGCTCCCAGCTCAGGCATCTCATCGACGTGGCCCGCGAATCCGTCCGCGCCGCCGTGATCTCTGCCTGGGGCAATTTCACCGCCGCTCAGGCGCAGATCCAGTCCGACCTAGCCCAGGTCGAGGCCTCCGATATCGCGCTGCGCGGCGTCCGCGAGGAGGAAAAGGTCGGCCAGCGCACTGTACTCGACGTTCTTGACGCCGAACAGGCCGCGCTCGATGCGCAGGTGGCGCTCGTGACCTCCCGCCGCGATTACGTCGTGGCCTCCTACGCCCTTCTGAATGCGATCGGCAGGCTATCGGCCTATTCCATTGGGCTGCCCGTCGAACAGTACGATCCGACGCAATATTACCGGCAGGTCGAGCGCAAGTGGTTCGGCTGGAGCACTGCGGTGGAAGACAGCGAGTGGGAAACGGACGTCGCGCCCGTGACGGCTTCGGGCACGGCTCCCGGCCAGCGTTATGGCGACGGACCTGCCTATACGGACCGCTGAACGCCGTCCGCCTCCGGGCTGTGCGGCATTGCCGCTGCTATCCGTTCCTTGAGGATCCGCCGCTGGCGGGAGTTGCATGTTTCAAGCTGCTGTTGCGTTCCGTTGCGTCTTAGGGGATTGCTGGGGAGGCGGATGACACGCGCCATCATTTGGCGGCGGAGGTATTTATGCGAAAACCGGACCATTCTGCCGAACCATCGATCGAAGAGATCCTGGCGTCCATACGCAGCATCATCGCCGATGACGGACGGCAAACCGCCAGACCGCCAGTCGCGCGAGGCCCCGATGCAGGCCCCGGCGTCATCGGCCAGGACCATGAAGACGCTTTCCGCGACGAAAGCGGTCGCCTGAACGTCTATACCCACACGCCCGAGGCTCATACCGCCGCCGAAGCTTCAGGCGCACCCGCCGACGAGATCCTGGAACTTACGGAAGATTTCATGGTGGCGGAGCAGGATCCGCCGCGCAAGACCGTACGGCCTCATGGAAGCGGCGCGACCGGCGTTCCCCCGCAGGAGGACGACGCCGGCTTTCCCGGACTCGCGGGCGGAGAAGATCTGGACGCGATCCTTTCCAACCTGGCGGCCGTAGTCGACCGTCTGTCCGCTCCGGAAGAGCGCTACAGCCCAGCAGTCGCGCACGATGCCGGAACCGGCGACGGATCCGAGCCGGATGACGACGACGCCAGCGCCACCCTGCCGGTTGGCGCCGACGCGCTGCGCGACATGGCCGAACATGCGCCCCTTGGCCAGCCGCCGGTGGAAGGCCTCGCCGAGCCGCAAGCCACGCAGCCGGCGCCGCCCGTCACATTCCACCCGCCAGCTTCCGCGCCCGCTTCACGCGGCGCAGCCAAGCCTGTCTGGTCCGCCCGGCGGCTCGAAAGCGGCGGCGCGGCCAAACCCGAAGCCAAGGCTCCGTCCCCGTCTCCGAAGCAGGCGGAAATGAGCGGGGCCCGCATGGACGAAGACCCGCCCGCCGCGCACGTTGGACATGAAGACCAGACCGTTTCCGCCGCACGCGACCTCTGGGCCGAGGGCTTCCAGATGCCCGTGCCGGAAACAGGGCCGGAAATGCCCCTGCCACATGCCGGACGCGGGACGGCGGCCGACGCGTCGGCTCCGGAGGAGCAGGCAAGCCCTGCTGGCGGCGAGAGGCAAGCGGTGGGACGGTTTCTTTCGCGCGTCTTCGGGGCAGCCCCGCCCCCGCCGCAAGACGACGCCGGCGGCAATCCCGATGCGGAAAAGGACGCGCTGCGCGCGCGGGCGGAAAGGCTGGCCCGCGAAACCATTTCCGACTTCGCCGAGGACAAGCTGAACGCCCCCGCTGTGGGCAGCGCGCTGACCGCCGACAGGGATTTCATGGACCAGGTCGCCAGTTCGCTCGAATCGGCGCTTAGCGAATCTGCCCAGAGTGCCGAGCCGGGACAGCAAGAGCAGAGCGCCGTTCCGCCCTCCCCACATGCCGAAGCCGGATATGCCGAGGCCCCTGAAACCGCCGCGGATGACGAACCAGCCGGCTTGCCGCCGCCGGACGTGGAGGCTGTGGCCGGGGCGTCCGCCGCGCAACCCGCACCTCCGGCGTCTTCGCCGTCAGGACCCGATCCGCAAGAAACGCCGGATGCGCCCCCGCCACTAATCTCGGCGGACGGGCTGCCCTCCAACCTCGAAAGCAGCATCAAGGAGATGATAAAGCCGCTCATCATCGAGTGGCTCAACGACAATCTCCCGCGCATCGTCGAGCAAGCTGTGCGCGAGGAACTGGCCGGACGCGCGCCGCTCACAGGCGCAAAGGTCAAATCCAGCGCCTGAAACCGGCCCTTCGCCGCGCGCTTTTCTCACAGAACCGTCAGGCCCGGCTTGACGCTTTCTCGGCTGCGCGTTTAAGTGCGCCAGCGGCCCGTTCACGATCGACATTCCAGACCATGCTTGAAAAACATTACAGGCCCTCCGCAGTCGAGGGCGAGATTTACCGCCAGTGGGAAGCGTCCGGCGCATTCAGCGCGGGATCGGGGAAAAAGCCGAAAAAGGGCGCCAAGTCCCCCGATCCTTACTGCATCGTGATCCCGCCGCCGAACGTGACCGGCTCGCTCCACATGGGGCACGCCCTCAACAACACGCTGCAGGACATCCTGTGCCGCTTCGAGCGCATGC
>CAYOUE010000003.1:0-21504 GCA_964407075.1 uncultured Hyphomicrobiaceae bacterium
GTTTCGCGGCTCGTCGGCGCGATCATCGAGGCAAGCCATGACGAGGCGGGCATCATCTGGCCGCCTTCGGTCGCTCCGTTCACGGTAGGCCTCGTCAACCTCAAATCCGGCGATCCGGCGACGGATGAAGCCTGCGACGCGCTCTATAGCGGCCTCACGGAAGCGGGGATCGAGGTCCTATACGACGATACGCCAGAGCGCGCGGGCGGCAAGTTCAAGACGATGGATCTGATCGGCCTGCCCTGGCAACTGATCGTCGGGCCTAAAGGTCTGGAGTCCGGCGAGGTCGAACTTAAAAACCGCGCGACCGGCGAGCGCGAGACCCTGAATCCCGATTTCGCCATAAAAACGCTGCAAAAACGGCTCTCTGTAGCGCCAGCGAAACCGAAAAAGGCTAAATCCCGTGGCTGACACCGCAGCGACGCGCCCTTTCGCGCCGTTCGAATGGATGCTGGCCCTGCGCTACCTCCGCGCCCGGCGCAAGGAAGGCTTCATCTCCGTCATCGCCGGGTTTTCCTTCATCGGCATCATGCTCGGCGTGGCGACGCTCATCATAGTGATGTCGGTGATGAACGGCTTCCGCATCGAGCTGTTCGACAAGATCCTGGGCCTCAACGGTCATATGCTGGTGCGCCCGCTCGCCCGCGACTTTACCGATTACGACCGCGTCGCACAGGCGATCTCGCAGGTCGAGGGCGTCCGCCACGCCCTGCCTCTGGTCGAAGGCCAGGCGCTCATCACGACGAACGAGTCCTCTAACGGCGTTTTCGTGCGCGGTGTGCGCGAGGACGACTTGAAGAATCTGGAAGGCGTCTCGCGCAACATCAATTTCGGCACGCTGGACGGTTTCGACGGCGCCGAGACCATCATTATCGGCTCAAGGCTCGCCAATGGCCTTGGCGTCACGGTTGGCGACGCCATTACGGTCGTCGCCCCGCGCGGGGCCTCAACGCCTTTCGGCACCGCGCCGCGCGTCAAGCGCTATCCGGTGCAGGCGATCTTCGAACTCGGCATGTCGGAATATGACGCAACGATCGCCTTCATGCCGCTGGGCGAAGCTCAGAAATTCTTCAATATTCCCGATGCGGCGCATGTCGTCGAGGTTTTGATCGACAATCCCGACGCCGTGGACGCCATGAAACCGCTTGTCACCGCCGCCGCGGGCGAGGAGATGTACATCACCGACTGGCGCCAGCGAAACGCGACATTCTACAACACGCTTCAGGTCGAGCGGAACGTCATGTTCCTGATCCTCATGCTGATCGTGCTCGTCGCAGCGCTCAACATTATTTCCGGCATGATTATGCTGGTGAAGGACAAGGGGCGGGACATCGGCATCCTGCGCACGATGGGCGCGAGCCGCGGCGCGGTCATGCGCGTCTTCTTCATTACCGGCGCGAGCATCGGCATTGTCGGCACGCTGGCCGGGCTTCTGCTCGGCGTTGTCGTCTGCCTCAATATCGAAGAAATCCGGCAGCTCATCTCATGGATGACCAGCACCCAGCTCTTTCCGTCGGAGGTCTATTTCCTTTCGCGCCTTCCGGCCGTAATGGATGGCGGCGAGATCACCGCGATCGTCGGCATGGCGCTTGTCCTGTCGGTGCTGGCGACGCTTTATCCCTCCTGGCGGGCCGCCCGGCTAGACCCTGTCGAGGCGCTGCGATATGAGTAGTCCCGTGGATCTGCATTTCAAGCACCCCGTGCTCCGTCTTTCCGGGCTGACCCGCATCTACCATCAGGGCGGGCGCGAGTTGCGCGTGCTCGACGGGGCTTCGGCGGATTTCCATGAAGGCGAGGCGATCGCGCTGGTTGCGCCGTCCGGGGCGGGCAAGTCGACGCTGCTGCAGGTGGCGGGCCTGCTGGACACGCCCGACGGCGGCTCCGTGATCCTGAAGGGGCGCGACTGTTCAGGGTTGAACGACGCCGAACGCACGCTCATCCGGCGCAGCGAGATCGGCTTCGTCTACCAGTTCCATCACCTGCTGCCGGAATTCTCCGCGCTCGAAAATGTCGTCATCCCCCAGCGCATAGCCGGGCTGAACCGCGCCGAAGCGGAGCGGCGTGCGCTCGATCTGCTAAGGTTGTTCGGCCTTGAGGATCGCGCCTCGCATCGCCCGGCAGAATTGTCAGGCGGCGAGCAGCAGCGCGTCGCCATCGCCCGCGCCGTCGCCAACGCTCCTGCGGTTCTTCTCGCCGACGAACCGACCGGCAATCTCGATCCCGAGACTGCGGACCGCGTCTTCCAGCAGCTTCTGCAATTCGTGAGAAAGGCGGGCGTCGTCGCCCTCATCGCCACGCATAATTACGAACTGGCCGCTCGCATGGACCGCATCGTTCGTCTTGAGCACGGGCGGCTTGTCGAGCAGAATCCGAAGCACATGGCTGCAAGCGCCAAGGCAGCGGGCTGACTTCCAAGAACATTTGATGACTCCGCAGCGCGAGACGCGCTGCGGAGCAGCCATCGGACCGTGTGAGGGTGGGAACGATCCGGCAGGTCAGTTGCTGTTATTGCGGCAGAAGAACCGTGTCGATCACGTGGATCACGCCGTTCGACGATGTGACGTCTGCGACAGTCACGGTGGCGGTATTGCCGGACTCGTCAGTGATGGTGACCTTGCCGTCGGCGAGTGCAAGCGTCAGCGTATCGCCGCTCACTGTGGTGACTTCATGCTGGCCGCCGTCGTCCTGAATCATCTGCACAACCGCTTCTGCGGGCGCATTGGCTGCAACCACATGATAGGTGAGGATCTTCGTGAGCTGATCCTTGTTTTCCGGCTGCAGCAGGGATTCGACGGTTCCATCCGGGAGCGCTTCAAAGGCGGCGTTGACCGGCGCGAAAACCGTGAACGGGCCTTCGCCGGAAAGCGTCTCGACGAGCTCGGCGGCCTGAACGGCAGCGACGAGCGTCGTGTGATCGGGCGAGGCGATTGCGTTTTCAACGACGGTCTTGTTCGCGTCGAGCTCTGCGTTCGCGCTCGTGGCGAAAACGGAACCCGCCGTCAGCGCGGCGACCGCGAAGCCGGCAATCAGACGATTTTTGAGCTTCATGTTTTTACTCCTGTTTCTCATGTCACGCCCGGCAGCGCCAAGCGTTGCTCCTAGAAACGAAGCGCTGAAGGCGTTGGCTTCACTGGAATCGCATCCTTACGGTTTTTTAATCTTGAGCCCGCCGGATTAAGCCTTGTGTCGGCGCTGGTTTTCTCCGATACCACGATCACTTGATACGGATTGCCCGGTAATCATGATGAGGTCCGATGCTTGAAGCCGGCCCCAGCCATATGCTCGCCGCGCTGCTGAAGCGGACCAGCGAGGGCGACCGCGCTGCCTTCCGTATGCTCTACGACCGCACCAGCGCGAAACTCTTCGGCGTCATCAGCCGTATCTGCGACAATCGCGAACTGGCCCGGGACGTTCTTCAGGAAACTTATCTGACGATCTGGCGAAAGGCTGTCCTCTACGATCCGGCCATCGCCGCGCCGATTACCTGGATGGCGCGCATTGCGCGTAATCAGGCGATCGACGCGAGACGGCTGCGGGCGGAGCGCATTTCCGCCGCTTCCGAGCCGCCCGACGAAAATGAGTCCGCGCCTGTGCTGGATCCGGAAGATCATGCGGAACAGAACGAGGCGCTGAGACGGCTGATAGAGTGCCTGAAGGGCCTTCCGGAAGAGCGCAGAGACATGGTTCTGCTGGCCTATTATAAAGGCTGGAGCCGTGAGGAGTTGGCGCAGAAATTCGGCCGGCCTGTGAATACGGTCAAGACGGTGTTGCGGCGGAGTCTTGCAATGCTTCGAGAGTGCCTCGATGGCTGATAAAGGACAGGAAAAGGAACGCGACGGCCTGGCCGCCGAATATGCGCTCGGCACGCTGAGCACAGCCGAGCGCACCGAGGCCGAACGCCTTCTGAGAACCGATCCCGGCTTCGCACGGTCCGTGGCCGCCTGGGAGCAGCGGCTCTATCCGCTTGCCGATGCCACGGGAGACGCCGAGGCTCCGCCGGACGCGCTTGGCGAGATCGAGGCGCGGCTGGATACGCTGGAGCCTGACGCCGAGGCCAGGATCGCGGTTCTGGAGCGCAGAACACGATATTGGCGGCGCATGGCGATCGGCTTCGGCGCGGTGGCTGCCTCGATCTTCGCGATCGTCGCACTGAACGAATTCGCCGCCCAGCCCCGCGAGAGCTTTGTCGCCGTCCTTGAAGGCGAGGACGCGCCCGCCTTCGTGGCGGCGGTGAACCTTGCCGAACGCACGATCTCGGTCATACGGATCGAGGGAAGCCAGCCCGCGCCGGCAGGCAGCAGCCTCGAATTGTGGGCGATTGGCGGCGGACGCGCTGCGCCGGAATCACTGGGTCTCATCGGCGATGAGGCAAGACTCTCCGCAAGGACGCTCGCGCAGAGCGATCCTGGCGGCACGACATTCGCGATCAGCGTGGAGCCGGAGGGCGGATCGCCGACCGGGCAGCCGACCGGGCCTGTCGTCTACACTGGACGGCTCGTCCCGCTTCCTGAGCACTGATCCGTATCTGCCTCTGATGCGGGGCGATATGACGATGTTGTTGTGGCCGGAATTCGACTGATGAATAATGTTGCTGCGCACAAAACTAAGACAAAATGGGTGAAATTATGTAATATGCGCCGGATGCGATTAGCGGGTGGTATGACTGATGAGCGTTCTGGCAAGGCTATGGCGCAATAGCATTACGACGACATTTCTGGCGGGTCTCGTTCTGCTTCTGCCGGTGGTTCTGACCGTCCTGATCGTGGCGTGGCTCGTCGATATATTCCGGGCGGCGCTCGGACCCGGAACTTTCCTCGGGAACCTGCTCACGAGCGGCGGCATGACCATCCTCGGCGAAGGGCAGGATACGCTCGCCTTCTTCCTCGGGATGCTTATTGCCCTGTTCGGGATCTGGTTTCTGGGCCTTATCGCCCGCAGCGCCGCCAAGCAGAGCATGGAGCGCTTCATCGACAACATCTTCACCAAGCTCCCGATCATCCGCACGATATACAATCCGGTCTCACGCGTGATAAGGCTGGCTACCGACAAGAACACCGGTGATTTTTCCGGGATGACCGTTGTTTCCTGCCGCTTCGGGGGGAAGAACGGCGCAGACGTGCTGGCGCTGCTCGCAAATCCGAAGGTGTTCTATATCGGCGGCGAACCGAGGCAGTTGATCTATCTGCCGACCGCGCCCGTGCCGATGACGGGCGCGCTCGTTCTGGTGCCCGAAGCATCCGTAGTGCCGGTGCCGGAAATGAAGGTGGACGATCTGCTGCGCGTCTATTTTTCGCTCGGTGCGCTCGCGCCTGACACGCTGCCGAAGGAACTCAAGCCCGTCATCGGCCGTGACGGACGTCCGGCAGCGCCGCTGATCGAGCCGGACGATGTGAAAATGCCTCACAAACCCGAAGCCGCCGAATAGCTTTTCTCACACCTGCTCATAGCCGTCGCCCTGAAACAGCCGCCTGATGTCCACGGTCGAGCGCACGCCGATCGAATCGTGATTGCGGTCCAGAAAGTCTCCCGCTGCTTCGCGTCCATGTTCGAACAGCTGCATTAGAAAACGGCGCTCGGCGTTCAGCTTGCTCGTGGCGCTGAACGAGCGTCCGCCGTCGTGCAGGGCGATGTTGTGGAGCCTCACATTACGGTAGCGCGTGCTGTCGAGACTATGCTCAGCCAGCAGACGCTGGACGAATTCGATGGCCCGCAATTCTCTCAGCAGACTGGCGTTGAAAGAGATCTCGTTGATTCGGTCGAGGATTTCGCGCGAGGTGCGCGGCACGTCCTTGCGCTCGACCGGATTGATCTGCACAATGACGATATCGTCGGGCGTCGAGGCGTAAAAGAACGGAAACAGCACCGGATTGCCCATATAGCCGCCATCCCAGTAATGCTGCCCGTCGATCTCGACAGCCTGAAAAAGCGTCGGCAGGCAGGCCGAGGCCATGATGACGTCGGCGTTGATCTCCGGCCCGTTGAAGACCCGCACCCGGCCGGTTTCGACATTCGTCGCCGAAACGAAGAGCTTGAATTCGGGACAGGCGCGCACGAGGCTGAAATCGACGAGGTCCTCGACAATATCCCGCAGCGGATTGAAGTTGAACGGGTTGAACTCATAGGGCGAAAGCGAACGCGACAGCGTCTCGAACCAGAACAGGGCAGGGGAATATGCGATGCTCCAGCCGCCCGCCACCGCCTCCATCGGGGTGCGCTGAAATGGGCTGAAGGCGGCTTTCTCGGCGACCTGGTCCCAGAACAGGCGCAGGCGCTCCCTTGCGGCCTCCGGCCCGCCGCGCATCAGCCCGTCAGCGAGGACGGCGGCGTTTATTGCCCCGGCGCTGGTGCCGCTGATGGCGGCGATCCTCACCCGGCCGTCCTCCAGAAAACGGTCTAGAACGCCCCATGTGAACGCGCCGTGCGCGCCGCCGCCCTGAAGCGCGAGGTTGAGCGGCTTTGCGCCGCCGCCTTCCTCTGGCGTTTCCGCGTTCACTGCGCTGTCCAGCCGCCATCCATCGGCAGCGCGGCTCCCGTAATCGAGGCAGCCTGATCCGTGCAAAGAAAGACTGCCAGCGCGCCGATCTGCTCCACGGTCACGAATTTCTTGGTCGGCTGGGCCGCGAGCAGCACGTCGCGCATGACTTCCTCTTCGCTGATGCCGCGCGCTTTTGCGGTATCGGGGATCTGCTTTTCCACGAGCGGCGTGAGCACATAGGCAGGGCAGATGGCGTTGACCGTAATGCCGTTTTGCGCCACTTCGAGCGCTACGGTTTTCGTCAGGCCCATGATTCCGTGTTTCGCCGCGACATAGGCGGATTTGAACGGCGATGCGACGAGTCCGTGCGCAGAGCAAAGATTGATGACGCGCCCCCAGCCGCGCTTCTTCATGCCCGGTATGGCGGCGCGCGTAAGATGAAAAGCGCTCGACAGGTTGATGGCGATGATCGCATCCCATTTCTCGGGCGGAAAGTCCTCGATCGGGGCGACATGCTGAATGCCGGCATTGTTGACGATGACGTCCACCTTGCCGAATTTTTCTTCAGCCGCCTTGTGCAATCCGGCGATCTGATCCGGCCTGGTCATGTCCGCGCCGTCATAGGCGACATCCACGCCGTATTTCGACGCGAGCCCGGCGCGAGTCTTCTCTATTTCCGCGGCGTCGCCAAAGCCGTTGAGCATCACATTCATGCCCGCGCCAGCGAGCGCTTCGGCCATGCCCAGACCGATTCCGCTGGTCGAGCCTGTCACGATCACATTTCTTTTGTCTGTCATGGGAGTTCTCCCGCTCATCGCTCGGTGTGGGTTATGAGTCACATAGGCGGGGCGGCGTCGCCAGCCAATGTGGCAGCGTCTCAAATTTTTGTGCTTTGCACAATGGCGGCGATTGACCCATCATGATGCGAGCTTTGCCGGGGCGCGGTGTCGTTCCCGTCTCAGACAGGAGAGCGGCCGAAGATCAGCGCTGCATTCAGACCGCCGAACGCGAAAGAGTTCGACATGGCGTAGCTGATTTCGCGGTGACGCCCTTCATTGGGCGTATAGTCGAGATCGCAGCCATCGCCCGGTTCATCGAATCCGATTGTAGGGGGAACGAAATTGTCCTCGATCGCCTTGATGCAGGCGATCGCCTCGACGCCGCCGCCTGCGCCGAGGCAATGGCCGTGCATGGATTTCGTCGAGGAAACCGAGACCGACTCTGCGGAACGTCCGAAAACCTCGCGGATGGCCCTGGTTTCGTTGATGTCGTTGACGGTCGTGGCCGTCCCATGGGCATTGATGTACTGGATGTCCGATGGCGCAAGACGGGCTTCGTCGAGCGCGATCCGCATGGCGACCGACGGCCCTTCAACAGAAGGGTTGACCATGTCGGCGGCGTCCGAGGTCATGCCGAAGCCGACGAGTTCAGCGATCGGCTTCGCGCCGCGTTCGAGAGCGTGCTCAAGCTCCTCCAGAACCAGTATGCCCGCTCCTTCCGACAGGACGGTGCCGTTGCGGCGTTTCGCGAACGGCCAGCAGCCTTCGGGCGAGAGCACTCGCATGGCCTGCCAGGAACGCATCGAGCCGAAGGTCAGACAAGCCTCCGATGCGCCAGCGGCTGCCAGATCGACCAGGCCGGAGCGGATCATCTGGAAAGCGAGACCTATGGCGTGGGCGGCAGTTGAACAGGCGCTGACAGTGCCGAAACAGGGGCCTTTCATCCCGTATTCGATGCTGACATGCGCGGCGGCGGACGAGCCGATGCTGCGCAGGAGCGTCAGCGGATGGGTGGCCTTCTTCTGCTTGATGAAAAGGTCCACATAGCCGTCTTCGATGGTGACGAGGCCGCCGATGCCCGATCCGATGATCGAGGCGGCGCGATGCCCGTCCTCGACGCGCCCTTCATAGCCGGCCTGTCGCATGGCCTCGATGGCGGCGGCGCCTGCGAATTGCGAGTATCGGTCGGCCAGAAGCAGCGGCTTCGACGACATGTAGGCGCGCGGGTCGAAGTCTTTCACTTCGCCGCCTATGGTGATGTAGAGATCCTGAAGATCGATGTTGGTGAGCGGCCCGATCCCGCAGCGGCCCTCCCGCATCGACGACCAGAACTCATCGACGCCGATGCCGATCGAACTTACGACGCCCTGACCGGTAACAACGACCCGTCTCGACCCGTTGGGCCCTGCCATGATACGCCCCTGGTGATGTATGACCCTGCCGCAGCGTCGGGCTGGCCGTCAGGCCGCGGCGCCGGCCGCGCCGTCTTTCTCGCTTACGAGAGCTTGAACCCGCTCGACCACGGACCCCACGGTTGCGAAATCCGTCATTTCTTCATTCGCGTTATAGGGAATCTGAATCCCGAAGGCGTCTTCGATGTCGAACACGATGACTGCGAGATCAAGGGATTCGATTTCGAGATCGGTGAGCTTGGTGTCCAGAGATATGGTCTCCGGCGGCTCCTTCATGTTCTTTTTCAGAATCTCGATGATCTTGTTCGCTACGTTGTCCATTCGCTTCTCCCTGCCCGTCTGTAAAACGGGCAAATATCAGCCGCTGTCGCCGGACGCGATCCGGGAGCTGTTCAAGAGACTCCCATTAAACGCAATTATGCCCCAAGTCTAGGTCTTCATCGGAAGCAGGCGGGAATTGGTTAAAAGCTGTGGTTTTGAGAAAGCACAACCTCGGTAACGCGGCTTTGATTGCCATTTCCAGCGAAAAAACGAATAATTAAATCCAAATCAAGAGACGACGATTTCATGACGGGGAAACGCCGGACAATCCAGTGAGGAAAGCGATGAACGCACACCAACAAGAATCGCTGGCGAGCGGGGAAGATGTCAAGGACGGGCAGGGCAGGTATTTCTGGCTGCGGTCCTATCCGGACGATGTGGACTGGAATGCGTCATTGACGCCGCGCCCGCTTCAGAGCCTTCTCATAGATGCCGCCAGCAGACATGGCGCGCGCGCTTGCACATATTTCATGGGCAAGACGCTGAGCTTTGCCGAAATCGACGCGCTGTCTAACCGGGTTGCACAGGGACTTCAGCAGCGCGGCGTGCGCAAGGGTGTCAATGTCGGGCTGCTGCTGCCGAACACGCCGGCCTATGTCATCATGTATTACGGGATCCTCAAGGCGGGCGGCACGGTCGTCAATTTCAATCCGCTCTATACAGTCGAGGAACTGACCAAGCAGGCCAAGGATGCGGACCTGTCCATGATGGCCACGCATGACCTTGCGGTTCTGTTTCCCAAGGCCGAGGCGCTGTTGACGAACGGTTCGGTGAGCGGGGTGATCGTCTGCCCCTTTGCGCCGTTCCTGCCGTTTCCCAAGTCGTTTCTGTTCAAGCTTCTGAAGTCGAAGGATGTCTCGGACTGGCGCGGGTCGCCGCAGAGCAAACGCCTGATTTCCTATGATGCCCTGATCGACAATGCCGGACGCCCGGAACCGGTCGAGATCGACCCGGATAACGACATTGCCGTGCTGCAATATACCGGCGGTACGACCGGCATTCCGAAAGGCGCGATGCTGACTCACGCCAACCTCACCGTAAACGCGCAGCAGATGGATCTGTGGGCTTCGTCGCAGCTTGCCGACGGCGAGGAGCGCATCATGGGCGTGCTGCCATTCTTCCATGTCTTCGCCATGACGGTGGTGATGAACTTCGCCATGACCAAGGCGGCGACCATGCTGCTGCTGCCGCGTTTCGAGCTCGTCCCGGCTCTCAAACTCATCCGCAAGATGCGCCCGACTCTGATGCCGGGCGTGCCGACGCTTTATAACGCCTTCATGCGTTCGCCCGACCTGCGCCAAGGCGATATGTCGTCGCTGAAATTCTGCATTTCGGGCGGCGCGGCTCTGCCTCTGGAAATCCGGCTTGGCTTCGAGAGGCTTGCGGGGTGTTCGCTCGTCGAAGGCTACGGCCTGTCCGAGACTTCGCCCGTCGCCACCTGCAACCCGCCGAAGGGCGAGCCGCGCGAAGGCTCCATAGGCGTCCCCTTGCCGGGCACGATCCTCTCGATCCGTTCTCTCGAAGACCCGTCGAAGGAAATGCCGCTCGGCGAAAACGGCGAAATCTGTATTGCAGGGCCTCAGGTGATGAAAGGCTACTGGCGTCAGCCCAAGGAAACCGCTGACGTCATGACCGGAGAGTTTCTGCGCACCGGCGACGTCGGCTACATGGACGTGGACGGCTACACATATATCGTGGACCGGATCAAGGATCTCATCATCTGTTCCGGCTTCAACGTCTATCCGCGCGTGATCGAGGAAGCGATCTATCAGCATCCCGAAGTCGAGGAAGTGACGGTGATCGGCATTCCCGACAGCTATCGCGGCGAAGCGCCCAAGGCCTTCATCAAGCTGAAACAGGGATCCTCGGCCACCGCGCAGGACATACTGGACTTTCTCGAACCGAAGCTGTCGAAGATCGAAACGCCCGCCGAGATCGAATTCCGCGACGAATTGCCGAAAACGCTGATCGGCAAGCTGTCGAAGAAAGAGTTGCGGGCGGAGCATCAGGGGCAGGCGTGACGACGCGCTTCAGAAGCGCGTCGTAATGTCGACGAGCCAGTCGGGGCTGATTTCGACGAGTGCGGCTTCGAGAGTCTTGTCGAAGCCGGCCAGAACCATGATGCCCACGGCGATGAAAACGATCCCTGCGGCGGGCTTGATCCAGTTCGAGGCGGCCATGAGGCGGTCGCGCCGCCCCATGATCGCGCTGCGCGACCCATAAGCGAGCAGCATGAGGATCGACGCCGCACCGAGGCCGAAGGCGAACATGCGCAAGGCCGCCTCGCTCAGGGCTCCGGCTTCGGCGGCAAGCGCCACCGCTGCGCCAAGCGACGGTCCGGAGCATGGCGACCAGATCGCTCCGGCGAGCGTGCCGATCAGAAACGGTCCCGCGAGGCCGCCGATATCTGCGCGGTCGGCAAGCGTGTTTGCACTGTTGGCAAGGCCAGCCGTGGCGGTCGCCAGCCGCATCTGAAGCGGCTCAGCCAAGAGAAACGCGCCCATCAGAATGAACATGACGGCTGCAGCCTGGCGCAGCGTCTGTCCGTTGATGCCGAGCCCGATACCGATGCTTGCGATGAACATGCCAACAATGGTGAAGGACAGCACCATGCCTGCGCCGAACGCCAGCGGGCCGAGCCTGCCGCCCTTCATTGTGCCAGCCAGCACAAGGGGAATCATCGGAAGCACGCAGGGGTTCAGCGTGGTCAGCAAACCGGCGAGATAAGACAGCGCAAGCTCGACCATCGCTCAACTCCCTGCTTGTTCCGGATCTCAGCGTTACAGCAAGATCAGCCGATCGCTGCCGAGAGCGTGCTTTCGATCTCTCCGGCGTTCGTCGTGCCGATAATGCGCTCGACTTCAGCCCCGCCCTTGAAGACTAGAATGACGGATTGGGTAGGAATCTTGTTCGCCGTCAGGAACTGCGTGTCCTTGTCGAAATCGACACGGACGAATTCCGCCTTTTCGCCGAGTGCGCCTGCGGCGAGAGGTTCCAGCGCTGTCTGCTGGCGCTTGCAGACCGGGCACCAGTCCGCATGAACGTGAACCACGACGGTCTTGCCCTCGGCGATCGCCTTTTCGAAGCTCGCGGCTTCATAGGGCTTGAAACCTCCTGCAGAGGCGGCGAGTGCGGTGAAGGCGAGGAAAAGGAACGAAAGTGCGAAACGGCGGGCCATAAGCTATCCCCTGTGCAAGTCATTGATCGCAAGAGCTGTGTCGCTCTTCTCAGATCAATAGGGGCAAGCCTGCGAACCCGCCAATCATAGATCATCACACTCGCGTGACACCAATGCATGGAGGAGCGGCGTCTGTTCCGCTCCGCCAGAATGCAGCTGTCACGAACCGTTTCAGTGGATGGTGTTCTGGCCTTGCGGCACGCCTTCCAGGATCGCGGCGACGCCCATGCCGCCTGCGGTGCAGACCGAGATGAGGCCGCGTCCGCCGCCATTGGCGCCGAGGATCTTCGCCAGCGTGGCCAGAATCCGCCCGCCGGTCGCGGCGAAAGGATGGCCGACGGCGATGCTTGAGCCTCTGACGTTGAGCCGCGCCCGGTCGATGCTTCCAAGCGGCTGATCCTTGCCGAGCACTTCACGGCAATAGTCAGGCGACTCCCAGGCCTTGAGCGTGGCGAGCACCTGCGCAGCGAACGCCTCGTGAATCTCGTAGAAGTCGAAATCCTGCAAGCTGAGGCCCGCCTTGTCGAGCATCCGCGAGACCGCGATGGTCGGCGCCATCAGCAGGCCCTGGCCGTTCACGAAGTCGATGGCGGCGTGCTGACCGTAAGTGAGATAGGCCAGCGGCTTGAGGCCGTTGCGGTCGGCCCATTCCTCCGAGGCGAGAAGAACGCTCGACGCGCCGTCGGTCAGCGGCGTCGAGTTTGCCGCCGTCAGCGTTCCGCGCTCCGATTTCTCGAAGACGGTGTTGAGCTGGGACATTTTCGTGCGGTCGATGTCGGCGCGGAGATTGTTGTCGCGGAACACGCCGGCCGTAGGAACAAGCAGATCGTCGAAAAAGCCCTCGTCATAGGCCTTGGCTGCATTCTTGTGGCTGGCGTAGGCGAGCGCGTCCTGCTCATCGCGCGGGATGTGGAACTCCTGCGCCATCAATTCGCAGTGCTGACCCATCGAGAGGCCGGTGCGCGGCTCTGCGACGCTGGGGGGAACGGGCGCGAGTTCGGAAAAGGAAAAGCCCGAGGCGAAGATTTTCGCCTTCTCGCCGAAGCTCCTGGCGCGCGAGAGCTTGGCCAGCCGCTGGGCGAGCTGGCGTTTGACGACGATCGGCGCGTCCGAGGTCGTGTCGGAGCCAGTGGCGATAGCGCTGTCGATCTGACCGGTCGCGATTTTCGCGGCGCTGCCGAGCGCCGCCTGGAGGCTGGTGCCGCAGGCCTGCGACATGGTTATGCCGGGCGTGCGGGGATCGAGTTTCGTTCCGATCACAGCCTCGCGCGTCAGGTTGAAGTCCTTGGTGTGAGTGACGACTGCACCGCCGACAACCTCGTCGATCAGTACGCCGTCGAGCCTGTACGCTTCGACAAGCCCGTTCAGCGCCGCGGTCATCAGATCCAGATTGCTCAGATCCGAATAGGCGGTGTTCGAGCGGCAGAACGGCGTACGCACGCCGCCGATGACCGCAACCCGCCGCAATTGTCCAACCATACCGCTCTCTCCTTATTCCGCTGCGGCGGTCGCCGATGGTCCGTCCGCTTCATATCTCGCTTCGCCCGGTTCGCTCTTGCCCTGCGACGCAGCGTAATGCAGAGGGCCGCCGCGGAACGGGGCAAAGCCGGTTCCGAAGATCACGCCGGCATCGACATGATCGGCAGATGCGACGACGCCTTCGGACAGGCATTTTTCGCATTCCGCGATGAGCGGGGCGACCAGTTCCTTGCCCAGCCTGTCAAGCTCCGCCTCGCTGTAGCGCGGCTCCTTCTCATCCGGCGATGAAGGTTTCGGCGCCGGCCTGGCTTTCTCGGGCTTGCCGTCCTTCCAGACATAAAAGCCTTCGCCGGTTTTCTTGCCGAGTTTCCTCGCGGCGACGAGCCTCGCAAGCCGGGAGTCGTCGGGTGCAGGCGATCCCAGCACTTCGGCGACATGGGCGCAGATGTCGAGTCCGACCGTATCGGCAAGCTCGATCGGCCCCATCGGCATCCCGAATTTCTCCGCCGCCGCGTCGATCTTCTCCTTCGGCTCGCCCTTGTCCAGGCGGCTCATGGCCTCGAACATGTAGGGACCGAGCACGCGGTTCACGAGGAAGCCGGGCGAGCTTTTCGTAATCAGCGGGAACTTGCCGATCGCGGTCACAAAGGAACAGCCCTTGCGGACTGTTTCCTCGCGGCTGCCCGGCCCGCGGACCACTTCGACGAGAGGCATTTTCGCGACCGGATTGAAGAAATGGATCCCGATCAGGCGACTCGGATCGGACAGGCCCTCCGCGATCCGCTCGATGGGAAGGGAGGATGTGTTCGTCGCTAGCACCGCGCCGGGTTTCATCTTCGCCTCGGTCTCGGCCAGCACCTTGCGCTTGATATCCAGATTCTCGACGATCGCCTCGATCACGATGTCGGCGCGTGCGATGTGATCGCCCTTCACGTCCGCATGAAAGCGCGCAACCGCGGCGTCGACCGCAGGCTTGCCGCGCAGGCGCTTGCGAAACAGCGACTTGCCCGAGGCCAGAGCCTTTTCGACCGCCTCCGAGGAGACGTCCTGCAGGCTGACCTCCATCCCCGAGACGACGCACCAGGCGGCGATGTCAGCGCCCATCGTGCCCGCGCCTATGACGTGGGCGCGGCGCGGCTTGAAGCCGTTCTTCGGAGCTTCGGCCTTGAGCATTTCCGACAGCCGGAAGACACGGCGCAGATTGCGCGAGGTCTCGCTGACCATGAGCGGCGCGAAATAGCGCAACTCCGCCATCGCAATGCGGCGGCGGTCCCCGGCGAAGCGCTCGAACAGCTCGATCAGCTTGAACGGGGCAGGGTAATGCTCCTCGCGCACCTTGGCGGCGGTCGCCTTGCGCATACGGCTCGCCAGGATACCGCGCGCGGGCGGATAGGACATCAGCCGCTTCCACCACGGCGCGCCTTTCGATTTCCGCTTCTGCATCGCGGCCTTGCGGCAGGCCCAGCGCAATTCGAGCCGTCCCGGAACGAGCTGGTCGACGAGGCCCATTGCGCGGGCAGCGCCGGGGCGCAGATTGGAGCCGGTCAGCATGGCGGGCATGGCCGAAAGCGGCCCGGCAAGCTCTATGAAGCGCACGGTGCCGTTAAGGCCGGGAATGATGCCCAGCTTGACCTCGGGCAGGCCGAGGCGCGTGGCCTCGTCGCGCGTAGCGATCCGGTAATGGCACGCCATCGCGAATTCGAGCCCGCCGCCGAGGCAATAGCCGTGAATGCCGACGATGACGGGCACGGAAAGGTTTTCCATCCGGTTGAACAGCGCCGTCCCCTGCCGGACGACGTCCTCGACGTCCTTTTCGCGCGTGAGCTTGTCGAACTCATTGATGTCCGCCCCGGCGATGAAGGCGCTCTCCTTGCCGGACATGAAGATCAGCGCGCGGATCTCGTTCCTCTGCGCAGCCTGCTCGGAGTAGGAAACGATACGCTCCAGCTCTGTCAGGGACTCCGCGCCGAGCGTGTTGGTGCTCTTGCCGGCCTGGTCGATGACCGCCCATGCAAGTTTTTCGAAGTCGATCTCGAAACGCCAGTGTTTCAGATCGCTCAGCGCTTCGGTCATGGTTTGCCTCCGCTATTCCGCCATGCGGTATTCTGTTCCGGATAGATGCGGCCTGTCGTCGACGCTCCCTGCCACATCGTAATTATGGCCGATGGCGCTTTTCCCCGTGATTTCGTCAGGATCGAAATGATCGACGGCGATCACGCGGGCGAACAGCGCCTCCCGCTCGCGCAGCTTCTCGCCTTCCTCCTTCGTCACGACGCCGAGCGAGACCGCCTCGCCGATATGGTCTCTGCCCAGGAAGCGCTTCACCTTCCCGTCTTTCACGGCCCGCTCCAGCCTGCGGTTGATCTCCTCCGTCTCGATAGCTTTCTCGAATGCGGTTTCCAGCACGCCGAGAGTGTCATTGGGATCATTGCTGACGAAGATCTCGCGGGTCAGACGGTCGCGCGTTGCGGTCGGCTCCAGAACGAGGGAGACCATCGGCCTGACCGTCCGGTCCTTCGCAGGCCGCGTCCAGTTCCCCAAGGGAAAGACGAGCACGCGCAGAAGCTGGCGGACGATCGGATTCGGGAAATTGCCGGCCACCGCGTCGAGCGAGGCGTAAAAACGCGCGAGGGCGTTCTGGGCGCAGTGATCGAGAATGACACGGTCCGCCTGCGGCTCGCCGTCATCTTCGAAACGCTTGAGCATACAGCACAGGAAATAGAGATCGGAGAGCGCGTCGGCAAGGCGTCCGGTCAGCCGCTGCCTGGTCTTCAGCCCGCCGCCGAGCATGGCGACGCTGAGATCGGTGACAAGGGCGAAATTGCGCGCGGCGCGATAGGCCTGCTTGTACCAGCGCTTCGTATAGCGCGCGCCCGAGGGCGATACGCCGAACGCGCCGAAGGTCAAATTGTGGAACAGCGAGCCGAACACGTTCGCGAATGCGAAACCGACATGCCCCTCGAAGGCGGCCTCGAACGCCCTGAACCCTGCTTCCTCGTCATGGTTCTGGACCGCCTCGATCTCCTTGAACAGCCAGGGATGGCTGCGCAGAGCGCCTTGCGCGATGACCATGAGCGAGCGCGTCAGGATATTCGCGCCCTCCACCGTGATGCTGACCGGGATGGACTGATAGGCGGCCTGCGTGAAATTGGACGGCCCGTCACAGATCGCCTTGCCGCCCTGGATGTCCATCGCGTCGTTGACGGCCTGGCGCGCCCATTCGGTGCAACGGTATTTCATCAGCGCCGAGATCACGGCAGGCTTGTCGCCGGAGGACACCATCGAGGCCGTCACGGCGCGCGCGGACTCCAGAATGTAGGCCGCTTCGACCATACGCGCGAGCGGCTCCTCGATACCCTCCATGCGCCCGATCGGGATATTGAACTGCGAGCGGATTCGGGCATAGGCCGAGGTGGAGCGGAGCATCGCCTTGGCGGCGGCGGTTCCGGATGCGGGCAGCGAAATCGCGCGGCCCGCCGCAAGGCAGCTCATCAGCATCCGCCAGCCCTGTCCGGCGCGCTCGGCCCCGCCGATGATCCACTCCGCGGGTATGAAGACGTTCTCTCCCCAGGTCGGGCCGTTCGGGAAGGCGTTGCCGCAGGGCAGATGGCGCCGCCCGATCTGCACGCCCTCATGGTCCGCCGGGATCAGCGCCAGCGTGATGCCGGGTTCCTCGCCTCTACCGAGCAGGTTTTCGGGATCGAAAAGCTGGAAAGCGAGGCCGAGCAGCGTCGCGTTCGGCGCGAGCGTGATGTAACGTTTGTCCCAGTTGAGACGGATGCCGAGCGTCTCCTCGCCATTATGCATTCCGCGTTCGACGACGCCGATGTCGCGCATCGAGGCTGCGTCGGAGCCGGCATAGGGGCCGGTGAGCGCGAAACAGGGAATCTCTTCGCCGCGGGCAAGACGGGGCAGGAAATACTCCTGCTGGTCCGGCGTGCCGAATTTCTCGATAAGCTCGCCCGGGCCAAGCGAGTTCGGAACCATCACGGCGACGCTGACGTCGGGCGAGCGCGAGGCGATCTTGCCGAGGATGAGCGACTGCGCCTGTGCGGAAAAACCAAGGCCCCCGTGCGCTTTCGAGATCAGCATTCCGAGAAAGCCGTTCGAGCGGATGAAGTTCCAGACATTCTCGGGAATTTCCCGGGACCGGGCGCGGATGTGCCAGTCGTCGATCATGCGGCACAGCTCTTCGGCCGGGCCGTTCAGGAAATTCCGTTCCTCCTCTGTCAACTCTAGGGGTTTGACGGCGCGCAGCTTCGCCCAGTCCGGTTCCCCGCCGAACAGTTCGGCATCGAATCCGAGCGTGCCCGCCTCCAGCGCTTCGCGCTCCGTCGGAGAGATCGGCGGGAGGATTTTCTTCACCATCGCAAAGGCCGGGCGCGTCACGATTTTCTGCCTGACCGGGCGGTAGGAGAGGATCGCCAGCGCGAGCGCGGGAAGCCAGCCAAGGAGCTTGGTGAAGGTGAACCCGCCAAGCGGACCGAACGCGACGCCTGTCTGGATCAGCAGCGTGGCGAGCGCGACAAGCGCAGCCCACGCCCATAACGGCGCGCGCCACAGAGCGAGCGCGATTGCAGCGCCGAGACACGCCAGCACGAAGATCAGTGCGATCATGTTACTCCTCCTTCGCCTGCGCGCCGGGCAGGCCTTCCGCCGGCACCGGCTGCGCGAGCGGCTCATACCGACATGGCGGCGACCACGCCACTTCACCGGATATAAACTGACAATTCGAGTGAATTAATGCCGCTTGCGATATTTTTTTGGCGGATTTCATATGGTTTTCCCTTATCCCCAGTCCGCCACGACGACCATGCTTAGCATCAATCTTTTATGAAAACATCAATGGTTCGTTTGCCTTGGCGCTGTACCCGGCGCATTGATATCCCGCCTCGGCAATCTGGCGAAAGCAGGACTGCGATGCTGGCTATCATGGCCAGATTTCAGGCAAGAATATCACGAGCGCCCCATGGGCGCGACATGCGCGACGTATGCAGGGATGCCGCGCTCCCCATCGGCTTTCCGGGGCTTGTCCTGCGAAGCCAAATTTATGCTTTCGCACAATTGTAAATCCGCTTATTGCTTTGATAAGGAAATGTTATGGAGCCCTCAAACACACCACGCTGGGAACCTCCACCTACATGGAATATTTTGTTCAGCAGCTCATAAACGGGCTGACTCTGGGGTCCATTTACGGGCTGATCGCCATCGGGTACACGATGGTGTACGGCATTATCGGCATGATAAATTTCGCTCACGGCGACATTTTCATGGTCGGTTCGTTCATTTCACTCATTCTTTTCCTGCTGCTGCTCTCCATCGGGTTTTCCTTCATTCCGCTGGTTCTGCTCATGGTACTCGTCGGCAGCATGATGCTCACATCGGTCTGGGGCTGGGCGCTGGAGCGCGTCGCCTACCGGCCGCTGCGGGCGTCCTTCCGACTCGCCCCGCTCATCACCGCCATCGGCATGTCCATTGCGCTACAGAACTTCGTTCAGCTCTCGCAGGACGCCCGCGTCAAACCGCTTCAGCCAGTCGTGACCGGCGGCTACACGATCATGGATTCGGGTAACTACGCCGTCACGCTTAGCAACATCCAGATCCTGATCGTCATCACCACAGTCGTGCTCATGTCGATCTTCACCTACATCATCGCGAACACGTCGCTGGGACGACAGCAGCGCGCGTGCGAGCAGGACCGCAAGATGGCGTCGCTCCTCGGCGTCAATGTCGACAGGGTCATCTCGCTGACCTTCGTGATGGGCGCGGCTCTCGCCTCCGTCGCCGGACTCATGTTCCTGCTCTATTACGGGGTCATCGACTTTTTCATCGGCTTTGTGGCCGGGATCAAGGCTTTCACCGCGGCTGTGCTCGGCGGGATCGGTTCGCTTCCCGGCGCCATTCTGGGTGGTCTCATCATCGGGCTTATCGAGGTTTTCTGGGCAGGTTACTTCTCGACGGAATACAAGGACGTGGCTGCGTTTTCGATCCTTGCGATCGTGATGATCTTCTTCCCGTCCGGCCTGCTCGGCAAACCGGAGGTCGAAAAGGTATAAGATGGCCGAACGCGCGCTGAATGGAGTTGCGGAGCCAGCCCGTCCTTCGGCAGTGGCCGAGGCCGTCAAGGAAGCCGTCATAACGGCCTGCATCGCGCTTGTCCTGTTCAGCGTGATCGTCGGGATCAAGACAGAGAGTACGCAGGCCGGACTTGTCCTGAACTACCGCCTGGGCATGGCGATAGGGATCGCGATCGGCATCGGCCTGTTGCGCCTTTTCTTCGACCTCTTCGTATGGCGGAGGGTTCTGAGCGGCGAAAACGCCATCAATATCCTGCCAAAGGGGAGCTTGCGGATCTTCCTGGTTGCGCTGCTCGGCTGCGCCTACGTGCTCGGCGGCGCGTATTTCTTCCTGAGCGGGGGATCGACATTCGCTTCCGACTGGGCAGCGGGCCTGTTCGATAACCTCGCATGGGGCGCGAACGTCACAGCCATCATAACACTGACGAGCGTTCTCTTCCTTGCGACATTCGTCATCATCACCGCGATGGCCGCTGTTCTGGCCGTGCGCTGGCTGCTGCCCTATCTCATACCACCGCGGGACGCAGGCGCACAGACAGGCCTGCCGGGCGCAAAGCCTGAAAGCCTGACCAGCGCTCTCGGCCAGCAATTCGCGCCTGCGCTTCTTGCTGTTGCAATTCTTCTGCCACTGCTGGTGGCCGGTCCTCAGGAGCGCTACGCGCTGGACACCGCCATCCAGGTGCTGACCTATATCATGCTGGGCTGGGGCCTTAATATCGTTGTCGGCCTCGCCGGTCTGCTTGATCTTGGCTATGTGGCATTCTACGCCGTCGGCGCTTATTCTTTCGCCCTGATCGCCACCGAATTCGGGTGGTCCTTCTGGGTCTGCCTGCCGCTGGCTGGCCTGTTCGCTGGCCTTTGGGGCATCATTCTCGGCTTTCCTGTCCTGCGGCTGCGCGGCGATTATCTGGCCATCGTCACGCTCGCCTTCGGCGAGATCATCCGCGTGGTCCTGCTTAACTGGTACTCGCTGACGAACGGTCCGGACGGCATCACGCGCATCCCGAAGATCACCTTCTTCGGCCTCAGCTTCGACCGGTTCGGCGACGCTCCTAAATTTCACGAGTTTTTCGGCTTCGTCTACGATCCGATCTACCGGATCATTTTCCTCTACTACGTCATCCTGGTCCTTGCGCTGATGGTCAATTTCGCGACCAACAGGCTCAGGCGTCTGCCCATCGGCCGGGCTTGGGAGGCCATGCGGGAGGACGAGATCGCCTGCAGGACGCTCGGCATCAACATCACCACGACTAAGCTCACGGCTTTCGCCATCGGCGCCATGTTCGGCGGCATCGCCGGATCGTTCTTCGCCACCCGCCAGGGTTTCATAAGCCCTGAATCCTTCACATTCCAGGAGTCCGCGCTCATCCTTGCCGTAGTGGTGCTTGGCGGGCTCGGCAGCCAGATCGGCGTTGTCATCGCGGCGGTTGCGCTGATCGGGGCTTCGGAATTCTTCCGCGAGCTGTCCGAATACCGGATGCTCATCTTCGGCATCTCGATGGTCACGATCATGGTGTGGCGTCCGCGCGGCCTGATCGCGACGCGCGAACCTACAGTCATTCTCAAACATCGAAGATCCATATCCGGCAGCCACGTCAAGGAGGGCGCGGGCTGATGGCCGAATCCGGAACGCTTACGCCCAATCCGTCAATTCTGACGGTTGAGCATCTGACGATGCGATTCGGCGGGCTGGTCGCCGTCGACGATCTGTCCTTTTCCGCAAAGCGCGGCGAAATTACAGCGATCATCGGCCCGAACGGGGCGGGCAAGACGACGGTTTTCA
>CAYOUE010000003.1:21514-25065 GCA_964407075.1 uncultured Hyphomicrobiaceae bacterium
CGGTTTTCAACTGCATCACAGGCTTCTACAAGCCGACACAGGGCATGATCGCCCTTCACCATCCGGACACTGACGACCCGTTCCTGCTTGAGCGCATGGAGGAGCACAGGATCTCCGAAGAAGCCTGCGTCGCCCGCACTTTTCAGAATATTCGCCTCTTCACAGGCATGACGGTGCTGGAAAATCTGCTGGTCGCGCAGCACAACCGGCTCCGGCGGGCCTCTCTCTACTCCATCGCCGGCATTCTCGGACTGCAGAGCTTCAAGAAAGCCGAGGCCGAAGCGATCGACTTCGCCTGCTACTGGCTTGAGCGGATGCAACTGATCGAGCGCGCCGACGATGCGGCGGGCGATCTGCCCTATGGCGCACAGCGCCGTCTCGAAATCGCCCGCGCCATGTGCACACGCCCGGTGCTGCTCTGCCTCGACGAGCCAGCCGCCGGCCTGAACGCCCGGGAGTCCGCCGAACTCAACGAGACGCTGAAGTGGATCAAGACCGAGGAAGATACGTCGATCCTGCTCATCGAGCACGATATGGGCGTGGTGATGGGCATATCCGATCACATCGTTGTGCTGGATTACGGCCGCAAGATCTCCGACGGCGCGCCGGAATACATCCGCAACGATCCGACGGTCATCGCCGCCTATCTCGGCGTCGACGAGGAAGAGGTCGAAGCCGTGGAAGAGGAGGTGGGTAAATGAGCGCGCCGATCCTCAGCATCCGCGACGTTGACACTTACTACGGCAACATTCAGGCGCTGCGCGGCGTCAATCTCGACATCGCCTCTGGCGAGATAGTCACGCTCATCGGCGCCAACGGCGCAGGCAAGACCACGCTGATGATGACGGTCTGCGGCAACCCGCAGGCCCGCAGAGGGCAGATCGTGTTCGACGGAATCGACATCACGCGCCGCCCCACCCACGAAATCGCCCAGCTTTCCATCGCGCATTCGCCGGAAGGCCGCCGGATCTTTCCGCGCATGACTGTTCTGGAGAATCTCCAGATGGGCGCGCTGCATGTGTCGGAAGAGAAATTCAACGAGCGCCTGAAGATGATGCTCGAGTTGTTTCCGGTGCTCGCAAAGCGCCAGAACCAGCGCGGAGGCACGCTGTCCGGCGGCGAGCAGCAGATGCTTGCGATCAGCCGAGCCTTGATGAGTTGGCCGCGCCTCCTGCTTCTCGACGAACCTTCGCTCGGCCTTGCGCCGCTCATCGTCCAGCAGATCTTCCGCGTGATTCGAGAATTGAACGCGCAATACGGATTGACGGTTTTTCTTGTTGAGCAGAATGCATATCATGCGTTGAAGCTTGCTCATCGCGGCTATGTCATGGTCAATGGCGCCATTACCATGTCGGGAACCGGCAGGGAGCTTCTTGCGCGCGAAGAGGTGAAATCCGCCTATCTCGAAGGCGGACGGTAGTTCGGGGCATAGCGGAGGCTGGCAAATCATGGGTTTGTTCGTCGAAAAATCCTATGTCGCGTTTTTTGTCGTCACAGTCGTTCTCGGGGGAGGATCGGCTTTCCTGACAGGGCGGGCGCTGGCGCGCGGATGGAAGACGATCGGCCGTCTGATTTTTTATATGCTTCTGCTGGCGGCTGCTGTGAGATTCCTCCATTGGGGACTGTTTCTGGACGCCACGTATGAGAGCTGGCGGGACATGCAGGGATCGCTCCTCTCCGTGCAATATTATTTGGCAGATAGCGCTGTACTGATCGCGATGGCCGCATTAGGCTACCGGCTTCAGCGCGTGCAGCAGATGACGACGCAATATGGATGGCTCTATGAGCGGACAGGTCCGCTGAGCTGGAGGGAACGCCAAGGTGTCTCGTCTCCGGCGCAATCCTGAAACTGGCTCCGGCGCATGGTGCGCCGGGCTTTGGTTGTAGAAGGTAAGGGAAGGATAGCTAAATGAAGAAGTCCTTATTAGCTGCCGCAGTTCTCGGGCTCGGATTCGCCAGCCCGGCTGTTGCTCAGGAGATAGTCGTCGCCACCGCCGGCCCCATGACGGGGCAGTACGCTTCGTTCGGCGCACAGATGAAGGCCGGCGCCGAGAAGGCGGTTGCGGACATCAACGCCGCGGGCGGCGTGCTCGGCCAGCAGCTCAAGCTGGAAATCGGCGACGACGCGTGCGATCCGAAGCAGGCTGTCGCGGTCGCGAACAAGCTCGCCGGTCAGGGCGTCGTGTTCATGGCCGGGCATTTCTGTTCGGGTTCCTCGATTCCTGCCTCGGAAGTCTATGCCGAGCAAGGCGTGCTGCAGATCTCGCCTGCATCCACCAACCCGAAATTCACCGACGAACGCCCCGGTCCGAACGTCTTCCGGGTTTGCGGCCGCGACGACCAGCAGGGCAGCGTGGCGGGCGCCTACATCGCCGACAATTACGGTGACAAGGTCGTGGCGATCCTTCATGACAAGACCGCATACGGCAAAGGCCTCGCTGACGAGACCAAGAAGGCCATGAATGCAGCCGGCAAAGAGGAAGCTCTCTACGAAGCCATCACCGCTGGTGAAAAGGACTACACCGCCATCGTGTCCAAGCTGAAGCAGGCGAATGTCGATCTCGTCTATCTCGGCGGCTATCACACTGAAGCCGGCCTGATCGTCCGCCAGATGCGCAGCCAGGGCATGGACGCTGTCCTGATGAGCGGTGACGCCCTCGTAACACAGGAATATTACGACATCACCGGTGCTGACGGCGAAGGCACGATCATGACCTTCTCGCCCGACCCGCGCAAGAACCCGGCTGCCGCCGATCTCGTGCAGCAGTTCCGCGACGCAGGCGTCGAGCCGGAAGGCTATGTGCTGTACACCTATGCCGCGTTCCAGGCATGGAAGGCAGCCGCTGAAAAGTCCGGCAGCCTCGATCTCGAAGAACTCATCAAGGCTCTCAACGAAACCGAGTTCGACACCGTGATCGGCAAGTTCACCTTTGACGGCAACGGCGATCCGACCCTTCCGCCTTACGCGATGTATGTCTGGAAGGACGGCACCTACGACCAGATGTAAGATCCGGTTGAAAGTCTGAAATCGGGAAGCCCGCAAGTCTCTTTGCGGGCTTCTTTCATAAGGAGCGCCAATCCATGAGCTGGGGTCCGGGTCCGCTCAATCTTATTACTGACGTCGATGGCCTTGCCGTCGGCCAGAGCCATGACGTGAAGCTTCGCTCCGGCGTTACGGCGCTCCTGCCCGACGCTCCGGTTCGCGCGGCCGCCGATATACGCGGAGGCGGTCCCGGCACGCGCGAGACCGAGACGATGGCCGACGCCGGGATCGTCAACGAGGTTCATGCGCTCGTCCTGTCCGGCGGCTCAGCCTTCGGCCTCGACGCGGCGACGGGCGTCCAGAGTTTTCTGCGCGAAAAGGGCGTCGGATTCGCGGTCGGCTCTGCGCGCGTGCCCATCGTTCCGCAGGCGATCCTGTTCGATCTGCTGAACGGCGGCGACAAGGACTGGGGCAGGCACGCGCCTTATCGCGACATGGCGTATGAAGCGGCGGCGGGCGCGGCGCGGGACTTCGCCCTCGGCACGGCCGGAGCCGGTTTCGGAGCGAC
>CAYOUE010000003.1:25075-36187 GCA_964407075.1 uncultured Hyphomicrobiaceae bacterium
TGTCGCCTGGGCGAGACCGGGACAGCGCATCATGGGCGGCCTCGGCAGCGCATCGCTGGTCCGCGATGACGGGTTGGCTATCGGGGCGCTAGCCGCGGTCAACGCCGCGGGAACGGTCACGATCGGCGAAACGCCGCATTTCTGGGCAGCTCCGTTCGAGATCAGCGGCGAGTTCGGCGGCCTCGGGCTGCCTGCCTCGATACAGACTGCTGCGTCCGAGCCGGTTCTGAAGGGCCTGCCAGGGCAGAACACCACGCTCGCTATTGTCGCAACCGATGCGGCCTTGACGAAAGCGGAGTTGAAGCGCCTCGCGATCATGGCCCAGACCGGCCTTGTCAGGGCGATCAGCCCCGTGCATACGCCGCTTGACGGCGATATGGTGTTTGCGCTTTCCACCGCCCGCCGCGCCGCGCCGAAATCGGTCTACGAATTTGCAGAGATCGGCGCGCTGGCCGCGAATACGCTGGCTCGCGCCATAGCGCGCGGCGTATGGGAGGCGGGCGGCGTCGAAGGCGCGGCGAATGTTCCCGCCTATCGCGATCTGTTTTCCGCACAGGCCTGAGCTGTCAGCGCCAGTCGCCGAGGATCGCGTTCATCAGGGCGAGCGCGGCGACTGCGGCTGTATCCGCTCGCATCACGCGGGGGCCAAGAGAGACCGCATGAACGAATGGCTGTCCAAGCAGCATCCGCCGCTCGTCCGGATCGAAGCCGCCTTCCGGACCGATGATCAGGGCTGAGGGGCCTGAGGGCACCGCACGCAGGACTTCGAGAGGCGAGGCCACGGGCGCGGCTTCGTCCGCAAAAACCAGCGTGCGCTCCGGAGGCCAGCCTTCGAGCGCCGTCTCCAGCTTTTCCGGCTCGAATATCTCAGGCACACGCAGCACGCCGCATTGCTCCGCCGCCTCGATGGCGTTGGCCCGCATCCGCTCGATCTTGACGCGCTCGGCGACGGTCCGCCTCGTCAGAACCGGCCGCAGCGCAGCCACGCCAAGCTCGGTCGCTTTCTGGGCGGCATAGTCGAGCCGGGCTTTCTTCAGCGGCGCAAACAGATAAAGGATGTCGGGGCCGCCCGATTGGTCCCTGACCTTTTCCAGGACCGCAAGCTCGTACACATTGCGCCTGATCGATGCGATCTCAGCCAGCCATTCGCCGTCGCGGCCGTTGAACAGCAGGACCCTTGCGCCCGGTTTCAGACGCATGACATTGGCGAGATAGTGTGCCTGCGGCGGAGAACATGGAGCGGTCCGGCCGGCTGCAAGCGGGCATTCCACATAAAGCCGCGGCGCGGAGTGCGACGCTGCGACGCCGGGCGAAATGTTTGCATTCCTTTTCATGAGGCGCAGATAAAACCTGCGGGGGCTTCCACGCAAGCCTGCATCGCGGTAGTTTGCCAGCCTAGTGGAACGAATTTGACATTTGAATCCCCGCTGCGGCGAGGCGCGTTTTCAAATGTCAAATTCATAAAGCTCCACTAGAATCAATAATTTCTAGTGGTTCTTGAGATTCAAACATTTGCAAATGAGGGCGCCGCAAATGGGATGCAAATGTTTGAATCGAACCACTAGGACGGCAACAGGATAATCGTCATGACGCCGCAGTCCCACGCAAGCGGACTCAAGGCCACGGACGCCCCGCCGGGCAACTGGGTAGACCGCCATGCGCCCGAGGCGGCCAAACCTTATCTGCGCCTGATGCGGGCGGACCGGCCGATCGGGACATGGCTTCTGCTATGGCCGTGCTGGTGGTCGGCGGCTCTCGCATGGAATGCGTCCGGCGCGCGCGTCCCCGATCCCTGGCTGCTGGCGCTGTTCGCCATCGGTGCGACGGCGATGCGCGGCGCGGGGTGCATCTACAACGACATCGCCGACCGTCATTATGATGCGCAGGTCGCAAGGACGCGCACGCGCCCTATCCCGAGCGGGCAGGTCAGCGTCGCTCAGGCTGCGGTTTTCATGATCGTCCTTTGCCTGGTCGGCCTGGCGGTTCTGCTTCAGTTCAACGCTTTCGCCATCGCGCTCGGCATGGCCTCGCTCGGCGTTGTCGCCTTTTACCCGTTCATGAAGCGGATCACCTACTGGCCTCAGGCCGTGCTGGGGCTGGCCTTCTCGTGGGGCGCGCTGATGGGCTGGGCCGAGGTGTTCGGCTCGCTCGCCGCGCCGGCTTTCCTGCTTTACGCCGGCGCCATCGCCTGGACTATCGGTTACGATACGATCTACGCCCATCAGGACAAGGAGGACGACGCGCTTGTCGGGCTGAAATCGACGGCGCTGAAATTCGGCGACCGCACCAAGCCCTGGCTGACCGGCTTCTTCGGCGCGGCGGTGCTGCTCATCGCGCTGGCGGGTCATATGGCGGGCGCAGGCTGGGTCTTCATGGCCGGGATCGCGATTGCCAGCCTTCATCCAATCTGGCAAATCGTTACGCTGGACGTCAACGATCCGGCGAACTGCCTGCGCCGGTTCCGGTCCAACAGGGATTTTGGCGCCCTTGTCTTCGCCGCCCTGATCGCGGATATGGCCATACTTGCTTAGCACGCGCGCTTTGACGGAAGGAACGGATTGATCGGAATGGCGAAACAGAATGAAACCGAATCCAGGCAGCTCCTGCATCTGGTCTTCGGCGGCGAGTTGAAAAGCCTGGACGGCGTCGAGTTCAAGGATATCGACAAGCTCCATATTGTCGGCATTTATCCTAATTACAAACAGGCCTATGATGCCTGGAAAGGCGCGGCGCAGCGTTCGGTCGACAATGCGATGATGCGGTACTTCATCGTGCACATGCATCGCCTGCTCGATCCGAGAGAGGACTGAACGCGGGAGGCGCGCGCCCCACGCCAAAGGCTTGACCGCGGCGCAGCCACCGCCGCGACGAGGGAAACCGGAATGTTGAGACCTATTCTGCGTTCAGGCGCTTTCATGGCGGCCGCCAGTTCCCTCATGGCGGGATACATACGCTTTGTCCGGGCCACCTCGCGCGTCACGATCGAGCCTGCGGATCTGACCGAAAGGCTGGCGGAAGACCAACCGCTGATCGCCGCAATGTGGCACGGGCAGTTTCTCATGATCCCGGCTCTCGCGCCGCGTCAGTGCCGATTTCAATGCATGGTCGCGCGCCATGGCGACGCCGAGTTGCTGAGCCGCACGCTCGCCAGATACGGTCTTGGCCTGATCCGCGGGGCAGGAGCGGGCGCTCGCCGCAAGGACCGCGGCGGCGCGCACGCCCTTCGCGCCGCGATCAGGGCGCTCGGCGAAGGCAAGAGCATCGCGATGACCGCGGAAGTGCCGCCGGGTCCCGCGCGCAGGGTCAGCCCGGGCGTCGTGACGCTGGCGAAACTGTCGGGGCGGCCCGTCCGCCCGGTCGCGCTGGCGACGAGCCGCTTCCTGACCTTCGATACCTGGAGCCGGTTCACCGTCAATCTGCCTTTTTCGAGACTTGCTTTCGTCATTGGAGATCCGGTTAGCGTTGCGAACGACGTCGACGAAGCCGCCTGCGAAGAGGCGAGGCGCAAAATTGAAAATGGCCTCCATGATGTGACGCGCAGGGCATATGAGTTATGCGGACGCGACGCATCCGAAACATTGCCGGCGGATGCGGGCGGGCGGCTTAACCCGGGTTTAAGTTACCGCGTTTATCGCGCCGCCAGCAGCCTCATGCATCCGGTGGCCGGACCGTTCCTGCGCCGCCGCAGCAGGCAGGGCAAGGAAATTGCTGGGCGCCTCGACGAACGCAAGGGCATATCCTCGATACCGCGCCCGAACGGCAGGCTGCTCTGGCTGCACGCCGCCAGCGTCGGCGAGACGAATGTGGTCCTGCCGCTGATCGAGCAGTTGCGGCGGGAGCGTCCGGACCTCGGAATCCTGCTCACGACTGTCACGGTGACATCGGCCAGGATTGCAGCGGCCCGGCTCCCGGAAGGCGCGATCCATCAATTCGTGCCCCTCGACACGCCGGCGTTCGTCGCGCGGTTCCTCGATCACTGGCGGCCTTCGATGGCCATGTTCATCGAGTCCGAAATCTGGCCGAACCTCATCATGGACGCCGACCGGCGACGCATTCCGGTTGTCCTTCTCAACGCCCGGCTTTCGGAGCGCTCATTCAGGCGCTGGATGAAGCTGCGCGGGCTGAGTCGTCCGCTCTTCTCCCGCTTCGCCGTGGTGCTGGCGCAGAGCGATAAGCTGGCCAAGCGCCTGGCCCGGCTGGGAGCGCCGAAGGTGATAGCGGCGGGCAACCTGAAATTCGACGCCCCCCCGCCTCCTGTCGATAGCGCTGAACTGGCCGTTCTCCGGGCGCAACTCGCCGGGCGGCGGATCTTCCTCGCCGCGAGCACCCATCCCGGCGAAGAAAGCGTCATCGCCCAGGCGCACAAGGCGCTCGCAGCGGGAGATCCGTCGCATCTGACCATCATCGTGCCGCGCCACCCGGAACGCGGAGCCGAAATCGCGGAATTGCTCAGGTCCCAGGGCATTCCGGCCGCGCTACGCTCTGCGCGCGATACGCCCGGACCCGAGACCGGCCTCTATGTCGCCGACACGCTCGGCGAACTTGGCCTGTTCTACAAGCTGGCGCCTTTCGCCTTCATCGGTGGATCGTTTTCGCCCGATGGAGGGCATAACCCGATCGAGGCCGTCAAGCTGGGCTGCGGCGTCATCACCGGGCCGCATTGGCACAATTTCCCCGAGGTCTATCAGGCGCTGGCCGAGCAGGGCGGCTGCCGGTTCGCCACATCACCCGACGATCTCATCCAGACCGCCGAGGCGCTTTACGCCGATCCGGCAAGCCTTCCGGCGATGAAGGCGAATGCTGACGGCGCTGTCGGAAACCTGACCGGCGCGCTTGGGCGGACGATGGCCGCGCTGGAGCCGCTGCTGCCACCGAGATTCGCTCCGCCGCTGCCCGCTGGCGGCAAAGCCTATGCGACTTGAAGCGCCGGGCTGGTGGTATGGCGGTTCGCCCGCCGGCCGCCTCACGGCGAGCGTTCTTGCGCCCCTGGGCGTGCTTTATGGTGCAGGCGTGAAGACGCGTTTCGCTCTCGCCAAACCGTACCGTTCGACGCTCCCGGTCGTGTGCATCGGCAATTTCACGGTGGGAGGCGCCGGGAAAACGCCGCTGGCGCTCGCAGTGGAGGAGCTGCTCGGCGAACTTGGGCACAGGCCCGCTTTTCTGACGCGTGGGTATGGCGGCCGCCTCGCAGGACCGCACCTCGTCGATCCCGCGCGCGACACGGCGGCGGACACGGGCGACGAAGCGTTGTTGCTGGCCCGGAAGGCTCCGGCGATGCTAGCGCGCAACCGCGCTGACGGGGCAAGGGCCATCGAGGAACTCGGCGCGAGCGTTATCGTCATGGATGACGGGTTCCAGACGCCGAGCCTTGTGAAGGACCTTTCGCTGATCGCTGTAGACGCAGGGGCCGGGATCGGTAACGGCCGCGTCTTTCCCGCCGGGCCGCTCCGTGCGCCGCTTCGCTTCCAGTTGCGCCGCGCCGGCGCCGTCGTGCTGATAGGCAATGAGGAGGGAAACGGCTGTTCGATAGCCGAACTTGGCTCAAGACCGGCGCTCAAGGCGCGCCTGAAACCCGCCTGCAATCTGGAGTGGATGCACGGCTCACCGTTGCTGGCCTTTTGCGGCATCGGCAGGCCAGAGAAATTTTTCGCCATGCTCCGCGGTCTCGGAGCCGATCTTGCAGTGATGCAAGCTTTCCCCGATCATCACCCATTCACCGAAGCCGATGCAGCCTCGCTCATTGCCAGAGCGGAAGCGGCAGGCGCTCTCCTCGTCACCACCGAGAAGGACCATGTCCGGCTGAGAGCGGGAACGGGAGCGATTGCGGCGTTAAAGGCAAAAGCCCGCGCCGTGCCGGTTGCGCTCGACTTCACGCCCGAAGCAAGAGACGCATTGATCAGGCTGCTTGGGAGGCTTGAGGCGCGCGCCGGCGCCACGGAATTGTGAGTTGCATTTGATGCGTCTGCGCCTGAATCTGGCCCGATGACACAGGAAAGCAATAGGCTCGGACGCCGCACGGTGCTCATGGGACTGGCTTGTCTTCCCGTATCGGCTCTGGTCATGCGCGCAGGCGGCGCGGCGCGAGCCTCCGGGGAAGCCGGGTTCGAGATCACCAGAACGCCGGAGGAATGGCGCGAGATCCTGACCGGCGAGCAGCATTACATCCTGCGCGAACATGGCACGGAACGCCCATACACGAGCTCGCTCAATGACGAAAAGCGGGCCGGTCTCTATCACTGCGCCGGATGCGATCTGCCGCTGTTCTCCTCCGAAACGAAATATGACAGTGGAACCGGCTGGCCCAGCTTCTGGCAGCCGCTGGAAAATGCGATCGGCACGCGCGAGGATCGCAGCCTTTGGCTGTTTGTGCGCACCGAGGTCCATTGCCGCCGCTGCGGCGGTCATCAGGGCCATGTGTTCGACGACGGGCCTCCGCCGACCGGACTGCGCTATTGTATCAATGGCGATGCGCTCATCTTCAGGCGCGGACTGCCGCAGCCTGAAAACGCCGCGCTTTGAACCGCCATCCCGGAAGCATGATTAAGGCTGCGCCATGATTGTCAGATTGCTCGCCTCCGCGATCCTTTCCGCCGGATTTGCGCTGGCTCCGGTTCAGGCCGGAGCGCAGGATACCGAAAGCGCCTTCTTCGCAGGAGGCTGCTTCTGGTGCATGGAGCCGCCCTACGACAAGACCGAGGGCGTCCTCGCCTCGACTTCGGGCTATACCGGCGGCAGCGCGGAGGATGCGGTCTACAGCAAGGTCGCCGCCGGAGCTACCGAGCATTACGAAGCTGTCAGAATCGACTACGATCCCTCGATAGTCGGCTATGAACGGCTATTGCATATTTTCTGGCGGAACATCGACCCGTTCGACGACAGCGGACAGTTCTGCGACAATGGCGACCAGTACCGCTCCGCTATTTTCTATAGCAACGATGAGGAAAAGGCTCTCGCGGAGAAATCGAAGGCTGAGCTTGAAGAGCGGTTCGGGCGTCCCATCGTCACCGAAGTCCTGCCTGCCCAGGAATTCTACGCAGCCGAGGACTACCACCAGGACTATTACCAGAAAAATCCGCTCCGCTACCGGTTTTACCGTTATGGCTGCGGCCGCGACGCGAGACTGAAAGCGGTCTGGGGCGACGAGGCCTCCTGATCCGGGTCACCGCCCGTCCTTGCGTAGCTCGCGTTGTTGCAGGAAACGCTGCAGAGAAGCTCCGGCGTCGGCGTACGGTTCCTGTAGCTCGACGCTCCAATAGCGAAGCGCCTCCAGAGGAATCGTGCGCCCTGTCACTGCGCAAGTGACGAATGCGCCCGGCGAAAGGATCTGGAATTCGCCGTCGAGATAACGCAGCCGCGCTTCCCCTTCTCGTGTAATGCGTCGGTCAAAACGGTTCATTTAGCCTGCTGTATCGCCTGTGCCTCGAAATGTGAATATGTCTTGTCAGCCGATTATAGACATGAATGCGCCCGCGAGGCATTTCAAGTTTGCGGCCTGGCGACGCATCTGTGCACATTCCCGCATCGAGCAGAGACTGTTGCGCGGACTTGCCGGAATCTGCATCCCGCAAGGAGAATGCCGCGCTAGAACAGCTGCCCCTGTTTGGCCGGCTTCTTCCCGGATTTGCCGGCTTCGGCATGATCCGGGCCTGCATCCTGATAAGGCGTCTGCCGTCCGCCATCGCTCAGGACCTGCGCCGCAACCCGCCCGTCGGCGAATTCCATCTCGACGCGGCCTGCACGGCCCGCAGCCGCGGCGCTGCGCAGCATCCGGCCAGCCTCGTCCTGCACCAGCACGAAGCCACGGTCAAGCACGCTCTTGTGGCTGAGCGACCGCAGAAGTTGCGCCAGGCTCTGGACGCGGCTGCTGTGCCGGCCGGTCAGAGTGATTATGGACTGCCTGCCGCGTTCCGAGAGAACATCGAGCCTCTCGCGCATCCGCTGTACAGGCGTGCGCAGGAGCGGGGGCTGAAGACGTCCCGCCCGGCGTTCGAGCCGCAGACGATGCTGCTCCACAAGCCTGCGCAGCACCTGGCGCATCTCCCGATCTGTCGCGCCGAGCCGTTCGCGGCCGCGCTTTGTATTCTGGGCCACGAGCCGGATGTCGAGCCGTCCCTCCCAGCGCTCCAGCCGCGCACGTTTTTCTGCGGAAAAGCTGCGCAGAGCGTAAGCCAGCCTGCCGCTTGCGCCGTCGAAGCGCTGGCGCGCCAGGCCGATCAGATCCTGCGGACGCGGCAGGCCGCGGGCTGCTGCTCGCAGATCGGAGCGATTGCCTTCGATGAGCCGTCTGATCGCCTGCCGCTGCCGGCCCCGCAGTTCCTCGATCCGTGCGATGAGTTCGCTGTATTTCGGGACCGCCCATTCCGCCGCCTTGGTTGGCGTAGGCGCGCGGGCGTCCGCCACAAAGTCGATCAGCGTCCAGTCCGTCTCATGTCCTACCGCCGAAATGACCGGGATGGCGCTGGCCGCCACCGTTCGGGCAAGCGTCTCGTCATTGAAGCCCCACAGGTCTTCGAGGCTCCCGCCGCCTCGCGCCACGATCAGGACATCAGGCCGCGGAACGGGATCTCCCGGCCCGAGCGCGTTGAATCCCCTGATGGCGGCGGTCACTTCCGCGGCGCTCGTTTCGCCCTGAACGCGCACAGGCCAGATGAGGACACAGGCCGGGAAACGCTCGGTGAAGCCGTGCAGCATGTCGCGGATGACGGCGCCTGTGGGCGAGGTGATGATGCCCACCACATTGGGCAGAAACGGCACGGGCCGCTTGCGCGCCTCGTCGAAGAGACCTTCCCCTGCTAGCTTCTTCTTGCGTTCCTCCAGGAGCGCCATTAGCGCGCCGGCGCCGGCCGGTTCGATGCGCTCGATGATGATCTGATAGCTGGACTTGCCCGGATATGTCGTCAGCCGCCCCGTCGCGATGACTTCCATGCCTTCCTCGGGGCGAATCTGCATGGCGGCGTAGACGCCTTTCCAGATCACCGCGTCGATCTTGGCGCGATCGTCCTTGAGCGCGAAATAGGAGTGGCCCGATGAATGAGGGCCGCGATAGCCGGAGATCTCTCCGCGCACGCGGACATAGCCGAACGCATCCTCCACCGTGCGCTTGACGGCGGTGGACAGCTCGGAAACCGTGAATTCCGCGATATTGCTTGGTTTTTGGTCGCTCATGCGCCTTCGGTCTGGTTTGCCTGCAGTGAAAGTGCAACATTACGCCGATTCTTGCTAGTAAGTGGCGTCGGCAAATCCGAAAGGCCAGCTTGATGAACGTTCTTCTCATCGGATCGGGCGGGCGCGAACATGCGCTGGCTTGGGCAATCGCGCGCAGCCCGGCCCTTACGCGGCTATATTGCGCTCCGGGAAATGCCGGAATTTCGGAATGCGCCGAATGCGTCTCGCTGGAGGCTGCCGATCACGGCGCGGTGGCGGCGTTTTGCCACGATCACAGCGTCGATCTTGTCATAATCGGGCCTGAAGCGCCGCTTGTGGCCGGGCTCGCCGACGATCTTCGGGCGGCGGGCATGGGCGTCTTCGGTCCGGGCAGGGACGCCGCGCAGCTGGAAGGCTCGAAACTCTTCACCAAGCTACTTTGCGCAGAGCACGGCGTGCCTTCAGCAGCATTTGCACAGTTCGACGCTCTTGCGCCCGCCCTCGATCATGTCGCCCGACTGAAACTGCCCTTTGTCATCAAGGCCGATGGTCTTGCCGCCGGAAAAGGCGTGACGATCGCCGAAACAGCCGGGCAGGCGGAAGAAGCGCTGCGCGCCTGCTTCGGCGGCGCGTTCGGCGAGGCAGGCGCGCGCGTGCTCATCGAAGAGCGTCTCGAAGGCGAGGAGGCCAGCTTCTTCGCGCTCTGCGACGGTGAAACCGTGCTGCCCATGGCCAGCGCTCAGGATCACAAGCGCGCCTTCGATGGCGATAAGGGGCCGAATACGGGCGGCATGGGGGCCTATTCGCCCGCGCCGGTGATGACCGCACAGATGGAGGCGCGCGTCATGAAGGAGATCATCCTTCCGACCGTCTCGGCGCTCAGGGCGCGCGGCGTGGCCTATAACGGCGTGCTCTATGCCGGCCTGATGATTGATGCGGCAGGGCCGAAGCTGATCGAGTATAATGTCCGTTTCGGCGATCCTGAATGCCAGGTTCTGATGATGCGTCTGAAATCCGATATTCTGCCGGTTCTGGCGGCCGCCGCCAGCGGCGCGCTCGCCGGGCACAGGCTGGACTGGTATGAGGAGACGGCGCTCACCGTGGTCATGGCGGCGAACGGTTATCCCGGCGCCTATGAGAAGGGCACGGAAATCCGCGGGCTGGACGAGGCGGAGGAGGATGAGAACGTGATGGTCTTCCACGCCGGTACGAAGCGCGATGGCGGGAGACTCCTGGCGAATGGCGGCCGCGTCCTCAACGTCACCGCCCGCGCCCGCACGATTCGCGAGGCGAGAGCGCTCGCCTACGCAGCAGCAGGTAGGATCGACTGGCCGGACGGCTTCTACCGGCGCGACATAGGCTGGCGCGCACTCGAACGGGAGATGAAGGATGACTGATCTGCCGGACCTGTTTCCGGGCTTTGAGACGCACAGGTTTCAGGTGGATGGCGCCGAAATCTTCGCTCGAATCGGTGGAAATGGACCAACGCTGTTCCTGCTGCACGGCTACCCGCAGACTCACGTTCTGTGGCACCGCATTGCTCCGCGGCTGATGAAGCGCTACCGGCTGGTCTTGTGCGACTTGCGCGGATACGGTTCGAGTTCGGTCCCTGCGGACGATGCGCAGCATTACAGCTACTCCAAACGGGCGATGGCACGGGACATGATAGCCGTCGCCGATGCGCTTGGTCTTGAGCGCTTCCTGTTCTGCGGCCATGACCGGGGCGCGCGCGTGGGATACCGGCTTGCGCTCGATCATCCCGAGCGCGTTGAGAAGCTCGCGCTGCTCGACATCGTGCCGACGCACGCCATGTGGCACAGGCTGACCCGCGATCTCGCCATGAAGACGTTTCACTGGTCCTTCCTCGCTCAGCCTGCCCCCTGGCCGGAGACAATCATCGGCCGAGATCCGCAGGACTGGATGGATCACAAGCTCGCGCTGTGGGGCGGAACCGGCGATCTATCGATA
>CAYOUE010000003.1:36197-48668 GCA_964407075.1 uncultured Hyphomicrobiaceae bacterium
ATATTCGACCCCGAGGCGCTCGCCCATTTCCGGCATTTCTTCAAGGATCCCGCGCGCATCCACGCCACTTGCGAGGATTACCGGGCTGGCGCGACTTACGATCTGGCTGCCGACGAAGCCGATGTTGCAGTGGGGCGGAAAATCACCTGCCCGGTCGCCGTGTTCTGGGGCGACAAGGGCATCCCGGACAAGACCGGCGGACCGCTCGACATCTGGCGGGATTGGTGCCTGAACGTAACCGGCCATGCAATCGCATCGGGACATTTTCTTCCCGAGGAGAACCCCGACGCGACAGTGGCTGCGATCGAGGGTTTTTTGGCTGGCGAAGCGTAATGAGCAAGGCGAGCAGGAGTTTATCCAAGGCGAGAGTGATTTCGCAGCAAGCCAAGGCGCCGTCTCTCGGGCTTGCGCTCGGCGGAGGCGGCGCGCGGGGCTTCGCCCATATCGCCATCCTCGAAACGCTGGACGAGCTGGGCGTAAGGCCGGACGTAATCGCCGGGACCAGCATCGGGGCGCTGTTCGGCGCGGCTTATGCGGCGGGTATGACCGGCAAGGACATACGTGAATATTGCGAAGCGCTGTTTCTCAAGCGCACTGCGGTCGCACGCAAGATATTCAGCTATTGGAACGAGAGCTGGCTGGCGGAGAAGAACCCGATGAACGGTTCGCCATTTTCGGCCGAAAACATCATCACGGCGCTTCTGCCGGAGACCGTTCCGAAGCGGTTCGAGGAGCTGAAGACGCCGCTTCTGACCGTTTCGACGGATTTTTATGCGCAATGCCAGCACGTCATCGGCGAAGGCGATCTGATTCCGGCGGTTGCGGCCAGCTGCGCGCTCCCAGCCATCTTCCGGCCAATCCAGATGGACGGGCACATCCTGATCGACGGCGGCTTCGTGAACGCCGTGCCCTTCGATGTTCTTTGCGACCGGGTGGACGTGACCGCGGCAATTGACGTCACGGCGGGGCCACAGCACAGAGACGGCAAAATTCCTTCGTTGATCGACGTCATCATCGGATCCGCGCAGATAACCATGCGCTCCGTGGTCAATGAGAAGCTCAATAGCTCCCGCCCTGACATTTTCGTGCGCGCGGACATCGGCCAGTTCGGCGTCTTGGAGTTCTACAAGTTCGAGGCCATCTATGCGGCTTCCGCCGAAGCGCGAGACGAATTCAAGCGGGCCATCGAGGCCATTTTCGACAAGAACCGGGCGGCGCGTGCGAGTTAGACCCGCCGCGCGGCGAAAAAGTCCTTGAGCAAAACGCCGGCTTCTGTCTCCGCGATGCCGCCATAGACTTCAGGGGCATGGTTGCATCCGGGGCTGGTGAAATAGCGCACGCCGTTTTCCACCGCACCGGCTTTCGTGTCACAGGCTCCGAAATAGAGCCTTGCAATGCGCGCAAAGGATATTGCCGCTGCGCACATGGTGCAAGGCTCCAGCGTGACATAGAGGTTGCAGCCAAGGAGACGTTCGTTCCCGAGCGCGATTGCGGCTTTGCGGATGACAAGGATCTCCGCATGAGCTGTTGGATCGTGCAGATCGACAATACGGTTGCCGTCGCTTGCCAGAATCCGTCCGGCCCGGTCCGTCAGAACCGCGCCAACAGGCACGTCCCCGCGCGCCCCGGCCGCACGCGCTTCCTCAAGCGCAAGATCCATGAAGGATTGATTCATCATTCCCGGAGACCGCCAGCCTGGCCACAACGGTCTCCAGAATGCGTCAGCTATTTCGAGGCGGCAATCTTTTCGTCCTTGCCGCCTGCGTCAGCAGGAGCAGCGGTTGCGGCCGGATCGGCTTCAGGCTTCACCGCCGCCAGCGCTTCGCCAACCGTCTTCTGCGCATCGGAATTTTCCTCCACGCGTGTGAGCGGCTGTGCCCTCTCGCCAGTTTCCAGACCGTCGCGCATCTCGATAGACTTGAATTCGACGCGAGCCTCCTCACGGCGGTATTCCAGAAGCTGGGTTTTCGGCATCAGGAACGTGCTGGCGCGTATTTCCCGGATCTCGTCCATATCGTCGAGATAGGCGCCTGAGCGAAACAGCGTCTCGATGGCCTTGGCGACCGAGCGTGTGATGCGCTGGCCCTGCTCCTCGTTGATGCGGCCCGCCGTCTGGGAATCCTTGACGCGTGTAATGAAGCCTGCCGCCATCATCGCGACTTCGATCTGGTAGCGGAAATTCTCCTCTGCGGAATATTTGATCCGGTCCCAGACCGCGATCAGCAGGTCGGATATTTCATCGACAATACCGCTGGCGCCGAAGAAGTCGAAGCTCTTGGCGCTGCCCGAATCGATCGCTCCGACCGCGAGCGAAGCGTGGTTGCCGCCTCGGAGGGCGGCGATGCCTTCGTAGAATTCATCCAGAGAGCGCATGACGTTTATGATGACCTGCGGGTCGGTGAGCGAGCGCTCGCGTTCGGCGACAAGAATCCTCAGCCGCTTGATTTCCTGTTCGCCGCCGCCCGCGTCCGCAACGACAAGCTGCTCGCGGTCGGTCTCGCGCGTCAGCAGGTCGCGCAGCTTGGGCATCACGAAAATGACATTATAGGCGCCGACGTCGACATCGGCCATGATCTTGCGGGAGACCGACTGTTCGCCGTCGATCAGCGCCGACCAGAACTGGATGTCGAGCAGGGGCGTAAGACCGAAAAAGGTCATCATCTCCTTTTCTTCTTCGCCGAAATCCTGATAGTGGCGCATGAATACATTGTAGGCGAGCAGGATCTTCTGCGTCCTGTTCACGCCCTCAGCCTGCTGCCCGTTGCGCGCGGCTCGCAGCAATTCCCTGATCTGGGCGGCCTGGAGCGCGTCCTTCAACGTGTTTACTGCCTTGATGATTCTGTCGCGGCGCATATGACTTCCCCGTTTTTTCGGAATCGTTTGCAGTATTTATATGAATATAAAAGAGGCAAAGATGCGTTCTCGACAGGAAAACGACACGGATGCACCTCATTCGGGCCAGCGAATCGCCAAAATCATCGCCCGCGCCGGGATCTGCTCCCGCCGGGACGCCGAAAAGCTGATTCTGGAGGGCCGGGTCAGCCTCAACGGCAGGCGAATCGACAGCCCCGCGATCAATGTCACCGATGCCGACCGGATACTGATCGACGGCGAACCGCTGGCGGAGCGCGGGGAGTTGCGGCTTTGGCGCTACCACAAGCCCAGAGGCCGCGTTACCACCCATCGTGATCCGCAGGGGCGCCCCACGGTGTTCGAAGCCATGCCGGAGGACATGCCGCGGGTGATCTCCGTCGGCCGGCTCGATCTGAACACGGAAGGTCTGCTGCTGCTGACCAATGACGGGGAACTCGCCCGGCATCTGGAGTCTCCCGCGACCGGCTGGCTGCGCCGTTACCGCGTGCGCGCGCATGGAAGGATCAGCCAGACCAAGCTGGACGGGCTGGCGAGAGGCGTGGAGGTCGGCGGAGTGAAATACGGTCCCGTGGAGGCGAGACTCGACCGTACGCAGGGCGCGAATGTCTGGCTCACGCTGGGGCTGCGCGAAGGAAAGAACCGCGAGGTGCGCCATATCATGGAGCATCTCGGCCTGGAGGTGAACCGGCTTATACGGATCTCTTTCGGCCCGTTCCAGCTGGGCGAGCTTCAGCCCGGCGCGGTCGAGGAAGTCAAACGCCGCATCGTTGCCGAGCAGCTTGGAGCGGCTGCGGCCGACAAGCTCGGCCTTGCTTCAAAAGCGGGCCGGACGGCGAAAGCGGGGCAGAGGAAGCTCCCGGTCAGGGCGGCGCGTGCGCGTCCCCATGCGAAGAAGCGCATCCGAGGCTCGGAGCCCTCGTCAGGATGAGGATCGTCGCAGGGCGGTTCCGCGGGACGGCGATCGCCGCGCCGCGCGGATACGATATCAGACCTACCAGCGACAAGGTGCGCGAAGCGGTGTTCAACATCCTTACCCACAGCATCAAGGGATTCGCACTTGAAGATGCGCGCGTACTCGACCTGTTTGCAGGAACCGGAGCGCTGGGTTTGGAGGCGCTGTCGCGCGGCGCGGCCTACGCGCATTTCGTGGAGGAGAGCGCCGAGGCCCGCGGGATTATCCGCCGGAATATCGACGCTCTCAGCGTAAGCGGGCAGGCGCGGCTTTACCGGCGCGACGCAACCCGGCTTGGGGATGCCGGAACGCTCCGGCCCTTCGATCTCGTTTTCGCCGATCCCCCCTATGGCAAAGGGCTGGCGGAAAAGGCGCTCGCGGCTGCGCGGTCAGGCGGATGGCTCAACCCGCGGGCAATCGCCGTGATCGAGGAACGCGCCGACGCCGGTTTCTCACCTCCGGCGGGCTTTTCCTTGCTGGACAAGCGCCAATACGGGGACACGGCAATTTTCTTTCTCTGCTGCGAATAGATTGCCCTGCGCCGCAACCAAATCGCTGCTGGCGAGTTATGGCTTAACTCCCTTTACAGTCTGGCAATCAATCCGGGGAGATTCTGATACGTCGATTGCGGGGCGGTCAGCAGAGGAGCTTTGTAATGAGCTATATTCAGAAAAGCCTGGGTAGCAACGAGACATTGCACTATGTCGCCCATTTTCACTGGGTCTACTATGCGCTCGCCTATGGCGCGCTTGTTATATCCATCGCCCTCGGCGCAATCAGCTTCAACCCTGATTACGCTGTGCTGGCCTTCGCTCCGGTTGCCGTGGGGCTCGTCATTTTCCTCGCCATCATGGTTCCCATTTGGACCACGGAGATCGGCGTGACCAGCCAGCGGCTGATCTACAAGCGCGGGCTCATACAGCGCGAGACCGCGGAAATGCAGCTCCGCTCCGTCGAGCAGATCAGCGTCGATCAGGGGGTGCTGGGGAGAATTCTCGGCTATGGCAGACTTACGATCAGCGGTACGGGCGAGGAAGAGATCGGCCTGCCCGCGATTGCCGATCCTATCGAGATGCGCCGCGCGCTTCAGGAAGCTCTGGGCGTAATTCAGGGCGGCGTTGAGGAGGATGCCGAAATCGCCCAACCTGCATGACCCGGCCGGCGGGCCATTCATATGGCGCGGGTATAATAACCGGCAAGGGTTGCCCGTTCAGCGCGAATAGGATTACCTCATACTCGTGATTCATCGGCGAGGGGAAATCCGGGGCGCGTTGACATGGATGAAAACGCCGTTCAAGAGCCTGCGCCGAAGCGCGGGCTCTCATTCAGCCTCGGGCTTGAGCGGATCGGGCTCATTGCCTTGCAGGAGCGCATCGCGACCGTCATTGCGGTTGTGGTCATCTCGCTTCTCGCCGCGTTCGGCGTAAACCGCATCCAGGTGGACGATTCGCTTTCGGAGCTGTTCCGGGCCGACACCGCCGAATTCCGTCAGTTCGAAATACTCTCGGAAAAATTTCCCTCCAGCGAATATGACGTGCTGGTCGTCATCGAGGGGCCGGCGCTGCTTGAGCGCGAGTCGCTGGAGGCGCTGCGCAATGCGGTGATCGATCTGCAGTTCGTGCCTGGCTTGCGCGGCCTGATCTCGATCTTCTCTGCGCGCGCCTCTCCCGAACCCGGCAAGCTTCCGCCTCCTCTTTTCCCCTTCGACTTTCCCGAGGCCGAGGCTTATGACGAAATGATCCGCCAGGTCCGGGCGAACCGCATTCTTGACGGAAAGCTGCTTTCGTCCGACGGCCAGCTGACGCTCATCGTCATTGCGCTCGACCCGGCGCTTGCCCGCACTGCGGGGCTGAAGCCTGCCATCGCCGAAATCACGGATACCGTTTCCTCGGCGCTTGAAGGCACGGGTCTGAGCATACAACTTGCCGGCGCTCCGGTGATGCAGCAGGAAATCCGCGATGCCGTGCAGCATGACCGGGTGATCTACAACGGCCTCGGTTTTCTCATCGGTGTCGTCATCGCGCTGGTGTTCTTCCGGCACATCTCGTTTATGGCGATCGCGATCGTTCCGCCCGCGGTCGCGATCCTGTGGTCGCTCGGCGCGCTCGGATGGGCCGATTTCCGGCTTAACCTGTTCCTCAACGTCATTGCGCCGCTTACGATGGTCATGGCGTTCTCCGATTCCATGCAGATGACCTTCGCCATGCGCGAACGGATACTCGCGGGGGACGGACGCATCGCGGCCATTCGTCACGCTCTGCTGGTCGTCGGGCCGGGCTGCTTTCTGTCCAGCGCGACGGCAGGCTTTTCCTTCCTCGCGCTCACATTCGCCGACTCCGCCCTGATACAGACATTCGGTGCGGCGGGCGTGATCTGCATGGCGGTCGCCTTCCTGGCGGTCATCGTCGTCCTGCCGCTTACGGCCATGCTGGTGCTCGACGATCCTGAGCGGATAGCGGCGCGCATCAGGATCAATGACGGCCCGGTCATGTTTCTGCGCAAGGCATCCGCAAGCGCCGCCGCAATCGTGACGCGCCGGGCTGCGCTATTCGCAGGAGCGGGGCTGCTGCTTGCCGCATCTCTCGGCCTCGCTCACATGACGCTGGAGCCACGCTACCGCCTTGCAGATCAAGTGCCCGACAGGCAGCAGGCCGTGAATGCCTCGAACAGGCTCGACACCAAGTTGACCGGGGCCAACCCGGTCGACGTTCTCGTAGAGCTCCCTCCTGGCGTTACCATCTATGATCCGCAAGCGCTTGCCGTCGTCGCGCGTATTCATGAAGCCGTCGAGCGCCAGGCCGGTCTCGGCAATGTCTGGTCGATCGAGACGTTGATGCGTTGGATGAAGGAGAACGGACAGGACGACATCGCGATCCTGCAGCAATACGTTTCCCTGCTGCCCGACCACCTCACCCGGCGCTTTGTGACCGAGGCGCAGGATGCCGCCGTCGTCACCGGGCGCATTCCCGACATCGACGCCAGTGATCTGCTGCCCACGGTGGAGGCGCTGGAAGACGCGCTCAATCCCGTGCGCCAGGAATACCCGGAATACGGAATTTCCGTCAGCGGACTTTCAGTTGTCGCCGCCCGCAACAGCGCGTCCATGATCCAGAAGATCAACCTTATGCTCACTGCGGAGATGCTGATCGTGTCTGCGCTGATCGGACTTGCGTTCCGCTCCGCGCTGATCGGAGCCGTCAGCCTGCTGCCCGGGCTGTTTCCGGTCTTCGTCTCGGGCGCTTCGCTCGCCCTGACCGGCGAAGGTCTGCAGTTCGCCAGCATCATCGCGCTGACCGTGGCTTTCGGTCTGGGTCTCAACGCCACTGTCCATTATCTGAACCGCCTGCGTCTCGAAAGCGGCCTGGACTGCAGGCCCGAGAAGGCGACGGCGCGTGCCGCGGAGCTGATAGGACCTGCGCTGATCGTCACGAGCATCGTCCTTGCCTGCGGCCTGGCGGTCACGGTTTTCTCCGACCTGCCCTCGCTCCGCCTGTTCGGGCGGCTGAGCGCAACGACGCTGATCGCCGCGATGGCGGCCGGCCTTCTGCTGCTCCCGGCCTGTATGCTTCTGGTCAAGCGAGCCGAACTCGCTTTCACGGGAAAACAGGCTTCGGCCTGTCCCGAGGAGAAGGAGGCCGAAACGCGCTCGCCTGCGGCTTGACCGCATCGCGAGCAGGCCGCTACATACGGCTGGAACATGGTTTGAGGATTATGCGACAGATACGTCTCTGGGGGCCTTACAGCGCATTTGGCCTGACGCTTGCCGCGCTCGCTATGGCAGCCGACCAGGCGCATAAATACTGGATGATCGAGATCTATGCGATCGGTGAGAAAGGGCGCGTCGCCGTAACGCCTTTCTTCGACCTCGTCATGGTTTGGAACCGGGGCGTGTCATTCGGTCAGTTCGCACAGGAAAGCGATGCGGGACGCTACATCCTTATCGGCGCGTCAGCCCTCATCACGGCAGCCCTCATCGTCTGGATCGCGAATGCGCAGACCCGTTTCATTGCGGCCTCCATCGCCCTGATCGTGGGCGGCGCAGCCGGAAACCTGATCGACCGCGTCGTTTATGGCGCAGTTGCGGATTTCTTTTCGTTCCATTACGCGGGTTATTACTGGTATGTGTTCAATGTCGCCGATGTCGCGATAACGCTTGGGGTTATGGGCCTTCTTCTTGACTGGGTGGCTCCGAGTCATAGAAATGTCTCAAAGAGCATTTAGCAAGAATACGGAATATCGGGGGTTCAAGGCGATGTCACTGAAAATCATGGCAAGATCCGTGATCCTGCCCATTGGCTTGTCATTGGGCCTGTTCGGCTGTGGCGTCGCCGATGTGCATGTCGACGCGCCGATCCTCGAAGCAGTGGGCATCGACCTGAACGCCAAGAAGGTCGAAGAAGACGTGCCGGAGCGCACCGGTATCGTTTTGCCACCCTCGACCGACAAACTCCCCGAACCTAGTCAGACCAGAACCGCTGCAGCTGACTCTCAAAACTGGCCGGAAGATCCCGAAGTTATCGAAAAACGCCGTCAGGAGCAGGAAGCCGCAGAACGCGAACGCTATTGCCGCGAAGGCCAGTGGGAAAAAGGCAATATCGACGAATTCGACAAGAATGTCGGTCGCGAGCAGCGCTGCCAGTCGAGCTTCGCCGAGGCGGTCAGCAAGGCGCTGGGCGGCGGACCGGCCGAAGAAGAAGAAGAACAGGATTAGCGGCTGCCCGATGCGCACGCCGGGCGCAACATACCTTACGCCCCGTCTGTCGAAATTGTAACTTGCTGACCTGTCCGGGTTCGCGATACTGCTACTTATGGCTGTTATCACAAACAGGTTCTTTCAATGATCGTAAGGATACGGGCTTTCCCCTCCATCCTGGCATTCGCTATGGCGTTAATTGCACTTAATTCTCCGGCTTTCGCCGAAACCTCCCCGAAAATTACCGAAACGGCACTTGAAAACGGACTCAGGGTTGTCGTCATACCGGATCGCCGTGCCCCGGTCGTCAGCCATGTGATCTGGTACAAGGTTGGCGCCGCAGACGAGCCGCGCGGAAAGTCCGGCATCGCTCATTTCCTCGAACATCTGATGTTCAAGGGCACCCAGAAGCTGGCGCCCGGCGAATTTTCCAGGATCATCGCGCGCAACGGCGGACAGGACAACGCTTTCACGTCCCAGGACATCACAGCCTATTTTCAGAGAGTCGCTACAGATCGTCTCCCGCTGGTCATGGAGATGGAGGCCGATCGCATGGCCAATCTGACGCTCGACGAAAAAGAGGTGGAGACCGAACTGCAGGTCATCCTTGAGGAGCGCCGGTCCCGCGTCGACAACGATCCCGGCAGCATACTTTCAGAGCAGATGACTGCGGTCCTTTATCTGGCGCACCCCTATCGCATCCCCATCATTGGCTGGGAGCATGAGATAAGGGGACTTACGCGGGAGGACGCCGTTGAGTTCTACAACCGGCATTACGCTCCCAACAATGCGATCCTCGTCGTTGTCGGCGATGTCGAGCCTGCGCAGGTTATCGCGCTGGCTCAGAAGACCTATGGCCAGATCCCGGCCTCCGAGACCGTTCCCGTCCGGAAAAGGGTCCTGGAGCCGGCTCATCAGGCGCCCCGGCGCGTCATTCTGAGCGATGAGCGCGTGGCGCAGGATACGCTGTCCCGCCATTACATCGGCCCCAGCTACATCAACGCCGGGCCGCGGGAAGCGGAAGCTCTTGATCTGCTGGCCTCGATCATGGGTTCGGGCGCGACCGGCAGGCTTTACCGAAAGCTGGTCGTCGAGGAAAAGATCGCTTCCTCGGCCGGGGCGTGGTTCTCGGCCGACGCGCTGGATTACGGGCGGTTCGGGATTCATGCCGTTGCGCAGGGTGAATCCACGCTTGCTGACGTCGAGGCCTCGATCGACAGGGTCATTGCGGAAATTCAGGACAGCGGCGTGAGCGAGGCCGAGTTGACCCGGGCGCGTAACTCCAAACTGGCCCAGCTCGTCTACAGCGAAGACAGCCAGTTCAACCTGGCCCGGACCTATGGGTGGGCGCTTTCGATCGGACGTACGGTCGAGGACATGCAGAATCGCGCCGAAAACCTCCGGGCGGTTACGGCGGACGACATAAGGGAGGCGGCGAGAAAGCATCTCGTCCTAAGACAATCCGTGACGGGCGAATTGCGCAGAGTCGTGACCGAAACCGCCTCTGGCGAGGCCGTTGCGAACCCTGACAAGGCAATTCAGTAGGACAAGCATATGCAAATTATCTTCAGGACGGCCTTCAGCCGGGGTCTGTATTCGCCGCTTGCCAGGATAGCGCTCTGTATCCTCAGTCTTTTCCTGCTCACAAACTCCTCCCAGGCCATGAAAATAGAAAAAGTCGTCAGCCCGAATGGACTCGTCGCCTGGCTCGTTGAAGATCACACCCTGCCGTTGATCGCGATGCAATTCGGCTTCAAGGGCGGCAGCGCGCAGGATCCTGAGGGAAAAGAAGGACTGGCCTATTTCGTCAGCGGAATGCTCGATGAAGGCGCCGGCGACATAAAAAGCCAGGAGTTCCAGGAGCGGCTGCAGGAACTTGCAGTGAATATGTCCTTCGAGGCCAATCGCGACGTGTTTACAGGCGCCGTGCAGACGCTGTCCGAGAACAAGGATGCCGCCTTCGACCTGCTCGGATTGGCGTTGACAAGTCCGCGAATGGACGAGGACGCCGTCGAGCGTGTGCGCCAGCAGATCCACTCGATCATCAAGTCCGACAATGAAGATCCGGAAGCTGTCGCGATGCGCGCCTGGTTCACAAGCGTCTTTCCGAATCACCCTTACGGGCGCAGCGAGAAGGGCACGATCGAGAGCGTGGAGGCCATCGAGCCTTCCGACCTCAAGGGATATGTGCAGCGCACCTTCGCAAGATCCAACCTGAAGATCGCCGTGGTTGGGGACATAACAGCGGAAGAATTAGGGCCAGCCCTGGACAGAGTCTTCGGCGGACTTCCCGAAACGGCGGAACTGAACCCTGTCCCTGAAGCGAATTGGCGCGCGGGTGGGGTACAGACAGTCGTTCCCATGCAGACCCCGCAGACGGTCGTAACCTTCGGCTATCCAGGACCGAAACGGGGCGATCCTGAGTATTACGCCGCCTATATCCTGAACTACATCATCGGCGGCGGAGGATTCAGCTCACGGCTAATGGAGGAGGTCCGCGAGAAACGCGGCCTTGCCTATTCGGCCTATTCCTATCTCTACCCGCTTGAGCGCGCCGGTCTGTGCATTGGCGGCGTCGCCACGCAGAACGAGCGCGTGGCCGAATCGATCAGTGTCGTCAAGGACGTGTTCAGGGACATTGCGGAGAACGGTCCGACCGAGGAAGAGCTCAAGAACGCCAAGCAATATCTCACCGGGTCATATGCGCTGCGCTTCAGTTCGAGCAGCCGGATCGCGGGCATCGTGCTCTGGGTGCAGATCGAGGATCTGGGCATAGATTACATCGACAAGCGCAACAGCATCATAGAAGCTGTGCAACTCGAAGACCTGAAGCGGGCCGCCGCGTTGATCGACCCCGAGAAGTTGGTTATCACCATCGTGGGACAGCCGGACGGAATCGAAATGCCGAAGGCTGAGGAGGCGCTGCCCACGCGCGGTTGAGGGAAATGGCGGGGCATGACCGTGAAGATTGACATCAGCCGGTGCTTCGACGACGCGATCGGCGACAACGGTCTGACGCGGACTGGCTTCGCCCGGTGGCTTGCGCAACTCGAACCCGCCTTCGCCCGGTTGCGGGAATCGGCGCGAGACCGCAGCCTCCCTCACATCGCAGTCCTTTACGAGACAGCCGATCTGGATGAGGCCTTTTCGGCCTACAGCCGCTTCATGCGGGACGCCGATACGCTCGTCGTGTTCGGCACAGGTGGATCAAGCCTGGGCGGGCAGGCTCTTGCCCAGAGCGCGGGCTGGGGCATTCCGGGAGACAAACGGGCCGGCGCAGGCGCAAATCTGATCTTCTACGACAATCTGGACGCCGCCTCGCTTGCAAAGGGGCTTGCGCGGCTCGACCTTGCCAGGACGCGCTTTCTCGTCATCTCCAAATCCGGCGGCACCGGCGAGACGCTCGCCCAGACCCTCACCGCGCTCGATCTCGTGCGCACTTCCGGCCTTCAGGCGGAAATACCGGAGCTGTTCTTCGCCCTGACCGAACCGGCCAGACAGGGCGTCTCCAACGGCCTGCGCGATCTTTGCGGCGCGCTTGGCATTCCCTGCCTGCCGCACCGCTCCGACATCGGCGGCCGCTATGCCGCCTTCACCAATGTCGGCATGTTTCCCGCTTTCGCATCTGGCGTCGATTTCGCGAAATTCCGCGCGGGCGGACGCGCCGTGGTCGAGGCGCTTCTTGCGGCGGAAGCGCCCGGCGGCTTCCCCGCAGCCGAAGGCGCAGCTCTCGCGGCGGCCTTCGACAAGGAGCGCGGCGTGCGCGTCAGCGTCATGATGCCATACGCCGACCGGCTGGCGCGGTTCTCGGCGTGGTACGTGCAGCTCTGGGCCGAAAGCCTCGGCAAGAACGACAGCGAGGGCATGACCCCGGTCGCGGCGCTCGGCCCGGTCGACCAGCACAGCCAGTTGCAGCTCTATCTCGGCGGCGCGCAGCATCATCTGACGACGG
>CAYOUE010000004.1:0-48228 GCA_964407075.1 uncultured Hyphomicrobiaceae bacterium
GGCTGGGCGGATTCGCGCGCCTCGCCCGAAATGATTCCGAAGCGCTGCCAGAGCGAACGCGAGTCCAGCAGGTAGACAGCGCCTGCGGAGGCTTCGCCGTCGATCTCCAGCCGTGTGACCTGATTGCGCAGCTCCAGCGGCAGGTTGATCGCGACTTGCACGGAGGTCTGCCCGGTTCCCAGGCTGAAATCCGCTTCGGCAAGACGGACGCCGCGCCCGCTCAGCGCCGCAATGCGGCCGGCCCGCGGCGCGCCGCCCGGCGAAAGCACCGTGACAGTCAGGCCGCCCTGCGCACTTGCGAGCGGGGCAAGGCCGAGCGGCTCCTCGCCGGCTTCATCGGTCATGACGGAGAAGGAACCGCCTTCGGAGAGCCGTTGCAGCGCGGACCCCAGAGCCTGCGTGCGTCCATCGTCTATGCCGTCGCTCAGCCAGAAGACGTTGAAGCCCGACGCGCCGGGCAAGGCGCTGTCGATCGTTGCGGCGAGAGCGTCGCGATCCCCGTCATAGGGCTTCGGCGTCAGGCCGGCGGCGTATTCCCTCGCCTCGCCCGGAGAAAGAGGCTGCAGCGGAGACGACGCGGACGCCTGTTCGCCCGTAGTGGCGATGCGGACGCTCCGGCCGTTGCGCTCCGCGTTCTGCAGCAGCGTCAGCAGGATTTCCTGCCTCCGCTCCCAGCGGCTTGCCGAGGTCCAGCCATTGTCGACCGCAATCAGCACGTCGTCGCCGGCGGTGTTCGCATCCCTGTCGGGATCGAGGATCGGCCCCGCCAGCGCAAGGATGATGAGCGTTGCGACAAGAAGGCGCAACAGTGTCAGCCACCACGGGCTGCGCGCAGGCGTTTCCTCCTCGGAATTCAGCCCGAGCAGCAGCCGGATCGGCGGAAAAGCTATCTGCAGCGGCCGGGGCGGCGTAAAGCGCAGCAGCAGCCAAATCACCGGAAGCACGATCAGCGCAGTCAGGATCCAGGGCTGCAGGAAGCCGATCATGCCGAGGTTCATGCCGCGCCTCCCGCCAGCGTCTCATCCGCGCTGGACTTCGGTTTGACGGCGCCCTTGGAACGGTAATCCGACGCCTGCCCGGACAGTTGCGTATGCAGCGCCAGAAGGGCCTCGCCCGCGGGATTGCCGGTATGGTGCAGCATGTAGGACCACTGATGACGGCGCGCTATTTCGGCGATGGCGGCCTTGTGCTCGGAAAGCCGGCTGACGTATCGGTTGCGCAGATCCTCGGCGCGGCCCGCCAGAAGCCGGTCGGCGCTTTCGATTCCGGCGAATTCGACCCGGCCGTTATAGGGAAGCGTCTCCTCGGCCGGATCGAGAATCTGAACCAGATTTCCCCTGACGCCCTGGCCGGCGATGTGCTCGCAAATCTCCGCCAGCTTTTCCGGCGGGTCGAGAAAATCGCTGAACAGCACGCATTCGGTGAAGCGGCGCAGAACGGTTCGCGGCGGCAGGCCGGGAAATTCGGAGCCTTCCTTTGCCTTCTTGGCCAGCGAGACGGCGATCTTCTGCACGGTGTAGCGCCCGCTCGACGGGGCTTCGCCACCGAGCAGCCCGATTCTCTCGCCCCCGAGCACGGCCAGTTCACCGATGGCGAAGGCCAGCACGATCGCCCGGTCCCGCTTGGTCTGCGCGGCCAGATGCGAACGGAACGCCATCGAAGGCGAAAGATCCGGCCAGATCCAAAGTGTATGGGCGGCCTCCCATTCGCGTTCGCGCACATAGAGATGGTCGGAACTTGCCGAACGCCGCCAGTCGATGCTGGGGACGCCGTCGCCGCGCTCGTAATGACGGAACTGCCAGAACGTCTCACCCGGTCCCGCCCGTCTGCGGCCGTGAATGCCGTGGGCAACGGTCTGGGCAACCCGGCTCGCTTCGATGAGTAGGGCTGGCAGGTTCTGCGCAAGCCCGTGGGCCGGCAATTCGAGGTCTTGGATCAGCGTGCTGTCTGCCTGCTGCTTCAAATCCTGCATCCTTGAATTGTCGGCTAGCCTAGCGGCCTGGTCAAGCTCGCAACGATATCCGAGATTGCGACATTGTCGGCCCTGGCCGCGAATGACAACGCCATGCGGTGCTTCAGAACGGGTTCCGCAAGCGCGATCACGTCCTCGATGGAGGGCGCGAGACGCCCGTCGATCAGCGCCTTGGCGCGCACTGCCATCATGAAGGACTGGCTGGCGCGCGGACCCGGCCCCCAGGCGACGTAATTGTTGACGTCGCCGCCGGCTTCCTCCGTGCCGGGCCGCGCGGAGCGAACCAGCTTCAGGATCGCGTCGACGATCTGTTCGCCCACGGGTATCTGCCTGACCAGGCGCTGCGAGGACATCAGTTCCTGAGCGGAAAGAACGAGCTGGGCTTCGCGGTTGTCGGTGCCGGTCGTAGAAAAGAGCATCCGGCGCTCGGCGGTTATATCGGGATAGCTCACGTCGATCTGGAGCAGGAACCGGTCGAGCTGTGCTTCCGGGAGCGGATAGGTGCCTTCCTGCTCCAGCGGGTTCTGCGTCGCCAGCACGTGGAACGGCGTCGGGATGTCGTAGCGGTGTCCGGCGAAGGAGACATGATGCTCCTGCATGGCCTGAAGCAGCGCCGACTGCGTTTTCGGGCTGGCGCGGTTGATTTCGTCGGCCATCAGCAGTTGCGTGAAGACCGGCCCCTTGATGAAGCGGAACGAACGCGATCCGCCCGGCGCCTCTTCGAGAACTTCCGACCCGATTATGTCGGAAGGCATGAGGTCCGGCGTGAACTGGATGCGCTTGTTGTCCAGTCCGAGCACGCGGCCGAAGGTTTCGACGAGGCTGGTCTTGGCGAGGCCCGGCACGCCGATCAAAAGTGCGTGACCGCCGGAAAGAAGGGTTATCAGAGTGAGGTCGATGACTTTTTCCTGGCCGAAAATCACCGACGAAACGGAGTCCCGCACGCGCGCGAATTTCGCGCTCGCCGCTTCCAGCCGCTCGACAACATCCGCTTCGGATTGCATGAAAGTCATAGGTTGCAGTGCGCCTTTTGGTTACTCGTGGATCGGCCGCTGCTACGAAGCTATGCAGCCATGTCTTAACATGCAGACAACTATCCGGTGAAAACGGGGAGATACGCAAGCCCGTTCTTTTCCCGCGCTGCGGCCATTGCTCCCGCATCCGCCAATGATGCGCCGAAAAGATGGCGCTCCGCCGGCGCTTTGCTTATCTATTGAGACGGTATGGCGATCAGCATGGTTCCCATGGATGGCAATTTCTCGGCAGAAGGCTTCAGGCTTCGCGCTGGCGCTTCCGCGCTGCCTCTGCAGGCTGCCGCCGGATTTGAACACGTGTCCGTGGCGGCGCGGGGCGATCACGAACTCAACCCCGATCTCGCCCATACCGGCGAAGCCGCTCCGGCACGCCCCGCCGGCGTCCTGATCGGCATCATGGACCGCGGCGAGGAAGCCACCGTCCTGCTTACGCGGCGTGCGGACCATCTGTCGGTTCATGCCGGGCAGATTTCCTTTCCCGGCGGCCGGATGGACAGGAAGGATCCGTCGGCCGTCCATACCGCGCTGCGAGAAGCGCACGAGGAAATCGGCCTCGATCCGGCGGCTGTCGCGCCGATCGGCCTGCTCGATCCGTACCGTACGCGCACGGGGTTCAACATTCTGCCCGTACTCGCTCTCGTCTCGCCGGACGTCAAGCTGCGCGCGGACGAGAGAGAAGTGGCCGATATTTTCGAGGTTCCGCTGCAATTTCTGATGACAGCCGGCAACCATCGGCGATATTCCGTGAAAATCGAGGGCAAGGCGCGCCATTTCTATGCAATGCCTTATGGCGAAAGGTATATCTGGGGCGCGACCGCGGGGATCCTGCGGATCATGTATGAAAGGTTATATGCGGGATGATAAGGATTATCGTTGTCAACCTTCTGCTGCTTCTGCTGCCTACGATAATCTATTTCACCTATATTTATCTCCGGCGCCAGCAGACGCCTGACGCCGAGATCATGGCCGACGCGCCGATCTTCTGGCTCCTTGCGGCCGGGGCAGGCCTTTCGCTCCTTGTGCTGATATTCTTTGTGGACTGGACCGGCAACACGCCATACGGACGTTACATCCCGCCGCGTTTCGAGGACGGCGTGGTCGTTCCCGGACGCGTCGAGCCCGCCGATCAACCCGATTGAAGGCTTGAACCTTGACGCCTGCCGGACATGAAAAACCGCCTGTCAGCGTAGCCGGCGAGGACTGGTTCCGAAGCCCTGAATTGCGCGCCGTCTTCGATGCGCTCAACCGGGATGGACATGAAGCGCGCATTGTCGGCGGGGCCCTGCGCAATACGCTGATGGGGCTGCCGATCGTGGACGCCGATTTTGCGGTTACGGCCGAGCCCGACGAGGTGATGCGCCTTGCCCGCGCCGCAGGTCTGAAGACCGCGCCGACCGGGATCGCCCACGGGACGGTGACGATCATTTCAGGCGGCCGGCCTTTCGAGGCGACGACCCTGCGCCGCGATGTCGAGACCGACGGGCGCTACGCAAAAGTGGCGTTCACGCGCGACTGGGCCGCCGACGCGGCGAGGCGCGATTTCACCATCAATGCACTTTACGCAGGAGCAGACGGGCAGGTCTACGATCCGCTCGGGCAGGGCGTCGCGGACATAAGCCGGCGGTGGGTCCGCTTCATCGGGCGGGCCATCGACCGCATTCGTGAAGACTATCTGCGCATATTGCGGTTCTTCCGCTTCACCGCCGACTACAGCGCCACACCGCCCGACCCGGACGGGCTTGCCGCCTGCATCGAAGGCCGCAGCGGGCTTGCGAAGCTCTCGGCCGAGCGGATCCGGACGGAATTGTTCCGCCTGCTCACCGCGCGGCAGCCCATGCTCGCGCTCGAACCGATGGCGGATGCGGGCATTCTGGGGCAGGTCGTCGGCGGCGTGACGCGAACCGCCGTCTTCCAGCGTTTCGCGGGGATCGAGGCCGGGTTTGGCCTGCCGCCCGATCCGGTCAGGCGTCTTGCAGCCCTCGCGGTCATTGTGCGCGAGGATGCGGAAAGGCTGTCGGCGCGCCTGCGTCTGTCCGGCGCAGAAGCGGGGCGGCTGAAGGCGATCGCTGAGCCGGAGCCGGCCTTGCATATGAGCGAAAGGGAAGCGCGCGTTCTGCTCTACCGTCTCGGGTCCGACGCCTATACCGGCCAGGTCATGCTTGCCTGGAGCCGGCAGGGCGGCGATGAGGAAGGCTGGAGAGCGCTTTACGGCCTTCCCGCACACTGGACGCCGCCCGAATTTCCGGTCACGGGAAAGGACCTGCTCGCGCGCGGTTTCTACGCAGGGCCGGAACTGGGAGAAGCGTTACGGGCGCTCGAAGACCGGTGGCTTGCGTCCGATTTCACATTGAGCCGCGACGATCTGCTGAAGGCGCTACCCGGAAAGCTCGCGTGAGCGGCGCGCGGCGGCCAGCACTGCCTCCTTGAGCAGATCGCCCAAGGCCGGTATCGCGTTTTCGCCGTTCTCTCCCATCAGCACCGAAAGCGCGGCAGCTGTCGTCCCGCCCGGAGATGTGACGTTGCGGCGCAACTCGGCGGCGGAGAGGTCCGATTGATGCAGCAGCTCGCCCGCGCCCGACACCGTCGCCCGCGCCAGCGTGTCCGCCAGATCGCCGGGCAGTCCGGCTTCCTTGCCCGCCTCGGCAAGGCATTCGGCCAGGAGGAAGACATAGGCCGGCCCCGATCCGGATACGGCCGTCACGGCGTCCATGAGCGACTCGCTGTCGAGCCAGACCGTTTCGCCCGCCGCGCGCATCAGCGTTTCGCATAGTCCGGCCTGAGCCGGCGTCGCGGCGTCATTGGCGAAAAGCGCGGAAATGCCCCGGCCGATGGAGGCGGGCGTGTTCGGCATGGCCCGGATGATCGCCGCGCCGGGAGCCAGATGCGCCGCGATGCTGTCGATGGTCCGTCCGGCCGCGATGGAGAGAAACGCCGTATCCGGTCCCGCAAGCGCCGCCGCATCCGGCAGGACCGCATCCATGATCTGCGGCTTGACCGCCAGCACGATGACGGCCGGTTTCGCCGGGGGTGCATCGCTTCCGTCCGAGACCGCGATTCCGCGCTCCTTGCAGAATGCGGCAATGTCCCCGGCGACGGCCGGGTCACGCACAAATACCCTTTGTGGCTCGAGCCCCTTCGCGATCCAGCCTTTCAGCAGCGCTCCGCCCATGCGTCCAGCGCCGAGAAGGATGACCGGGCCTTCGCCAAAAAGGTTCATGCGTGTCCTTCGGTTTCGAATATGGCTGTAGCGATCGCGTCTTCGGCCCGTTTTCCGGCCCAGACGACAAACTGAAAAGCCTGATAATAGCGCTCGCAAGACTCCAGCGCAGCCTGAATCAGCGCCTCGCACTGATGCGCGGTGGGGTCCGCTCCGTGCAGCAAAAGGCTCTGGCGGTAAAGCAGCACGCCTTCATGCGCCCAGAGATCGAAATGGCCGATCCAGAGTTGCTCGTTGATGAGCGCCAGCAGGCGATACACCTCGGCGGAACGGGCGTATGGCGCCTTAAGGTCGAAGGCGCAGGCGATATGCAGCGATTCGAGATCGTCGCGCCAGTTGAGCGAGAGATGATAATCCGCCCAGCTACCCGCGATGACCACGGTCAGTTCGTCTTCCGTCGCGCGCTCGAACGGCCAGTCGTTGATCGAGGCGATTTTTTCCGTGAGATCGATCGGATTCGTCAGCCGCGTGAAATCCGGTAGAGCAGTTGCCATGCCTTAACCTTCGCTGAAACCTGCGTTGGCGGGAGAACTCTCAGCAATTCAATGAAACATCCTGCGCAAAAACGCGGATTTCCCTCCCGTTACCCTTGTTTACTCCGCATAAACTGCGTCGGCTTTCCACGGCAAGGCGGATCGTTCTTTCTCCACGGGGAAATCCCGCCACTCACGGATTTTTAGCGACGCTCCCGGACGTTCCGGCCGCGGCTTCGAGCGCCTCGATGCGTTTTCTGAGCTGCTCGTTTTCTTCCAGCGCCTTGGCGGCCATCGCCTTCGCCGCCTCGAACTCCTCGCGCTGGACGACGTCGAGATCGCGCAGAACGCGTTCGGCCTGTGAACGGAAGAAGGTATCTGCGTCCTGTTTGACGCCCTGGGCGGCGCCGGCCGCGTCGGTCATAAGCTTTGCGAACTCGTCGAAGAACCGGTTCGTTGTCTGTGTCATGAAATTGTGCTCTCCAGCTGTCAGATGGATGAATGTATCGGCCTGTACCCGATATTGGCTGGCGCGGGCGCCTCATTCAAGGCTTGGCGGCGGCCGGGGCCGCTGCTAGGAAGCGTGCAGGCGCAGCGCCGGGAGAAAGAACCGATGGACTTGATGGCCCTCCCCTTCCCTCAAATCGACCCGGTGGCCTTCGGGATAGGTCCGGTGCAGGTGCGGTGGTACGGTCTCGCCTATCTTGCCGGCTTCGTCCTGGGATGGCTTTACATGCGCCGCCTTCTCGCAGCGCCCGAAATCTGGCGCGGCGCCCGCTCGCCGATGAAGCCGGCACAGGCGGACGATTTCCTGCTCTGGGCTGCGCTCGGCACCGTGATCGGCGGACGCGCGGGCTACGTCCTGCTTTACGAGCCGGATGTGTTTCTTGCGGATCCGGGCCGCATATTCGCGGTCTGGCAGGGGGGCATGTCGTTCCATGGCGGGCTGATCGGGGTCACGCTCGCCATCTACGGTTTTTCGCGCTTCTACCGGGTTCCGCTGCTGTCCGTCGGCGATCTTGCTTCAGCCGCAGTTCCGATCGGGCTGTTTTTCGGCAGGCTGGCCAATTTCATCAACGGCGAGGTTTACGGCCGCCTGACCAGCGTACCCTGGGCAGTGGAATTTCCCGCCTACGTTCTCAGTCCCGGAGACGAGCAGGGACCGCGCCATCCCAGTCAGTTCTACGAGGCTTTTCTTGAAGGCGTCGTGCTGTTTTTCGTCCTGCGTTACCTGATATACAGGCGGGACGCACTAAAACAGCCGGGTTTGATCTCAGGCTTATTTCTGTCCGGTTATTCGATAGCCCGTATCTTCGTCGAGCTTTTCTTCAGGCAGCCGGCGCAGGATCATTTTCTGACCACGTCATTTTCTACGCCGGGCATGGTTTATTCATTGCCGATGCTTGCAGCCGGGGTGGCGCTTATTGCATACAGCGCGCGGAAACAATCCGTCTCCGCCGCTTGATTCGGGCATTGGAAGAGCGAGCGCCGGATCCTCGTTCGGGAAACGGCGCTCAGGTGCGTTTATTGTCGAAGCCGCAATATTGTAACCGTGATGTTCTGCCGCTACTCTTGAAGAGATGTTCCGGCGCACCCCTGATGGATGAGATGCAGCCCTCACCCGTCGACGACCTTAAAAAACACCTTTCCGTTCATGGCTCCATGAGCGTGGCGGATTACATGGCGCTGAGTCTCACAGCAGCGGGCGTAGGCTATTACAGGAACGGAAACCCGATCGGCGCATCCGGGGACTTCGTGACAGCGCCGGAAGTCAGCCAGATCTTTGGCGAGCTCATCGCCGTATGGATCATGATCGTCTGGGAAGGAATGGGCCGTCCGCAGAAGGTCATTCTGGCCGAACTCGGACCGGGGCGCGGGACGCTCATGCAGGACGTCATGCGGTCCGCAGGCGCGCTGCCGGAGTTCAGGCAGGCGACTCACGTTCATCTGGTCGAAACCTCATCGACCCTTCGCGAGGCGCAGGGCAAGGCGCTGCGTACGTTGTGCCGACCGCAATGGCATGAGAGCTTCACCGCCCTCCCGGAGGCTCCGCTGATCGTTGTCGCGAACGAATTCTTCGATGCTCTTCCGACCGAGCAGTATGTCTTCCAGGACGGCAGCTGGCACAAGCGGGTACTGATGCTCGACGCGCAGGACCGCCCTTATTTCGGCGCGGGCCGTCTTGCCGTTCCGCCGGTCGAGATCATGCCCGACCGGCCCCCCGACGAAGGCGACATTCTGGAGCACTGTCCCGCCGCAGCAGACCTGATCGAGGAACTCGGCAAGCGCGCCCGGTCCGCGCCTTGCGCGATCCTGATTACCGATTACGGCTATGAAAGCCGCGATTACGGCGACACGCTTCAGGCTGTGCGCGCTCATCATTATGTCGATGCGATTCAGCCGCCCGGAACCGCCGATCTCAGCACGCATGTGAATTTCGCAGAACTGCGCCACGCGGCGGAACTGGCTGGGCTGAAGCCCTGCCGGCTGATGACGCAGGGCGAGTTTCTTACGGCGCTCGGCCTGGAGCAGAGGCTGCGCAGGCTCATGACGGAAGCCGCCGAAGAGCAACGCGCGGCTCTGTTCCTGGGCGCGCGCCGGCTCGTGGACCCCTTTCAGATGGGTAGCCTGTTCAAGGCGATGGCGATCACGAGTCCCGGTCTCGCCGCGCCTCCCCCCTTTACCGGCGAAGATGAGGCCGGTAGCTGATCTTCGCCCGCGCAATAGTCAAAGATGGACCTCTCGGCAAATGATCGTAAGCGAACTACTGAAAGAGCAGGGCGATGTCCGGCATGGCTTTTTCACGCGCCAGGGCGGCGTATCGACCGGACTGTACGCCTCCCTGAACTGCGGATACGGCTCGGGAGACGAGCCTGAGCATGTGCGCGAGAACCGCCTGCGCGTGGCGGCGAAACTCGGCATCGAGCAGACCAATGTCCTGACCGTCCGGCAGGTCCACAGCGCCCGCGCGCTCGCCGCCGATCCCACCTGGCGTCAGGACGCATTGCCGGAGGCGGACGCGATCGCGACCGCGGAGCGGGGTCTGGGGATCGGAGTTCTGACGGCGGACTGTGCCCCGGTCCTGTTCTGCGACGTGGCAGCGGGGGTGATTGGCGCGGCCCACGCCGGCTGGAAGGGCGCGAAGGCCGGAGTTCTGGAGTCGGCGATCGCGCTCATGGAGGAGCTAGGCGCCAGCCGCGGGCGGATCTGCGCGGCGGTCGGCCCGGCGATCTCGCAGAAGGCCTATGAAGTCGGCGACGAGTGCCGCGAGGCGTTTCTGTCGGAAGACGCGAGCGATGCCGCATTTTTCGTGAATCACGCCGAAACCGGCAGATCGCATTTCGATCTGCCCGCTTATTGTGAAAAACGTCTGCGCAAGGCCGGAGTCGAAGCCGTAGATCGAATTGATCTTTGTACTTATGCGGACGAATCGCTTTTCTATAGTTACAGGCGTTCGGTTCACTGCGAAGAACCCGACTACGGCCGCCAAATTTCCGCCATTGTTATTCTGTGATGTGGAAAAGGGGCAAATCAGGGCTGTTTCCGGCTTGTATGCTGTTGATGCCTTGTCAGGGTTCTTGACGCTCTATGGACGCCTTCGAAGATAAGAGATAGGCATTTCAGGCGAGACGGGCGAAATGCCGTCAATCCCGTTGATTCTCGGAGCGCGAGGCAATGAAAAATTTCGGATCGACTCAGGTTACGCGCGCAGAGGAGTTTGAGAACCGCGCGACGGTCAGACGTGCCGTGTTTCCGCTGATTGCAGCGCTCGCCGCGCTCTCGCTGGCGGCCTGCGAAACCCGTTCGAGTTCCTCGGGAGATGGGATTGCCGGTTCCCTTTTCGGCTCCTCTGATGGGCAGCAGTCCGCTCCGCAATCTCAGGACGCCCAGATCGCCGCTCAGGTCAAACCGCTCACATTCGCCCCTGTCATCGGCGCGCCCGCCAGGGTTGCGTCCCAGATGAGCGAAAAGCTGGTTTCCGCTGCGTCGGCGAAGAACCTCAGGGTGGAATCCTCCAACTCTACCGGATATACGGTGCGCGGCTATCTGGTCGCTGCGTCGGCCCCGAACGGAACCAAACTCTCCTATATCTGGGACATACGCGACCAGAGCGGGAAACGGGCCCAGCGATTCCAGGGCGATGAGCTGATCGAAGGCAAGAAGGGCGGAGATCCCTGGGCTCTTGTCGACGAGCCTGCGATCGACAGGATTGCGGCTTCGACCGCCGAAAAGATTTCATCATGGATGTATGGGGGCACCGCCACGGCCGGCTCCGGCGGCAATGCGCCGCAGACTTCCGCATCATCGCCGGAACCGCAGCCCCAGCCGCGGCAGTCCGCGCAGGTGCAGGCCGCACAACCGACTGCCCAGGCCCAGCCGGCGCCGACCGCGTCGACCAACGTGCTTTCGGCATCGGCCCCTGCAGAAGCTGCGCAGGGCGAGATCGTCGCCGTCGTTCCGCCCGTAACCGGCGCTCCCGGAGACGGTGAGGAGTCGCTGACGACAGCCATGCGCCGTCACCTGCGTAGCGCAGGCGTCAAGCTCGTGGAAGGATCCGCAGCGAACGCCTACACGGTCAAGGGCTCGGTGCAGCTTGGCTCAGAGGAAGGCGGACAGCAGCCCATCACCATCCGCTGGCTTGTCGTCGATCCTTCCGGCAAGCAGATCGACAAGGCCGTCGTTCAGCGGAACAAGATACCCGCCGGTTCGCTTGACGGCCCGTGGGGCAAAGTCGCAGAGCTTGCCGCCAGCGAAGCCGCGAAAAGCGTGGCGAAGCTGATACAGCCGACAAGCTAGCGTTTCGAGCAGCCGATCGTTCTGCACGGTTTACAGCTACGCGGCTCGCTGATAAAAGCAAGCCGCGTTTGCATATGATCGGGCCATGACGCCCGCACCGCAGACATATGACTGGTTCCAGCGCCTGACGCTGCCTCCGCTCCAAGACGGATTGCATGAAGCTCGTATCAGGAAATAGCAATCGCGCGCTCTCGGCGGCCATTGCGGATTATCTGGGCATCGAACAGACGAAATGCTCATGCCGCCGCTTTTCCGATATGGAGATCTTCGTCGAGATTACCGAGAATGTGCGCGGCCAGGATACGTTTGTCGTTCAGTCCACTTCCTATCCTGCGAACGACAACCTGATGGAACTTCTGATTATCATTGACGCGCTCAAACGCGCTTCGGCGAGACGCATCACCGCTGTGATGCCTTATTTCGGCTATGCGCGCCAGGACCGCAAAGTCAGCCCGCGCACCCCGATTTCTGCAAAGCTCGTCGCCAATCTGATCGTACGCTCGGGAGCCGACCGCGTGCTCACGCTCGATCTCCATGCCGGCCAGATCCAGGGCTTTTTCGATATTCCGACCGACAATCTGTTCGCGCTGCCCGTCTTCGTTCGCGCCATAAATGAGCGCTTCGATGTGAGCAAGGTGACGGTTGTCTCGCCCGACGTGGGCGGCGTGGTCCGCGCCAGGAACCTTGCCCAGCGTATCGGAGCGCCGCTCGCCATCGTCGACAAGCGCCGCGAGCGCCCGGGCGAGTCTGAAGTCGTCAATGTGATTGGCAATGTGAAGGACCGGACCTGCATCTTCATCGACGACATCGTCGACTCTGGCGGGACGCTGGTGAATGCGAGTGAAGCGCTTATGGAACTCGGCGCGAATGATGTCTACGCCTACATCACGCATGGCGTACTCTCGCCCGGCTCGGTGGAGCGCATCGAAAGTTCCGCGCTCAAGGCGCTTGTCATTACAGATTCTATCGCTCAGCCCGAAAATGTTTTCAAGGCCTCAAACATCGAGCTTCTTAGCGTTGCCCCTCTGATGGGCGAAGCGATTGCGCGGACATCGAAGGAAGAATCGGTCTCCAGCCTTTTTGATTGACAAGACTGCCTTCAGGCGATTGAGTCCGGCGGATTTTCCGTTTATAACCTCTCGCGAGATGGTGCGGCGCAACAGCCGCGCCCGCCCGTGCTTTCATTGCTATTCGCGGCGCGCGATTCAATTCCGGAGATTTCAATGGCAGAAATGGTCGAACTCAAGGCCGAGGAAAGAACTGCAACCGGTTCGGCAGCCGCAAGAAAAATGCGTCTCGGCCAGCATATCATTCCAGGCATCGTTTACGGCGGCAACAAGAAGCCGCAAATGATCGCCCTGCAGCGCAAGGATCTGTGGAAACAGGTCTCGACAGGATATTTCCTGTCCACCGTCTACATGCTCGACATCGACGGCAAAAAAGAGCGGGTCATCCCCCGCGACGTTCAGCTCGACCCCGTTCGCGATTTTCTGCTGCATGTAGACTTCATGAGAGTCAGCAAGAGCTCCCGCATCGATGTCGAAGTGCCGGTTCATTTCATCGATGAAGCCAAGTCACCGGGCCTCAAGCGTGGCGGAGCGCTCAACATCGTTCGACATGAAATCGAGTTGAGCTGTCCGGCCGACGCCATCCCTGAATCCATCGAGATCAGCCTCGAAGGGTATGACATCGGCGACTCGGTGCATATCTCGGCGGTCAAGCTGCCGGACAATATTACGCCCACGATTCAGGACCGCGATTTCACGATTGCCACAATCGCCGCATCCTCCGGCATGAAGGCCGACGAGGAAGAGAAGGAAGAAACGGCGGTAGAGGAAGACAAGGACGACGAATAGCAGCGGAACCGGTTTGGGGGATTGGCATTGAATGGACGCGCGATGAAAGTGCTGGTTGGGCTGGGAAATGCCGGCAGCAAATACGAGAGCAACCGGCACAATGTCGGTTTCATGGCTATCGATGCGATTGCGCGCCGTTACGGAGCGGTGCAGTGGCGCAAGCGCTTTCAGGGGCTGGCTGCGGAAATCGACATCAACAGGGTCCGCTATCTGCTGCTGAAGCCGACGACCTACATGAACGAGTCCGGGCGCTCGGTCGGCGAGGCGATGCGCTTCTACAAGATGTCGCCCGCGGACGTAATCGTCTTTCATGACGAACTCGATCTGGAGCCGGGCAAGGTCCGGGCGAAATTCGGCGGCGGCCACGCTGGTCATAACGGCCTCAAATCCATCACCGCCCATATCGGCAACGACTATCAGCGCGTGCGCATCGGCATCGGCCATCCCGGCCACCGCGATCTTGTCTCGCATTATGTGCTGACGGATTTCGCTCGCGCGGACAGCGCTTGGCTGGAGCCCATGCTCGACTCGATCGCTTCTGCGGTCCCGCATCTGGTGGCGGGCGACGACCCAAAGTTCCTGAATGAGATCGCCCGTGCGATGCGTCCGGCGCCCGCAGGCCGGAAGGGCGATCCGTCAGGCGAGCCGCAGCCCGCTGCCGCCGCCGCTGCTGCATCGCCGCCCTCGCCGCCGAAGTCCGATCCTACGCCGGCCCCGGCGCAGCCCGTGAGCGAGCCGCGTCCAGCAATCAAGCCAGCCGAACCGTCGAAACCCGAAGTGAAGGATCCCTTGCCGGAACCTGCGCCTACGGAGCGGAAAAAGGAGCTTGAGGACGCGATGGCGGGCGGAGAAGCGGCGCAGCAGGCTCCGAACTCCCTCGGCTCCAAGCTCAAGAAGTGGTTCGGGCGAGGCTGATCCACGTTTGGGTAATCCAGAAGATACAGTGCGCACGGGCGAAGCGTCCCGGCGTGACAGGATTTATCGGCCATGGGCTTCAAATGCGGCATCGTCGGCTTGCCGAATGTCGGCAAATCGACGCTATTCAACGCGCTGACGCAGACCGCCGCCGCTGAAGCGGCGAATTACCCCCTCTGCACCATCGAGCCGAACATTGGCGAGGTGCCCCTCCCTGACGACCGGCTGGACCGGATCGCCGCCATCGCGAAATCCGCCGAGATCATCCCGACGCGGCTCACTTTCGTCGACATTGCCGGGCTGGTTCGCGGCGCGTCGAAAGGCGAAGGGCTAGGCAACCAGTTCCTCGCCAACATCCGCGAAATGGACGCCATCGCCTATGTGCTGCGCTGCTTCGAGGATGACGACGTCACCCATGTCGAGGGCCGCATCGATCCGCTCGCCGACGCCGAGACGGTCGAGACCGAGCTGATGCTTGCCGATATGGAAAGCCTTGAGAAGCGGCGCACCGCGCTTGAGAAACGCGCGCGCGGACAGGACAAGGAGGCGAAGGCTTCGCTCGTGCTCGTCGAAGCGGCGCTCAGCGTGCTGAACGAAGGCCGTCCGGCGCGCTTCGCGCAGATCGCTCCGGAAGACCGGGCCGCTTTCAGGCAGCTTCAGCTTCTAACATCCAAGCCCGTGCTCTATGTGTGCAACGTGGATGAAGCGTCGGCTGCGGCCGGGAATGCTCTGTCGCGCCGCATCGAGGAGAAGGCGGCCGAGGAAGGCGCCGTCGCCGTCGTGATTTCGGCAAAGATCGAAGCCGAACTTGCGCAGCTTTCCCCGGAAGACCGCAAGCTCTATCTGGACGATCTCGGCTTGAAGGAGCCTGGCTTGAACAGGCTGATCCGCGCAGGCTACCGTCTTCTTGGCCTGATTACCTATTTCACCGCTGGTCCCAAAGAGGCCCGCGCCTGGACGGTCCGCAAGGGAACTGCGGCGCCACAGGCTGCGGGCGTCATTCATACGGATTTCGAAAAGGGCTTCATCCGCGCCGAGACGATTTCCTATGAGGATTTCATCATGCTCGGCGGAGAAGCCGGCGCCAAGGACGCGGGGAAAATGCGGCTGGAAGGCAAGGAGTATCTGGTTCAGGACGGCGACGTGATGCATTTCCGTTTCGCGAACTGACTGGCACGGCGCGCGCCTTCGTAATTTTTCGGCGGCTTGCCGCACAGGGCGCGGACCGTTACTATCGGGCAGAAAGATGTGTGCAGTCACCAAGCGGCCTCCAAAAAAAGCCGCATCAGAGGAAAGCCCGACATCGCGCCATGACCGTAAAGTCAGACCCGGCCCCCATCGCCCTCAACAGCGGCGCTCCGATGATCGATCCGTTCGGACGGACGGTCAGCTATCTGCGCGTGTCCGTCACCGACCGGTGCGATTTCCGATGCGTCTATTGCATGGCGGAAAACATGACTTTTCTGCCGAAGAAGGATCTCCTGACGCTTGAGGAACTCGACAGGCTCTGCAGCGTCTTCATCGGCAAGGGCGTGCGCAAGCTGCGTCTGACCGGGGGCGAGCCGCTGGTGCGAAAGAACATTCTCTGGCTGATCGAGTCGCTCTCGCGGCACCTGCGCTCAGGCGCCCTGGAAGAGTTGACGCTGACAACGAACGGTTCGCAGATGACGCGCTTCGCCGCGCCTCTTTACGAACGCGGCGTGCGGCGCGTGAACATCTCGCTCGACACGCTCGACCCTGCCCGCTTCAAGGCTATTACGCGCTGGGGCAATTTCGATCAGGTCATGGCCGGAATCGAAGCGGCGCGGCAGGCCGGGCTGGCGGTCAAGATCAACGCCGTTGCGCTCAAGGATTTCAACGAGGACGAGATCGAGACGATGATGGTGTGGGCGCATGAGCGCGGCATGGACCTGACGCTCATCGAAACCATGCCGCTTGGCGACATCGACGGCGACCGCACGGACCAGTATCTGCCTTTGTCGGTCGTTCGCGCCCGGCTTCTGGAACGCTGGACGCTTGAGGACATTCCCTACAAGACCGGCGGCCCTGCCCGGTATGTGAGAGTGGCTGAAACCGGCGGCAGGCTCGGCTTCATAACGCCGCTGACGCATAATTTCTGCGAAAGCTGCAACCGCGTGCGCATTACCTGCACCGGCACGCTCTATATGTGTCTTGGACAGGAGGACGCCGCCGATCTGCGCCAGCCTCTGCGGGCGAGCGAAGGCGACGAACTCCTCGATGCCGCCATCGACGAAGCGATAGGGCGCAAGCCGAAGGGCCATGACTTCATCATCGACCGGCTGCACAACAAGCCGGCGGTCTCGCGCCATATGAGCATGACAGGGGGCTGACGGCTGCGGAGTTCAGGGCGATACCGTACTTTCACATTCCGTAAAGACTGTTGCAGGTCTGCACCGCAAACGTCATCATATACCCGAGGGGATGACGACTTTTCCCGCGCTTTGTGTTATGGACGCATGAGTGTGAGTTGAATAAAGGCGCGAGTCCCCGGGAGAGGGTTCTGCATTCGCCTGGCGCGGGGGTCCGGGTCGGAGAATCATGTCACGAAAGCGGTTTCCCAGTACCGCAGAGTCCGGTGCAGAATTCATGATCCTGCGTTCAACTTTTCCTCATACCGGAAGCGGTTGGATTGCCTCGCCTTTGGCCCTTGCCGTCGCGGGCAAGGCGGCCGGTCCCGGGCGTTCGAACCTTTGCGCCGATAGTCTGGTTGCTTGCATATGAAAAAAAGTCCGAAGAACCATTACGAAGTCCTCGGCGTTTCAAGCGAAGCGAGCGAAGAGGAAATCAAGCAGGCATTTCACGATTTCGCCAAGAACAACCATCCCGACCTCAAACCCGAGGACAAGGACGCCGAACGCCTCTTCAAGGAGGCCTCCGCCGCCTATGAAACGCTGAAGGATCCGCTCCGCCGCCAGGCTTTCGATGCGGCTCTGGCGTTCGACCGGACCCACCGCAAGGCCGGCAGGCGTCAGGGGCGGCGCCTTCTCATGCTGTTCGCGCTGCTTCTGATTGCGCCCAGCGCGATCGTCTACAGCGTGCTGATGACAAAGGACGATCGCATCCCCGCTGCGGAAGAGCAGATCGCCGCCGTGCAGCCGTTGCCGGGCGACGCCGCGCTGGCTCAGGATCCTGAAGACGCTGCACAACGCAATGTCGCCGCTGTCATCAGCGACGCTACTACGGAGGCAGGCACGGGACGAACCGGTCCGCTCACGCGTTCCGCCGCCGCGGAACAGCGCGAGACCGTGGACATCTCCGAACCTGCTCAGCAATATCAATCTCCGCGGGGCGACAGACTGTCCGCCCCCGCCTCATCGCCCCCGAACGCGCTTCCGGCTCCGGCCCCGCATACGCCAATGCCTGACGTCAGGGTCGCATCGCTTCCGCCCGAGCGGCCCGACATCGTGCTGACGCCGAATGTGGATGTCTCCGGTCCGTTTTCGGATTGCAGCATCTGTCCGCTGATGTTCGTTCCGAAGCGCAGCTTCGCCGGGCTGCAGAGCGCGGATCTGGCGATCAGCATGTCGGAGATCACCCTGGCGCAATGGGAAGCCTGCACCCTTGACGGGGGATGTCCCGAAATCGAGCGCCCCACCGGACGCAAGTCGCAGCCCGTCATCGGGCTTGGCAGCGACGGCGCCGGCGCATATGCGGCCTGGCTCTCGAAAGTGACCGGCCAGACATACGACGCGGTCATGCCCGAAACCTCGGGCGGATGCGGAGGGGCGCCCGGGCGCGTCACTTCGAACCGCTGGGACTGGTTTCAGGACTCGGCGGACGGCGATTGCGAAGCGTCCTCCGACGCCAAGGCCGGCAGCGGCTTTCGCGTGACGAGACGGGTCACGCCCGCAAGCTGAACGCCTGCCCGGCCTCATTCCTTTACGGCGCGCGATCCGCGCTTCTCCCGCGCCGTTCTTTCCGGCGGGATGCAGTTTCCGGTCAGGAAAACCCCTGAAAGCGTTGCATGTCGGAACCTATGAGCGGGCCATCCGCGCGCAGGAGCGGATTTTCACAGCTTATGAGCAGCTTTTGCGCCTCTCGGCCTTTGTCATCGCGGCTGGTTTTCAGTAAGAAAGGAGGCGCTTGTGGGTGGGGGCTTAAGCGTATGGACCGAGACGAAACGCGCACGTTGTGGGATCGTGGCGCGGAAGCGTGGAATGCATGGGCGCTGGAGGTACTGGAGCGGAAGCAGGCGCTCGAAGCGTCCGGGCTCTGGTCGGACGACTGGTTCGGCGAAGGGCAGAACGATGAAACCCGCTCGTGGATCGCCGCAGCGCAGGCCGACTTCGAGGGGCTGGAATTCGCCGCCGACGCATCCTTCGCCGGTTTCGTTTTTCCCGGACCGGCGCTCTTCGGCAACGTGCATTTCATCGGGGAGGCTGATTTTTCCTCGGCCAGTTTCGCCGGAGCGGCCGCATTCTCCGCGACGCGGTTCGATGGCGCGGCCAAATTCGGCAAGGCGAAACTCCACGGCGCGGCGACATTCGACGATGCCTCATTCGCATCCGGTGCCGATTTCGATCAGGCCGAGTTCCTGCGCGAGACAACCGGCCCGCTCGTTCCCGCAGCGCGGTTCTACAAGACGCGGTTCTGCACGCGCGCCGATTTCCGCAACGCCAGCTTTACGGGCGCGGCGGAATTTCAGCGCGCGCAGTTTTCGGGCAATGCGCGCTTCGACGAGACCGAATTCAAGGCCGACGCCATATTCGAAAACGCCGTCTTCGATGGCACGCCGGGATTCGTGAAGACCCGTTTCGGCGGAACCGCCAAATTCACCGGCGCGCAATTCAGCAGGGACGTGCGCTTCGGCGAGGCCGAATTCACGGGTCCCGCTTTTTTCGACGAAGCGAAGTTCGACGACCACGCTACGTTCCGCGCCGCGGCTTTCGCAGGCGATACGAGCTTTCAGCAGGCGAGTTTCGGTGCGGATGCGCGTTTCGGACAGGCCAAATTCGGCCAGACCGCGATCTTCCGCTCGGCGGTCATGTCCGGAACGAGCGATTTCGCGGCTTGCTCTTTTGCCGGGCCAGTCGATTTTCATCGCTGCAAATTCCGGGACGATGTCAGTTTCGAGAAGACCGCCTTCGCTGCAGCCGCAGGGTTTTCCTCCACCCGCTTCAAGGCGCAGGCGACATTCACGGAAGCGGAATTCAGCGGCCCGGCCCAGTTCCTCCTCGCCGGTTTCAAGGGCAGAACCAGCTTTCGCGACGCCCTTTTCCGCGATGCGGCGGATTTTTCCGGCGTCCAGGCCAGAGCGGCCTTCGTGCTCTCGGGAGCCGGGTTCGATGCGGTTCCGGATTTTCACGACGCCAATTTCTCCGATCCGCCAAGCCTCGACTCCATGAAAATCGCCGATCCGGTCTCTTACCGTCCGGCCCGCAGGGGCGGGGACAGGAAGGATCCGCGCTCGCTCCTGTTCCGCGCGATCCGGGCTTGCGGCGACAAGGCCTACGCCGCGCGGTACAGGCGGCTAGGCAAGCTGGCTGCGGCGACACAGGATTTCGAACGCGAACGGGAGTTCTTCGCGCAGGAACTCCGCTGCCGCCGTTTCTGGCATGACAGACCGCTGGGAAGCGGTATGGGGCGTTTCTGGTTCGGCTGGCTCTACAGCGGCGTGTCGAATTTCGGACGTTCGATCACGCGTCCGGTTCTGTTATGGGGCCTGTCCGTGCTCGGCTTTTCTCTGGTCTATCTCGGCCTGCGCCGCAGCGAGTATTTCGAAACGGGACCCGAATGGGGAGCCGCGCCTGCAGCCATATTCCCGCAATGGCCTGCGGGCGGAGACTTCGGCGCGATCATCGAATGGGCGCTATCCGCGATCTGGTGGCTGATCCTGAGCGTTTTCAATCTCTTTGCAGGCGGGGGATGCATTGCTGGCGACACGGGGGCGACTGCCGAAGCGCTGTTCCTCTCTTTCAAGAATTCGCTGTTCTTTCTGGGTTGGGAAAGTCCGGATGCGGCGCGCCGCGTTTATGGCTGCCTGTACGGTTACGAAACCGCGCCAGTTACCGGCGAGGCGATGATCCGCGTCCCGCTGGCCGTGTCTGTCGCTGCGACGATAGAAAATATCATCGGTGTGACTTTCATCGTTCTGTTCGTCATAGCCGCAAGAAATATGCTTCGAACGCGTTGAACAATGGGCTGAAAAAGCGAAGTTGATCGAGTCACTCGGCTCAAGCCGAATAAAACTCTGGAATTTTGTGGCCGATTCACCAAATATTCAGCGCGGGGCTGCGGGACGCGTTAGGTTTACCTTCAATCCCGGGGCCGATGCGATCCAAAAGGGAGCCGACCCTGACCGAGGCCGTGGTTTCGGACACTCGGCGCCCACCTACTGTGTAGGGCCCAGCGGATCGAATAACCGACGGTTGCCGCGGCTCCGCCATTTAGGCTTGCGTGCGTCACGACTTTGCATGTCCACGCCTGGGATTACGTCTTCATGAATGCAGACACACAACTCGAAACGCAAAAGCAGATGATGCGGACCGACGCGCGCTCGCGGCGGCGCTCGATTCCGCCAGACGCGATGGAGGAGGCCGCGCACCGCGTTGCGGAAATGGATCTCGGCTTTCTCGACGTTTCGCCGAAAATTCTCGGGGCGTATTATCCGGTGCGCAGCGAGTTCGACTGCCTCCCGCTCGTTCGGCGTCTTGCGGCGGAGGGCTGGCGCATCGCCCTGCCAGTTGTGAATGGCTCCGCTCCGCTCGAATATCGCGAATGGACCTTCGGCGCGGCGCTCGAAAACGGCCCCTTCGGCATTCCCCAGCCGACCGGCGGCGAAACGCTTTCGCCTGCCGCCGTATTGGTTCCGCTTCTCGCTTTCGACCGGCATTGCTACCGCCTCGGCTATGGCGGCGGACATTACGACAAGACGCTGGAAACCCTTCGCGCGCAGCGCCACGTCATCGCGATCGGACTGGCGTTCGACAGCCAGGAAGTCTCCGAAGTCCCGGTTTGCTCCTACGACCAGCAGCTGGACTGGATCCTCACGCCTTCCGGAGCGATCCCCGCCAAGCGTGGCGCTTGATGCGCATCCTGTTTCTGGGAGATGTGCTGGGACGGGCCGGACGTAATGCAGTCAGCCGGCTTCTCCCTCACCTGCGCAACCGTTACAGCATCGACTTCGCCATCGTGAACGGAGAGAACGCCGCCGGCGGCTTCGGCGTTACCGAATCGATCTGCAACGAGCTGTTCGACGCAGGCGCGGATGTGATAACCACGGGCAATCATGTCTGGGATCAGCGCGAGGCTCTTGTCTACGCATCGCGCGAGCCGCGTATGCTGCGCCCTGTCAACTTTCCGCCTGGCACGCCGGGGGCGGGCGCCGGCATCTTCACCGCGCGCGACGGCCGCGCAGTTATGGTCATCAATGTCATGGGCCGGCTGTTCATGGACCCGATGGACTGCCCGTTTCAGGCGGTGGAACGCGAACTGGGCGAGGGCGCGCTCAAGTCCAAGGCCGACGCCATCATCATCGACATGCACGCCGAAGCCAGCTCCGAAAAGCAGGCTTTCGCGCATTTCCTCGATGGCCGCGTCAGCGCCGTGATCGGGACCCACACGCATGTTCCGACCGCTGATGCGCATCTGCTTCCGGGCGGAACCGCCTTCATGACCGACGCCGGAATGTGCGGAGACTATCAGTCCGTAATCGGCATGAAGCCCCAGGAACCGATGCAGAGATTCCAGCGCAAGATCGCATCGTCGCGTTTCGAGCCGGCGATGCAGGAGGCCACGGTGTGCGGCGCCATCATCGACATCGACGGGGAGACCGGCCTTGCGCAGAACATAGAGCCGGTACGGATCGGCGGAGTTCTGGGACAGACAGGGCATTAGCTCCGGACCTGGGCCCCGGCCACTGGCACGTCAATATGGACATCTTTCCCCGCCAGCCACTATAAGAATGACCATCCATCACAATTTCGGGGCATGGCGGCGGCGTCCGGCCGCTGATCCTGCAAAGCAACGGACACATCATGGCAGGCCATTCCAAATTCAAGAACATCATGCACAGGAAAGGCGCGCAGGATAAGAAACGCGCCAAGGTGTTTTCGCGTCTATCCAAGGAGATCACCGTCGCGGCCAAGATGGGGCTGCCGGACCCGGCGATGAATCCGCGTCTGCGCTCTGCGATTCTGGCCGCGCGGGCGCAGAACATGCCGAAGGACAACATCGAACGCGCGATCAAGAAAAGCCAGGAGGCGGGCGGCGACAATTACGAGGAGATCCGTTACGAGGGTTTTGCGCCGGGCGGGATCGGCGTCATCGTCGAGACGCTGACCGACAACCGCAACCGGACGGCCAGCGAGGTCCGCGCCGCCTTTTCCAAGCATGGAGGCAATCTCGGCGAGACCGGGGCGGTGTCCTTCATGTTCGACCGCGTGGGCGAAATCACCTATCCCGCGGCGGCGGGGTCTCCCGATGCCATGCTGGAAGCCGCGCTCGAAGCGGGAGCGGACGACTGCCAGTCGGACGAGGAGGACCATCGCTTCTATTGCGAGGCGGCCGACCTGCACGAAGTTGCCCGCGCGCTGGAGGAGAAACTCGGCGAGCCTCGCACGGCGCAACTGACCTGGCGGCCGCAGAACACGATCGGTGTCGACGACGAAAAGGCGGAAAGCCTGCTGAAGATGCTCGACGCGCTCGAAGAGTCCGACGACGTCCAGAACGTCTACGCCAATTACGATATTTCCGAGGACGTCATGGCCCGGCTCGGCGGAGACTGACGCCGCGTCCGAAACAGCTTGCGCGCCGATGGCTTGCCTTGCACTCTTCGCGTGAACAGGCGTCAAACTGATTCGGCGGGGCAGGAATGACGATACGCATCCTCGGGATTGACCCGGGGTTGAGACGGATGGGCTGGGGGATCATAGAGACCTCAGGCTCGCGCCTGTCCTACGTCGCCAGCGGGACCGTCACATCCGACGCCGCCATGCTGCTCTGCGACCGCCTCGCGGCGCTTTTCTCCGGCATGGAGGCGGTCATCGCCGAATGGCGGCCTCATGAAGCCGCGGTCGAGGAAACTTTCGTCAACCGCGACGCTCACGCCACGCTGAAACTCGGCCAGGCGCGCGGGATCGCTCTGCTCGCGCCTGCGCGCGCGGGCCTGCCGGTGGCGGAATATTCGCCCAATCTCATCAAGAAGACCGTGACCGGAACAGGACATGCGGAAAAGGCCCAGATCAAGGCGATGATCGGCTTCCTGCTGCCGAAGGCGTCGCCCGGCTGCGCCGACGAGGCCGATGCGCTCGCCATCGCGGTCGCCCATGCACACCACCGGGGAGCGGCGGCGCTGAGGAGAGCGGCATCGCCCGCCGCAAGTGCGACGCGAATGCGCGATCTGCGCGTTCGCCAGGCTTTGCGGAGGGTATGACGCGCCCTTGGCGCAAGTCCGGGAGGTGTGTCTAAAGATCAGTGGAATTTCAGTGTGAGTATTAATAATAGTCTAATGAATATGTTTCAGATAATAACAAATCTTCTTATATTCAGGACATGAATGCAGTCAGAATGATTCAAATTCGATTTATTGCGTTAACCGATTTTTACACAGCGGCTGTTATGGAAAATGATTGGCAAGCTTCGCGGTCTGGTCGATAGCGCCGGAAAGGACTGGGTCATCGTCGATGTCAACGGCGTCGGGTATGAAGTGTACTGCCCTGCGCGCACATTGGCGCAGCTCCCTGCTCCGGGACAGCCGGTGAGCCTGACGATCGAGACCCATGTCCGCGAGGATGCGATCAGGCTCTACGGCTTTCTGAGCGAGTCCGAAAGAAGCTGGTTCAGACTGCTTCAGAATGTTCAGGGCGTCGGCGCAAGGGTCGCGTTGTCCATTCTCGGCGTGCTGGAGCCGCAGGAACTCTCCAGCGCCATCGCGCTGCAGGACAAGGCGCAGGTTGCGCGCGCGCCCGGCGTCGGGCCCAAGGTGGCGCAGCGCATCGTCAGCGAACTGCGCGACAAGGCGCCCGGCCTTCTGGCCGCCGGCGACATCGGCGTGAAGGTCGCTGGCGCAACGCGCGCGGGTCGCGCATCGCCGTCGGCCGACGCCATTTCGGCGCTGGTCAATCTGGGATACAGTCTATCGGAGGCCAGCATGGCCGTCGCCGCGGTGGCTGACAGGGCCGAAGGGCAACTGAGGACGGAGGAACTCATCAGGCAGGGCCTGAAAGAACTCGCCAGATAGGGAGCGGATCCATGAGCGTCCGATCGAACACTCTTCCAGCCGACGCCAGCGCCGAAGCGAAGCGCGCCCATCTGTCCAGCCTCGTTCTGTTCTTCGAAGCCGTGTTTTTCCTCTGGGTCGGTCTTGCCGCCGCAGCGGTGTTTCTCGGCTCGCTGATTCTGGCCGCATCCGGCGTCATCAGCCTCGCCACGCTCGGTTTCATTTATGCCGGCCTGACCCTCGTCACGTTTTTCCTCGCCATACTGGTTTATTTCGCAAGGCCGGGACTGGACCGGGAATAGGCGCGGCCAGGTTATCCCCAGGCGCGAAACACGTTTCCGCGGCGTCAGGAATCCTCTAGATTTGGCCGCATGGACGACCGTCTCATCGAGCGCGAAAAACGGGAAGAGGACGAAAGCGAGCTCAGCCTGCGTCCGCTTTACCTTGCCGAATTCATCGGCCAGGAACGCGCGCGCGCCAATCTGAAAGTCTTTATCGATGCAGCGCGCGGACGCGGCGAGGCGCTCGATCATGTGCTTTTCGCCGGACCTCCGGGCCTCGGCAAGACGACTTTGGCGCAGATCGTCTCGCGCGAGCTTGGCGTCGGCTTCCGCATGACCTCCGGGCCGGTGATCGCCAAGGCCGGCGACCTTGCGGCGTTGCTCACCAATCTGGAGGAGCGAGACGTCCTGTTCATCGACGAGATCCACCGGCTGAACCCGGCGGTGGAGGAAATCCTCTATCCGGCGATGGAGGATTTTCAGCTCGATCTCATCATCGGCGAAGGCCCTGCAGCGCGCTCGGTCCGGATCGATCTTGCGAAGTTCACGCTCGTCGGAGCGACGACCCGGACGGGCCTACTGACCACGCCGCTCAGGGATCGTTTCGGCATTCCGATCCGGCTGAATTTCTATACGGAGGACGAACTTGTCGAAATCGTCTCGCGTGGCGGCCGCGTGCTCGGCATAGAGCTGACGCCGGACGGCGCGCGCGAAATCGCCACGCGGTCGCGGGGAACGCCGCGCGTCGCCGGGCGTCTTTTGCGCCGGGTGCGGGATTTCGCGGCGGTTGCGGGCGCTGACGTGATCGACGCGGAGACCGCCGACCGCGCGCTCGGCCAGCTTGAGGTCGACAAGCTGGGCCTGGACGGCATGGACCACCGCTATCTGAGCTGCATAGCGGTGAATTACGGCGGCGGACCTGTCGGAATCGAAACCATCGCCGCCGCGCTCAGCGAATCCAAGGACGCCATCGAAGAGACCGTGGAGCCCTATCTCCTTCAGCAGGGCTTCATCGGGCGCACGCCGCGCGGCCGCATTCTCACGCTGAAAGCCTTCCGTCACCTCGGCATCGCGGCTCCCGCGGCGCCGGGCGGCGGACAGATGTTCCTGTTCGATACGCAGCAAGCCGGCAATGACGCAGACGAGTAAGCGCGAATGGCCCGAATTGTCGGGCGTGATCGAGGATCGGCGGCACATTCTGCCCGTCCGCGTCTATTTCGAGGACACGGATTTCTCCGGACTGGTCTATCACGCGGCCTATCTGCGCTGGTGCGAGCGCGGCCGCTCGGATCTCCTGCGGATGCTCGGCATTCATCATTCCGACCTGCTGAACGGCTCGCAAGGACGCCCGCCCGCCGCCTTCGTCGTCCGCTCGCTCGAAATCGGCTATCTGCGCCCGGCGAGGATCGACGACGTCGTCGAGGTCGTCACGGAATGCACCGGCGTCGGCGGCACATTTATCACACTCCGGCAGGAAGTGCGCCGCGGCGGAGACACGCTGTGCCGCGTTTCGGTCAAGGTTGTGCTTGTCAGCCTTGAAGGAAAGCCGGTCCGGCTCCCGCCCATCATCCGCGAGCTCTTCGAAGGTTGATGTGGAGAAATTCGCGCCATGAGCGCATAAATCTGATATTCAACTCAAGGTTTAGACAAACTTAACCCGACAGTGGGAAATCGTCCTGGAGCGCTGGCGTGCAGTTTTGCGCTTCTGCGGGGCCTCCTGTCTGCGTTGCGTTCGTGTCCCGCAAAAACGGGGAATGCAGGATCGGAGCGGAACCGCCATGCCCGAAGCCACAGCGGATTTTTCCTTCCTGTCGATGTTCTGGCAGGCGCATCTGGTCGTCAAGCTGGTGATGATCGGACTGGTTCTGGCGTCGGTCTGGGGCTGGGCGATCATCATCGAGAAGTGGATGCTGTTCGCACGCACGCAGCGCGACTGTGACGCTTTCGAGCAGCAATTCTGGTCGGGCCTTTCGCTGGACGAGCTTTACGCCAGCATGTCCCGCCGCCACGCCGGGGCCATGGCGGCCCTGTTCATCGCAGCCATGCGGGAATGGCGGAGGTCGATCCAGACCGTTCACCGTCCCGCCGCGGGCGTCCAGCATCGCATCGAGCGGGTGATGGACATCGCCATGACCCGTGAAATGGAGCGGCTGGAACGCCGTCTCCTGTTCCTGGGAACGGTGGGATCGACCGCGCCGTTCATCGGCCTGTTCGGCACGGTCTGGGGGATCATGACGAGCTTTCAGGCCATCGCCGTGTCGAAGACGACGAGTCTGGCCGTCGTCGCGCCAGGCATCGCCGAGGCGTTGTTCGCGACGGCGCTCGGCCTTCTGGCGGCGATACCGGCCGTCATTTTCTACAACAGATTCGTGACCGAAGCGGACCGGATCGCGCAACGCCTTGAAGGATTTACGGGCGAGTTCACGGCCATCGTATCGCGCCAGCTCGAACAGCGGGGGGTGCCCGATGGGCGCGCGGCTTGAATCAGGCGGCAGGGCGCGGGGCCGGCGACGCCATCAGCCCATGGCGGAGATCAACGTCACGCCATTCGTGGACGTGATGCTGGTGCTGCTCATCATCTTCATGGTCACCGCGCCGCTGCTCACCGCCGGCGTTCCGGTCGAACTTCCCGCGTCCGCCGCGCAGCCGGAAACGGACGCACAGGATGCGGAACCCCTGACCGTGACAGTCGGACCCGACGGCGCGATCTACCTTCAGGACACGGAAATCCCTCTTGAGGAGATCGGCGCGAAACTTGACGCGATCGCCGGAGCGCGCGGGAAGGGCGCGGTTTTTCTGCGAGCCGACAGCGCCTCCAATTACGGCGCGCTGATGCAGGTCATGGGGCGGATCAACGCGGCCGGCTTCGAGCGCATCATGCTCGTCACCGCCGCCGAAGGACCGGGCTGACCGATGGCTTCGCGTGCGAGTCTTCTGATTTCCTTTCTGTTGCACGCCGGCGTTCTCGCTGCAGCGATCGGCTGGCCCTCGGCAGAGGAGCCGACGCCGCCGCCGAAGCCTGTGGTGGTCAGTCTGGCCGCGCCATCCGAATTGAGCCGGATGTCGGCCGGGAGCAAGGCCGCGACGGAGGAGCGGAGCGCAGGCGAGACCGCTCCCGCCGAGCAGGCAGACGAGATCGTCACTGCCGCGCCGAAGCAAGAGGAACCGGATGTAGCGCCCGCGGACAATCCGAGCGAAAGGCAGGCCGCATTGCCGCCGCCGGATCAACCTGCCGTCAGGCAGACCGCGCCGAAACGCGAACCGCCGCCCGAGCCTGCGCCCGCTGAAACCGCTATGCGGTCCGTACCGGTTCCGGTACGCGCCGAACGCACTGTCCGCCGTGAGGAACGCCCTCGCTCCGAGCCGCCCCGTGAGCGCGCCGAAACGCCAGACGGCATCGCAGGTCTGATCCGCGAGCCAGCGCCTCGACAGGAGAAGGCGGAGCGCTTCGATCCGGAACGGATCGCGGCGCTGCTCAATCGCGATCCGACGGCCGGGCGCGCGCCGCCGGCAGCGGAAAGCGAGCCGGTCAGACCTTGGCGCCAGCCGCGCAGCCTTGAAGAACAGGCGCTTGCCCCCCCGGACGAGGAAAGGCAGGGCAGGCGTACGGCCTATGGCGCGCCGGATGGACGCGACGGCCGGATCAGCGCCAGCGAGATTGATGCTTTCCGCGCACAGATTTCACGCTGCTGGACGCCTCCGGCCGGAGGCCTCGGCAGCGAGCGAATGGTGGTCAGGCTTCGAATCGCCCTGCATGAAGACGGCTCGCTCGCCCGCCCGCCTCAGTTGGCGAATGAGAGCGCCTCGCCATTTTTCCGGCCCGCCGCGGAAAGCGCCATCCGCGCCGTGATGCAGTGCCAGCCATACAGGATGCCGCCCCGCAAATACAGCCAGTGGCGGGACATGCTGCTCACTTTCGATCCTCGCCAGATGCATGGAGGGTAAGCCTTGCCGAAAGTTCCTCTGATCCTGCTGATTCTCGCTGCCCTGCCTGTCAACGCGTCTCCGGCCCGCGCCGTCATGGAAATCGACATCACCGAGGGCAATCTCCGCCCGATGCCGGTGGCCATAGCGCCCTTCCTCGGCGCGGGCGGTGACGGCTCCCGGCTCGCCGCGGCGGTCGCTGAGATCGTCGCTTCAAATCTGGAGCGGTCCGGGCTGTTCCGTCCGCTTGCGCCGCAGGCGGCCATCGAAAGGATCGCCAATATCGACCGTCCGCCGCGCTTCGAGGACTGGCGCGCCATCGGGGCCGAGGCGTTGATCGCCGGCCGGGTCTCGGAAACCGGAGGCAGGCAGATCAGCGCGCAGTTTCGGCTTTGGGATCCTTTCGCAGGCCGCGAACTGGCCGCGGAGGCTTTTCAGGCGCCCGCGGACAGCTGGCGGCGCATCGGCCACATGATTTCCGATGCGATCTACGAAAGGCTGACCGGCGAGAATGGCTATTTCGACAGCCGGATCGCCTTCATCGCCGAGAACGGACCGAAGGACAAAAGGGTGAAGCGTCTCGCCGTGATGGACCAGGACGGGCATAATCTGCGCTATCTGACCGACGGCGCAAGCATGGCGCTCACGCCGAGATTCAGCCCCGACAGCCGTGAAATCACCTTCACCGCCTATAGCGGCGACCGTCCGAATGTCCGCCGGATCGACATTGCGACGGGGCGGCAGAGCGTCCTTGCCGAATTTCCCGGCATGAGTTTCGCCCCCCGTTTCTCGCCGGACGGTCGGCGCATCGTGCTCAGCCTGCAGCGTGAGGGCGCGACGAACATTTACGAGTTCTCGCTTGCTGACCGCAGGCTGCGACAGCTCACATTCGCTCAGAGCATCGACACAGCGCCGTGCTATTCGCCTGATGGCCGTTTCATCGTGTTCGAATCGGACCGCTCAGGCCGTCAGCAGCTCTTCGTCATGAATGCGGACGGCTCGGGGCAGCGTCAGATTACGGGTGGCGATGGGCGCTATTCCACGCCGGCCTGGTCTCCGCGCGGCGATCTGATCGCGTTCACCAAGCAGTTCGGCAGCAGTTTTCTGATCGGCGTCATCAGGCCGGACGGCTCGGGCGAGCGCATTCTGACGGAAGGCTACCACAATGAGGGACCGAGCTGGTCGCCGAACGGACGGGTGATCGCATTCTTCCGCGAAGCGCCCGGACAGGACGGCGGACCGAGACTCTACACGATTGATCTGACCGGATATAACGAACGCCCGCTGCCGACGCGCGAATTCGCCTCGGATCCCGCCTGGTCGCCTCCGGCTGGTCTTCATGTTCGCTGACGCTCTCGCACAGTGCGGGAAAAACCGGTCGATTTAACTTAAAATTGTGAAAATCAAACCGTTTTTCCAGTATTACGGTTCGTGACAATTTCGCATCATGGGATTTGGAAAAAGGGGCGGAATCCGGACTGCCGCCTTGATAAACAAGCGTCCGCTCGGCTAGCTATCGAAAGCGGCTTATAGCTCGCTCAATAGAGGAGATTCAATATGCAGGGTTTTAAAGGCGTTGTGATCGTCGCAACCATCTTCGCTTCCGCTATCGCTCTTGGCGCTTGCCGCAAAGAAGTTCACGGCGAATCCCTGAAGCTTGGCGCTGCCGACGTTTCCATTGCTATCGTCCGCTAATTCGCCATTCCGGCGAAGCGGGGGGCTTCGAGACGAATAAAACGCCGTGTGCTTTCTCAGAAAAGCGCGCGGCGTTTCTGTTTATGGCGGCGCGCGTTTTGCGTGTCCTTCTAGTATTATTTCGCGTTTAAATTGTGCGATCCGCGCTTTTCGTAACGATCCGTTAACCCTCGCCCTGCACTTTCCGGACAGAGTATCATCGGGTCAGGGGTCGTTCATGGCGCATTCGTGTTTTCGCTTCACCGCTATATTGCTCTTCGCGGCGCTAAGCCTTTCCGCCTGCACAAAAAAGAATTCGGATTACGGGCTGGACGGTCTGTCCGGAACGGGCGCTTCCGAAGGCCCGGCAGCGCCCGGCACGGTCCGCGAATTCTCCGAACGCACCGGCGACACCGTTTATTTCACGACGGACAGCACCGAACTCAGCGCCGAAGCCGAACGCACGCTGGCGGCGCAGGCGCAATGGCTGAACCGCTATACGCAATATGCCGTACTCGTCGAGGGCCATGCCGACGAACGCGGCACCCGGGAATACAATCTCGGGCTTGGCGCAAAGCGCGCCTCGCAGGTTCGACGCTTTCTCATTTCGCGCGGCCTCGAGCCGGGACGGATCCGCATCGCAACATACGGCAAGGAACGCCCGGTCGCGATCTGCGCCAACATATCGTGCTGGTCGAAAAACCGCCGCGCCGTCACCGTGCTCGACAGCGGCAGGGTCGCCGCGCGCTGAAGGCGGCCTGCAACGGTTCACGTCCAAAGCGAGGCTCGCCGTCCGGCAGGCTAGCCGCCTATCCCGAAGTTTGCTATGAACGCCCCAGAGATTGGCCCACAAGCTGACACACGGGATCCAAATGCCGGCTTTTCGCTTTTTCGCATTCTCAAGCGCCGTTCTTGCCGTGCTGGCAGCCGCCCCGCAAGCGGGAGCGCAATCCGCCGATAGCGATGTCGAAAACCGTCTTCTGCGGCTGGAAGAGCAGATCGTGGACCTGAGCGGGCAGGTCGGCACGCTGGAAACGATCACGAAGGGCGCAGCCCTGGGAGGGGGGGCATCCGCGTCCACGCCGCCCGCCGGGGACGGGTTCTCCGTTGCAGGCGACGACCGGATCGATTCCATGGAAACGCAGCTTGGCGCCTTGTCCGCGCAGATAGGGGACCTGATCGAGCGGATCAGCCGCCTCGAAGCGGCCGCCGGCGTCAGCCCCGACAATTCCGGTTTCGGCCAGAGACAGGGCGCGGCGGACGGCCAGTTCCTCCAGCCCGGTCCGAACGGCGGATCCGGAGACAGCGGCGGTCAGCAGAGCGGTTTCTCAACCTATTTCGGCAGCGGCTCACAGGATCAGGCCGCGTTGGGGCAGGACAGCGCACCCGTCCTGACAGCGGCAAGATCTTCACCGGAAGCGCAATTGCTGTACGATCAGGGCTACAACGCTCTGATTCAGCGCAACTACCGCGGAGCTGAAGAGAATTTCCAGCAATTCGTAAGCGCATTTCCTGAAGATCCGCTTGCCGGACATGCCTATTTCTGGCTTGGCGAAGCAGCATTCGTAACAGGGCAATACCGGCTCGCTGCGGACAGTTTCCTTCGCAGTTCGACGAACTATCCTCAGAATCAGAAGGCGGCGGAGAGCCTGCTGAAACTCGGTATATCCCTGAAACGTCTCGATCAGACGGACGCTGCGTGTTCGTCGTTCACCGAACTCGAACGCCGCTTTCCCGATGCGACGGCTGTTCTGGAACGCGCCGAACGGGAAAAGCAGCGTTCTCAATGCTAGCTGTCATGTATGGCGCGGACTACACCCCCATCAGATGCATCAAGGTTGCCCTGGCTTCCTGGCGTCCGCGAACTTGAGGCGATCTTTTCTGCTTTCGGCTGCTATTCCCGGATTGCGCTTGCCGTCTCGGGGGGAGCCGACAGCACTGCGCTCATGCTTCTTGCGAAACGGTGGCTCGAAGCCCGTGGGGACGCCGTGCCTGAATTCACTGTCCTGAGCGTCGATCACGGTTTGCGCTCCGAAGCCGCCGAAGAGGCGCGGCGGACCGGCGTTCTGGCCGCATCCTTCGGCTTCACGCATCACATCCTCGTCTGGGAGGGCAAAAAGCCTAAGACCGCCATCCAGGCTGCAGCACGGAGGGCGCGCTACGATCTGATGACCGGATTTTGCCGCGCGCAGGGCATTCCCGCCCTCGCTACGGCGCATAATGCGGACGATCAGGCCGAGACATTCCTGATGCGCCTGCGCCGGGGCAGCGGGGTGGACGGTTTGGCTTCGATGGAGCCGATCACCGTCAGAAGCGGCGTCGATCTGCTCAGGCCGCTTCTGTCGCTTACTCGCTCCGAACTCGAATCGTATCTCGCTTCGCAAAATCAGGACTGGCTCGAAGATCCCTCAAACCGTGACACGCATTACGAGCGAATCCGCATCCGCAAAGCGCTGGGCGAAGGCGCTCTAGACATTCCGGCTGAGAGCGTGGTCCTTTCCGCAAGAAGGCTTGCGCGAGCGCGCCATGCGCTCGATGCAGTGACGGCACAATTTCTGCGTAAGGACCTTATCCTGCATGATGCAGGATATGCCACACTTCCTGCAGACGCTCTCATGCGCCAGCCTGGAGAGATCATGCTGCGTACGCTCATACGCATGGCCCGCGCCTTCGGCGGTGGCGGCTCAGTTCCGCAATTGGCAAAAGCCGAGGCGGCGTTGGCGAAACTCCAGGCAGGTGCGAGCGGGGCGACTCTGGGAGGCTGCCATTTCTCGCATCGTAAAGGGCAAATGATTGCGACGCGAGAATATGGCCGGATGTCTCGCGCGCAAGTCAACGTCGCGCCTGGTTCGAGCGTGCTCTGGGACAACCGCTTCCGGATCACGGCAAACGCAGTGCTGCCATCCGGGACGATCCTGAAGCCGCTCGGTACGGACGGCGCACAGGCCGCCAGGCTAGCCGGTGCGGATGTGAAGGAGATGCCGCGCTCGGCGCTCCTGTCATTGCCGTCCTTCTGGCGCGGCGGACACCTCATTCACACGCCATTCCTTGGTTACGTGTGCCTCGGGACGGAGTCTTTCGCCGCACAGGTCACGGTCAGCTTCGCTAACAGGGACGTGCTTTTTGAAGCGTTGTGAAGAGCAGATGATGCGGCATGATGGCGCCTTGCGGAAGTGCTTGTTTAACCTCCTGATTTTATTGGCGCCTCGCGCCCCTTCAGGTTAACGAAACCTTTGTGCAAGCCTTGGAAAAGGCGTTTGGTTCACCTATTTAGATCTATAAAGACATTGGCGACTGTCTTGGGCTAAAATAACGGTGAGCGCATCATGTTTAAGCCTGGGCTTTCTGGCGTAGTAAGGATCTCATGAACTCCAATTTCCGGAATTTCGCGATCTGGATCATTATCGGATTGCTCCTTGTCGCGTTGTTTAACCTGTTCCAGAATCCAGGCCAGAGGTCGCGGGCAAACGAGATTTCCTATTCTCAGTTTCTGACCGAGGTCGAAAATCAGAACGTCCGCAAGGTCACCATAGCTGACAACACAGTGACCGGCGAATTCACTGACGGGCGAACCTTCCTGACCACCGCGCCTGCAAACGACAACAATCTCGTCGAGCGGCTTTATTCGAAGAATGTCGGGATTTCGGTGAAGCCCGCCGAGGACGACATGCCTTCGCTGCTAGGTGTGCTGGTGTCCTGGTTCCCGATGCTGCTTCTGATCGCGGTCTGGATCTTCTTCATGCGCCAGATGCAGTCCGGCGGCGGACGCGCCATGGGCTTCGGTAAGTCCAAGGCCAAGCTGTTGACCGAACGTCAGGGCCGCGTGACGTTCGATGACGTGGCCGGCGTCGACGAAGCCAAGGACGACTTGCAGGAAATAGTCGAGTTTCTGCGCGACCCGCAGAAATTCCAGCGTCTCGGGGGACGGATTCCACGCGGCGCCTTGCTGGTCGGCTCGCCCGGAACCGGCAAGACGCTGCTGGCCCGCGCCATTGCGGGAGAGGCCAATGTGCCCTTTTTCACAATTTCAGGGTCCGACTTTGTCGAAATGTTCGTCGGCGTAGGCGCAAGCCGCGTTCGCGACATGTTCGAGCAGGCCAAGAAAAACGCGCCGTGCATCATATTCATAGACGAAATTGACGCTGTCGGCCGTCACCGCGGCGCAGGCCTGGGCGGCGGGAATGACGAACGCGAGCAGACGCTGAACCAGCTCCTCGTCGAGATGGACGGCTTCGAGGCCAATGAAGGCGTCATTCTGATCGCTGCGACCAACCGCCCCGACGTCCTCGATCCCGCTCTGCTTCGACCCGGCCGTTTCGACCGGCAAATTGTCGTGCCGCGCCCCGACGTCATCGGCCGCGAAAAAATCCTGCGCGTCCATGTCCGTAAGGTGCCGCTGGCTCCGGACGTCGACTTGCGCGTCATCGCGCGCGGCACTCCGGGCTTCTCCGGCGCTGATCTCGCCAATATCGTCAATGAAGCGGCGCTGCTTGCCGCGCGCCGTTCCAAACGGCTTGTGACGAGGCAGGAATTCGAGGACGCCAAGGACAAGGTCATGATGGGTGCGGAACGCCGCTCTATGGTCATGACCGAGGAAGAAAAGCGCAACACCGCCTACCACGAGGCGGGGCACGCCATCGTGGCGCTGCATGTGCCCAATTCCGATCCGCTCCACAAGGCCACGATCATCCCTCGCGGCCGCGCTCTTGGGATGGTCATGCAACTGCCGGAAAACGACAGGCACAGCCTGACCCGAGACTGGTGCGTGTCACGCCTCGCCATCATGTTCGGCGGGCGCGAAGCAGAAATCCTGAAATTCGGTCCCGAACGCGTAACCAACGGCGCAGCCGGTGACATCCAGATGGCGACACAGCTTGCGCGCTCAATGGTCATGGAATGGGGCATGTCCGACAAACTTGGCCGCGTGCGCTACCAGTCCAACGAGCAGGAAGTCTTCCTTGGCCATTCCGTGACGCAGAGCGTGCACATCTCCCAGGAGACCGCGATGCTGATCGACGCGGAAATCCGGCAGCTGATCGAGGACGGTGAGCAGACCGCCCGCCAGATCCTGCATGAGTATCGCGGAGATTGGGAAAAAATTGCGGAAGCTCTGCTGGAATATGAAACGCTTTCGGGTGAAGAGATCCGCGAATTGCTGGCTGGACGTCCGCCTGTTCGCGAGTTCTCCACGACCGACAACGAAAAGCCGGAGCGGCCGTCCTCAGCCGTTCCCGCGGCAGGCAAAGGACGAAGAAATCACGGAGAAGAGCCGGATGCCGGCGGCATGGAACCCCAGCCGCAGACCTGACAGGGTGCGCATTCCAGAGGACTTTTTCGATAGTTCATAGCCCCGTTTCGACGGGGCTATTTCTTTGTCCGGCCGGCAGCTCGCTTACCAAGCCGTTCCCACCTTTCGCAAGGCGTTGTTCCCGGATCAGGCTGCGCCACCCGACAGGATCGGCTCGGCGATGGCCTTGAATTCCTCGTCGGTCAGGATGTCGCGTTTTGCTATCCCTGCCTGCTTGACCTTGTCGAGAATTTCTCCGATCTGGCCGTCATCGGCAGGTCCCATGCCGAGTTCGCCGAGCTTGTAAAAGATCGAGGCCTTTCCGCTTTTCTTGCCGAGGACGACTTCGCCTGTCCGGCCGGTGAGCGCAGGGTGCGTGCCGAACATTACAAGCGGATCGTTCATGACGAAATTGATGCCGATGCCGGACTCGCGCGTGAAATTGCCCGAACCCAGCACGGGCTTGTTGCGTGCGATCGGCACATTTGCAAGTTTCGACAGAAGTTCGCCGAGTTCTGGCAGCTTGTCGATCCGGTATCCGGTCTCATATCCGTAGAGCAGGTCGAGGCCGAGCATCAGCTCTTCGAGCGCAGCGTTGCCCGTGCGCTCGCCGAGGCCGTTGCCGCAGCTGTGAACGACTTCCGCGCCGGCCGTGACGGCCGCAAGCTCCGTCGCGACTCCCATGCCGAAATCATTGTGCGTATGGATCTCGACGGGCAGGCCGGTCATGCTCTTGACCCAGCGCACCATGTACTTGATGGCTTCGGGCGTAGCGCAGCCCATCGTATCGACGATCCCGATAGAGTCAGGCGGTGACTCGTTCATGATCCCCTTGCAGAGATTTTCGAGGTCTTCCGGGCGCGCGCGGGTCGTGTCATAGGGAAAGAAAACCGTGTAAAGCCCTTGTTCGCGGGCATAATTGATTACGTCGGCGCTCCGGGAGAGAACGTCCCGCCAGGTCCAGCCGAATTGCGTCGTGAGCTTGGGATATCCGATTGGCACTTCGACGATGACGCCGTGCGCGCCGCATTCGAGCGCCATGTCGATGTCCTGCTTGAGCGCGCGCGCGAAGGTGAAAATGCGTGAGTTAAGGCCGAGAGCCGAGATCTTGCGTATCGCCTCGGCGTCCTGCCCGGACACGGCGGGCATTCCTGCTTCGATGCGCTCGACGCCTATTTCGTCGAGCTTCAGGGCGATAGCCAGCTTGTCGTCAACAGAGAAGACCACGCCCGGCGTCTGCTCGCCGTCGCGAAGGGTTGCGTCGTGGATCTGGACTTTCGGCGGCAGGTCGAGCGACTGGCGGACTTCGGGGAGGAAATTATAAGGGCTTACCCACCATTTGCCGTCTTCATGATAAGTCTCCCGCATCGGCGGTGGCTCCCTTTTTCCTAGAACAGACATTTCTCGGATCTTCGCGTCTGCCGGGATGATTGGCAGGCCGGATATATCTATATTTTAAAATTTTATCTATAAAAATCAATAATTTTTGAGCGCCGACCTTAATCTGAAATACAGCCCTTGCTTTGTGGGTCTTTTAGCAAGAGCGTGCCTTATAATTTAAGGCTATGATTTAGATATATTTTTTTATTATCTGGCTTTAACGTGAAGCCGACCCGAGAGAATGACGCGAGTAGTATCAACCAAAAAAATGTCGATATTATTTTCCTTTGGCACGTTGTAACCTGCAAATATAGTGGCTGACGCACCCGTCTTCCGATCATGGCGGGGCGGAGCATTCCGGGATGCGGCAAGGCTGAACAAATGGAAGACACGGATCATAGCATCTCCGAAGCGAACGAAGCGCCAGGAGCAAGGCCACCCGGCTCTATGACCAGCCAGGCTTATGCGCGCTTGCGCGGAGACATCATGAGCGGTGTTCTGCAGCCTGGCGCAAAGCTTAAGATCGAGGAACTCCGCGAGCGCTACGACGTCGGCACCAGTCCGATACGCGAAGCACTAAGCCTTCTGACATCGGATCATTTCGTTGAAAGGATCGACCAGCGCGGTTTCCGCGTGACACAGATCAGCGCCGCCGCGTTCAACGAATTGCTGAAAACACGGTGCTGGCTGGAGGAGCGGGCGTTGCGCGAATCGCTTGCTCATGGCGGGAGCGACTGGGAAGAGCAGGTCGTGCTTGCCTCCTACCGGCTTTCGCGCGTCTCGCGCTGGACCGACGAGGAGAAATACATCGCCAATCCGGAATGGGAGAAACGGCACAAGCATTTCCATACGACACTCATTTCGGCCTGCGGATCGTCTTTCCTTCTGAAGTTCTGCGACCAGCTCTATGACCAGAATGTCCGCTACAGGCGGATATCAGGGCTGAAGGCCTATCCTTCTCGCGACATCAACGCCGAACATGGCGCGATCTGCGATGCTGCGCTTGCACGAAACGCTGATCTTGCGGCCGGACTGCTGATCGACCATTACAGCCGGACCGGAAAGTTCCTGATCGAGGTCATAAAGGGTTAGGTCAGTCAGGCCGGCGCGAGAATGAAGTCGAAATCCACGAGCAGATAAGGCAATTCGATCCTGTCGGCAATGGCTAGACCGGCCGGGATCTTGTCCCTTGTCATCTGCTCGCGATAGACCAGCACCAGCTTTTCGCGCACACCGAATACTGCATCCTCGTCGAGATATGGATCGTCTTCGGGAAACAGCTCGGTGACGAGCGGACGGCATCCCGGCGCGGTGACGATGAAATGCAGGTGGGAGGGCCGCCAGTTGTGCCGTCCGGTCGCGCGCAGCAATTCACCGACCGGACCATCGTCCGGGATCGTGTATGGCGAGGGGCGGACGGTAGAGAACAGATAGCGCCCGTCCGCATCCAGCTTCATGTGCGCACGCAGATTATATTCCGGCTGACCGGGATCCAGATTCGAGTACAGCCCGTTATCTGCGGTCTGCCAGATCTCGATTTCCGCGCCGGCGACGGGCGAACCGTCCGTCAGCCTCACATGACCGTGGACGACCATCGTGGCCCCGGTATTGCCTCGTTTCAGATCGCCGCCGACGGGCAGGTCAGGCGCGCCGCGAATATGGAACGGCCCCAACACGCTCGACGGTGTGGCGTTCTCGGGGGAATTTATCATGTCCACGAGAGAGGACAGGCCGAGCACGTCGGAGAGCAGCACGAATTCGTTGCGCTCGTCAGAGGAAATCTCCCCGGCGTGCCTCAGCATGTCCAGGGCCTTGCGCCATTCTTCATGCGTAAGGCCGGTTTCGCGGACGAAATCGTGCAGATGCGCGGCGAGCCGCTCCAGAAGGAACAGGAGGCGCGGGCTGGTTTCGGGTCGGCAGTAGCCGACGAGAGCCTCGGTGATCGTGTCCTTGGTCACATTGCGCATGTATTGTCCTTTCCGCAGGATCCTGTCAGAGCAGCACAGTCGAAAGACCCGGGTAGCGGATGACGACGATCAGGACCAGCAGCATGATGAAGGCGAACGGCAACGCACCGAGAAACACGTCTTTCAAACTGATGTCACGATCAGTGAGCGTAGCCTTGATGACGAAACAGGAGATGCCGAGCGGCGGCGTCAAAAGGCCGATTTCGGCACCGATAACCGTCACGATGCCGAACCAGACGAGACTGTAGCCCATCGACTCCACGAGGGTCATAAATAGCGGCGCCACTATAAGGATGATCGAAGCGGTGTCGAGCAGTGTCCCTGCGAAAATCATGAGCAGAACATAGATCGCCATCACCGTGGCGAAGTCGAAATTGTAATGCTGCAGTGCGGCTTCCAGCTCGTTCGGCAGGCCTGCGAAACCGAGCATCCGGCTGTAAAGCGAGGCCATAGTGATGAGAAACAGGATCGAAGCGGTTATGTGACCGGTCTCGATCGCCGTCCGCCACAGGCCCTCCCAGCTTATTCTGCGGCGCAGGACGGCGATGACGAGCGCAACGAGCGCGCCGCCAGCCCCGGCCTCGACGGGCGTCAGCCAGCCTGTATAGATGCCTCCGAGCACAAGCGTGATGAGAAACAGGATCGGGACGGTCTTGTCCGCAAGCTGCAGGGCGCTAAGCGGTTCCGGATCTTCGGCCTGCCGAGAACCTTCGCCGATGAAGGACGGCCAGAAGCGGCCCATCGCGATAATGGCGAGAATGTAGGCGAATGTCAGCAGCAGCCCTGGAACGATGCCGGCGATGAACATGTCGCCGACGGATTGTTCGGCGACGAAGGCGTAGATGATGAGCATCGCGCTTGGGGGGATAATCATACCGAGCACGGAGGATCCGGCGACCACGCCGACAGCGAAGCGCGGGTTGTAGTTGAGCCTGCGCATCTCCGGCACCGAGATCCGGGTGAAGACGGATGCTGAAGCGATGGACGATCCTGTGACTGCGGCGAAGACGGCGTTCGCACCGACCGTCGCGATGCCAATGCCGCCCATGATCCGCCGGAATCCGCGGTTCATCACCTCGTAGATGTCGGAGCCCAGGCCCGCGCGCGAAACGAGCAGGCCCATAAGCGTGAAAAGCGGGATCGTGGCGAATTCGTACTCCGTGACGCCGTCTATGACCGCGACCTGGAGAAAGTTGAACGCCAGCACGGACTTGCCGCTGATGATCCAGATCGAGACGAACGAGACGAGGCCGAGTGCGACCGGAATGTACATTCCCAGATAGATCAGGAACACGATCGCAAGGACCGATATGACGCCGATTTCAACCGGTGTCATAGCGTGAGCCGGATGAGTTCGGACGGATCGTCTGCGTGCCCCGGTTTCAACTCTGATTCTCCGTTTCCTTGTCCCCGCAAAGCGCCTTGTACAGGAAAAGCGCCGAGGATAGCGCCACGCCGATCAGGATCGCCAGCTTCGCCGGCCACCACGGCGCGGTCAGAATGCCCGGCGTCCCGAAATAATGGCAACGTCCGAAGGCGGCCCTCAGATCGGTCACCGGATTTCCACTTGGCTGCGGCCCGAACTCCGGCTGGGAAAAGAAATGGCAACTCTCGAAGGACTCGAGAAATGACGGCCATACGGCCCAGACCAGCATTGCGAAAAACATGGCGGCGACGAGATCGACGGCGCGCCGGAGAAGCCTGGCCGCTACGGGCCGCGTGCCGCCGAGCAGCCGCAGAAAGCCGTCCGATCGCGTCAGCCTGTTGCCCTCGACCACATCGGGTAATTGCAGGAAAACGATCAGCACAAGCGAGAAGACCACAATCTCCGCAACGCCGCGGAACGGCGCGTGAAAGACGCCCCGCGCCACTATGTCCGCATTCATCACGGCAATCAGGACTAATATCACGCCCGTCCCGATCACGTTGAGCAGAGCGGCTATGCGGATCGCGGCCCTGCGCAAACCCTTTCCCGGCGATGTCCGCAATGCCGTTCTCCCCGGCGTCATAGTCCCGGTTATGGCGTCAATATGAGCCGCCAGACGCGTACCGTCAAAAAGGCGGGCTGCGCATGGCGGCCGGGTCGGGTTCTATTGGTCAGTTGGTCAACTCGGCGGCCCAGTCCCTGACCGGCGTCATGCCGGCTGCCTTGAGCTTGGCGATATATGCGGTCAGCATTGCGCTGCCCGGCGCACCTTTGCTGTCGAGATCCTTGGCCCATTCAGCGGCGATGTTCGGCATGGCGTTTGCCCAGGCGCGACGCTCTTCCTCTGGAAGTTCGACAACCGTGCCGCCACCTGCCTTGTAGGCTTCGATGGATGCGGCGGCTTCGTCCATCGCAACGGACGCCACGCGATCGCGATATTCGATGGCGACCCGTTGAATGACCTCCTTCACTTCATCCGGCAAGCCTTCCCAGACATCCTTGTTGATCGTGACGGTCTTGGTGTTGACCGAACCGAGATCGGCTTTCAGCATATAGGGCGCGACTTCCGAAATCTTGAAGGTCGCCGCAGCCTCCGGCCAGAGCATCGCGCCATCGGTCAGGCCGGTCTGGATCATGTTGTAGAAATCCGGGAGACCGCCGCGAACGCCTGCTGCGCCTTCTATGCCTTCAAGATAGCGCAGATTGTATCCCGCACCTGCGATCTTCTTGCCTTTGAGATCCGCCATGGAGTTGATCGGCTCCCTGGAGAAAAGCTGATAGGTGTCAAGAACCACGCCTGTCGCCAGATACACCTGGTTCTCGGCTTCTAGTTCCGCCTTCAGTTGCGGAAACTCCCGTGCGATCTCGTCGACCGCTTTCGCGACCACGCGCGCATCGGAAGACACGAACGGCGTGACGGCGGAAATACCCTGGCTGGGCAGTTTCGAATTGTGGAAGATCGTCGTGACGATGCCGATATCGCCGAGACCGAGCTTGATCCCGTCGAGAACGCCGCGCGGTTTCACGATCTTGCCGCCATAGGCTTCCTGCCATTCGATCTCGTAATTGCCTGTCTTTGCCAGTTCCTCATTGACGCGCGGGATGAAGAATTTCGAGAATTGCTGAATCCACATAGAGCGGTCAGGATAGCCGTCTATCGCGATCATCCTGATCGTTTCGGCGGCGCTCGCCGGGCTTCTTGCGGGGATTGCCGCAAAGGCCACTGCAACTCCTGCGATCGCGCAGCTGCGGAGAAGTGTGTAGAGCATCGTTCTTCCTCCCATTTTTCATTACTGTCACTACTTTCCTCCGGCGCAGTGCCGAGGATCATCTTGGGGCGACGCCTTGAACTCCGTGAGCAATCTCCCCTTCAGGCAAAATTGCAGACATCGTCGAATTCGAAGCGGGGGAGCCGCTGGAAAAGAGCGCTCTCGTCGGCATAGCCGATATTGCAGAGAAAGTTGGACTTGACGCTCGTGCCCGCGAAAAACTCCGCGTCCACGATCTCGTTGGAAAAACCGGACATCGGGCCTGTATCCAGGCCGATCGCACGCGCGGCGATGATGAAATATGCGCCTTGAAGCGTGGCGTTGCGGAAGGCGGTTTCCTCGGCGTAATCCGGTTTGCCGGCGAAATGCCCGCGCCGGTCCTCGTGAGGAAACAGACGTGGAAGCTCGCGCCAGAATTCAGGATCGTAGGCGATTATCGCTGTGACGGGCGCATCTTCCATTTTCCTGAGATTGGCCGGTTTCAACGCCTTTGCCAGCCGCGCCTTGCCATCGGTCGACTTCACGAAAACGAAGCGCGCCGGGCAACCGTTCATGCTGGTGCTGCCCATCCTCGCGATGTCGTATATGGCGCGGAGCTGTCCGTCCGTCACCGGCCGTTCCGTCCAGGCGTAGTGCGAGCGCGCCCGTGTCAGGATCAATCCGATGGCGTCGCCGTCGAGCTGCGAAATGCGGCGTCGGAGTTCGCGCACGTCTTCCTGCGCTAGCAACCTTTGTCTGTCGGATGCGCGATTGTCAGGCGCATGAACATTCATCGGCCATTCCCCTGTAACGCGCCCAATTTTTGCATAATCTGGAGCTATAGCTCATAAAATAAAAAATACCCATATTAATTGGATTTAGTCAATTAATATCGATTTTTCTTTCCCGTATGCAATAGGCATGTTTTTCTTGCCGTACAAGCAGACACTGGAGGTCGTCATGCCGTCATGGAGGGAATACAAGGAAATTGCACGGTCTCGCGGCGCACTTGCATTCGAGCTTTACGTGGTCGAGTCTACGCCTGCCGGCAGTCTTGAAGAAATGCAGGATGTTTTGCCCGACCATCTTGCTTTTCAGAAGCGGATGGAGAGTGAGGGGGTTCTCTTTCTCGCCGGGCCGTTATCGGATTCGAGCGGCGAGCAGATGAGCGGCGGCGGCATGATGGTCTACCGCGCCGCCTCGATGGATGAGGCGCGCAGCTTTGCTCAAAGCGATCCGATGCACAAGAGCGGCCGCCGGACATTCATAATTCGCCGCTGGCTCGTCAACGAAGGTGCGCTTTCGATCGGATTGAGGCTTTCCGAACAGAAAGCCGTTCTGCGCTAGCTTGATCAGAGCGGCAACGCCATTGTCAGCCCGCCGAGGAGGAACGGCGCGGGCAATGAGAGCGCGTGCCGCAGATAGAGGAAGCGAACCCCGAGCAGAGGCATCTCGTAAACCAGCGAGCGGTTTATGCAGAACACGCACCAACTCGTCAGATAGGCAATCAGAGCGGCCTCGCTCGCGCCGGCCTTCAGCGCCGCCGCGCCCACAGCAAAGGCGACGAAAGGTCCGGCCGGCGTGACTGCGCCGAACAGCGTGGCGACAACAACGCCGAGGAAACCGGCATCTTTGCCGAACAGAGCCGCCATCTCGTCCTCGGGCAGCAATTCGGCGAGAAAACCTGCGCCGAGCAGGCCGACTGCGATGCGGGGCAGGATGAACAGCGTCATTGTCCGGCTACGGCGAAGCGCCTCGAAGTAGAGTTCGCGATCGTCACGCCAGAGCCTGCGCAGCAGGTACAGCGCTGCGCCCCATAGCAGTATCGTGCCGATCAGAATGCTCATGGCGCCTCGTGCAGGGTGAGCCGGAACCTGCGGATGGCCCAGCCGATGGCGACGGGTATGCCCAGGCTGAGCAGCACCCTGAGCGCAACGATGTCGGCGGGCAGGAACGACAGCTCCCAGATCAAAGTACGGTTGATGCTGAGCAGAGCCCAACTCGTCACGATCGTCACACCCGCGGCCAGATCGGCCCCGGCGGCCATCAGACCGCCTGCAAGCGGCAGAGTGACGCTCGGTCCGCCGGGAATGACGGCGCCGGCCAGAGTCGCCGCCCACAGCCCTTTGAAACCGGATTCGGGGCCGATCCATTTCTGCACCTTGTCGCGCGGCAGCATGAGCGGCAGAACGCTCGCGACAAGGACACCTCCCAGGATCTTGGGCGAGAGAGCAAGAGCGAACAGCCCCGTTTCTTCGACGACGCTCCAGAAAACGTTCGCGCCCTTTTGAACCCAGACCAGAACGCTGCTGATGACTGCTATCGCAATAATGAAGAGGAATCCGCCGTCGAGAATCTTCGTACGCGCCGGTTCCGGTTTTTCATGTTTCAAGACAGGGGAGCTTTCAATATGGATCTGCGGCTGTGCCCCTTTCGGCGCGGTCTTGCGCGAAGGGGACCGTTCATAATGCGCTGCGCGCCCTGACGATCAAGCCTATTCCGTATCTTTGCAGATGAGGAGCAGCATCCGCCCCCTGTCTGGAAGCGTCAGTATTCATAAGTTTTTCATTAAGTATTTTTCCGCAAGGTTAAGCCGATTGCAACTATGTGCGTTTATAAACTTGGGCGTGTATGCAGGGATCATGCTCTGATCGGCAGGCGTATTCGGGCTTGGATTTTTTTTGCCTCCGCGCCTGGTTTGTGAAGGCGCGCCGTGCGGCATGAACCGGACATGAAATACGCCATGCTAAGGGGAAAATATCATCAAGCGGCATAGCGAGTGTATCCGGCAAAGGATAGCGAAGAGCTGAGTAATGTATACAGCGGACCAGTTGCTCGCGGACAAGGACTTGCTGGAGCGTGTCATTGAAGAGCACCGTATCTTCAAGGAAACGATCGAGCACAGTCCCGTGCAATTCTGCGTCTACGATCAGCAGGACCGGATCATCGCCTGGAACGACGCGTACGAAGAAATTCATCGCGAAGCCTTTCTGGCTAATCGCGAGCGAGCTGACCAGCGCAAACTGACCTACGCCGAGATCATGCGGTTTCAGATGCCGGATACTATGACCCCGGATGAGGCCACGTCGGAAGTCGAAAGGCTCGTCGAGGCGCAGCGTAATGCTACCGGTGAGGCCGTCATCCGCAAATACAGCACCGGCGATACGCTCAAGGTCATCAAATACCGCTTGCCTAGCGGCGCGGTTGCGGGATTCGCCGTGAATATCAACGACCTCATTGCGCGCGAAGCCGAACTGGCCGAAGCCAAGCGGGTCGCTGAAGCAGCGGAGAAAAGGTCCAAGGAAGCTCTTCAGGCGGAGAAGACGCTACAGCGCGCAACGCGGCTTCTATCGGAGCTGGACGAGTGGCTCCAATGCTGCCAGTCGCTCGACGAGCTTTTCGATATCGTCGGCGCGTTCATGAGCAGGCTGCTACCCGAGACTTCCGGCGAACTTTATATTTACTCGAACTCCCGCGATGTTCTGGATGGATCGTGCCACTGGAACTGTGACGGCCCTTTGGATCACATTCATCCTGATTCGTGCTGGGCGCTGCGGCGCGGACGGCCCTACCAGTTCGGCGTCGGCGGCATCGGCTTCCTGTGCGGGCATGTCGCCTCGCAAAGATGCGAAAACTCCAGCATGAAATATCTGTGCCTCCCGATCGTGGCCCACGGCGATACCGTTGGCCTCCTCCACATCAAGTTCGGGTGTGAGGCGCGAACGGCGCAGTTCGGCGATCATATGCCGCGCCGTTTCTCCGATCTGTACCTTTTTGCGGCCCAGTGCGCCGAGCACATCAGCCTCGCCATCGCCAATGTCAAGCTGCGAGACGAATTGCGGGACCAGTCGATACGCGACACCCTGACCGGCCTCTACAACCGGCGCTACTTCATGGAGCGGCTGCGTAACGAGATCAGAAACGCGGAGAAGAAGGGCAGCAATATCGGACTGATTACCTTCGATGCGGACAAGTTCAAGACCTTCAACGACAATCATGGCCATGACGCGGGTGACATCGTGCTTCGCGAGATCGGCGAAGCCGTGGAGACGTCATTCTCCAATAATGAGGTAGCCTGCCGGTTCGGAGGCGAGGAGTTCAACATTCTCATCCCGGGCGCCTCAATCGAGCAGACCCTTGAAGCGGCTGAACGTCTGCGTGCGAATGTCGAGGGATTGATTATCCGTTACGAGAACTACGAATTACCGCGTGTAACGGTATCCGTTGGCGTTGCGGCGTATCCGGAGCACGGCCGCGACGCGCTCGAACTTCTGAAAGCGGCCGATGCGGCGCTCTATCTAGCGAAGGGACAGGGACGCAACAGGGTCTGCGCCGGACCGCTGACCGGGCTGCCCTCGCCCGGTTTTCAGGCGCTCAACCAGATCTCCGGCTCAAGATAGCCGTCCGTTACTATTCGGCCCAGACGCCTTTCGCTTCCATCCCGTTGAACGAGCCATGCGCTTTATGCAGGACAGACCTGCGCCATGTTGCGTTGCAGCATGATGCGCGTAGCCGCATATGAATAATGCGAAAATCCGAAACGCTTGCAAAAGGATTTTCTGGATTTCAGGAGATGAAGCATGAGCTATGCAACGCGAACTCACCAACATCCTGCCGGGAGCAACGCCTTTGGCTGGGCTGCTGCTGCATGGCGCAGCGTCACCGAATTTTTTGTCCTCCTCGAAGGGGCGATCGGAGCTGCCGAGGACTATAATCGACTGAGCCGCATGTCGGACAGCCAGCTTGCAGCAAAAGGAATGACGCGAACCGATATTCCCGCGCGGGTCTTCAAGAAGAATTTCAGCATCTGACTATAGGCGCCGAACGATGAGGCCCGCCGCGCGGCATTGCGAGGGCGGGCTTTTTTTATCTTCGACGATGCTATTCCTTCCGCGTGAGCAGGAACACCGCCTGCTCGCCGATCAGGTTGTGCCAGACCCAAGGCAGGTTCAGACCCATGCGCTGGCCGTAAGCGTTGAGTGCGACCGACCGTTCGACCCTTGCGCCGACCAGATCGCACAGGCTCAGAAAATCCTTGATCGTGCAATAGTGGATGTTCTGCGTCGCATACCAGGGTTCGTGCAGGTTTGCGGTCATCGGCATCCGGCCGTTGACGAGAAATTGCAGCCGAATGCGCCAGTGGCCGAAATTCGGGAAGGACACGATGGCGTGGCGTCCGATGCGCAGAAGTTCCTCAAGCACCGAACGCGGGTTACGCATCGCCTGCAGCGTCTGACTGAGAATCGCGTAGTCGAAGCTCTTGTCGGGATAGTGGACAAGGTCGAAATCGGCGTCGCCCTGAATGACCGACAAGCCGCGCGCAACGCATGAATTCACGTTGGCCTGCTTCAACTCCAGCCCGCGTCCATCGACGTCCCGCTGCTCTTCCAGCAGAGACAGCAGTTCGCCATGCCCGCAACCAATGTCTATCACGCGTGCGCCACGCTCGACCATTTCCGCGATGAGCAGGTGATCGACGCGAGCGGGGCTTAGCGGTTTTCCGGAAAGAGATCGCATGACTTAAGCGCTCGCTCTCATCTTGCTGCGGGCGGCGGGGGCTATGCCGCGCTTTTCCGCCGCCGCGTTCAGGAAGCCGGAAATCGTGTCGAAAAGTTCCGGCTCGTGCAGAAGAAAAGCGTCGTGCCCCTTGTCCGACTCGATTTCGACGAAACTGACATTGGCGGCCACAGCGTTCAGCGCGCGGACGATTTCCTGGCTGTCCCGGGTTGGATAGAGCCAATCGCTCGTGAAGGAGACAAGGCAGAAACGGGTTTTCACGTTCTGAAACGCGTTCGTCAGCTTGCCGCCGTGATCGGCCGCGAGATCGAAATAGTCCATTGCCCTTGTGATGTAGAGATAGGAATTGGCGTCGAAACGGTCGACGAAGGTCGAGCCCTGGTGCCGCAGATAGCTCTCCACCTGGAAATCGGCGTCGAAGCCGAAAGCCAGCGTATCGCGGTCCTGCAGCTTGCGGCCGAATTTCTCATGCAGCGCTGCCGAGGACAGATAGGTTATATGGGCTGCCATGCGGGCGACGGCCAGCCCCTTGCGCGGGGCGACGCCTTCTTCGAGATAGCGGCCCTGACGCCAGTCCGGA
>CAYOUE010000005.1:0-6909 GCA_964407075.1 uncultured Hyphomicrobiaceae bacterium
TCGGTCATGGATCACACGCCGGGCCAAAGGCAGTTCACCAGCCTCGATCGCTACATCGAATATTACAAGGGCAAGTTCGGCATGAGCGACGAGGAGCTTGAAACTTTCATCGCCGAGCGTCGGGAGAGCCAGCGCAGATACAGCGACAAAAACCGCGCAGCCGTAGCCGCCTTCGCCCGCCAGCGCGGCTTCAAGCTCGCCAGCCACGACGACGCCACCGCGGCGCATGTCGAAGAGGCGATCCGCGACGGCGTCACCATCGCGGAGTTTCCCACGACCGCGGAGGCGGCCGAAGCCTCCCATAAGGCCGGAATGCAGGTCCTCATGGGCGCGCCGAACATCGTGCGCGGCAAATCGCATTCGGGAAACGTGACGGCGCGGGAGCTGGGCGAGCGCGGTGTGCTCGACATCCTCTCCAGCGACTACGTTCCCGGCTCGCTGCTGCATGGCGCAATGCTGCTGCATGAGCAGGTGGAGCAGATCACGCTGCCCCAGGCCGTCGCCACTGTCACGCGGAACCCGGCCCGTGCGGCCGGGCTTGACGACCGGGGCGAAATCGCCATAGGCCTCAGGGCGGATCTGGTCCGCTTCCACGCGGCGAAAAAGGTGCCGATCATTCGCGATGTCTGGCGCGCAGGAAAGAGAGTCGCCTGAACCGGTCACGTCCGCCGGTTGCGAGGCAGTTCCGGCTTGCGCCGGCGTGCTCATCCTCGTCGCAGGGCCATCCGGTTCCGGCAAGGACACGCTGATCTCCGAAGCCCGCCGGCATTTTCACAGCCATGCGCAGGTCGTGTTCTGCGAGCGCATCATTACCCGCGCCGATCAGACCGGCGAAGCTCACCTGGCGCTTTCGCGTGACGATTTCACGCGCGCCGAGTCCGAAGGCGGATTCTTCCTGTCGTGGGACGCTCACGGCTTGCGCTACGGCGTCCCGGCGGAAATCGAAGGCGCGCTGCGGGCGGGGAAAAGCGTCGTCGTCAACGTCTCCCGGCGGGCCGTCGCCGAAGCTCGGGCGAAATGGCCGCGAACCTTCCTCATTCACGTCACAGCGCGTCCCGACATTCTGCGCGCAAGGCTGACGGCCCGTGGCCGCGAAACACCGCAGGCGATAGAGGAAAGGCTTGCGCGCGGCGGCCCGCTTGAGACGCCGGAGGCCGGATGGGCCGGAGAGATCGACAATTCCGGCGCGCTGGCTCCTGCCGCGAACCGCTTCATCGCCCTGATCGAAGAGGCCATGAGAGGGACGTGAAGGGGCTCAAGACGCAAAAAATCCCCGCGCAGACGAAGGTCCGGGCAAAACCGGCTCTTGCGAACCGGTCCGGACCCGCATCTGCGCGGGGATTGCTTAATGCTGGGCTGTCGATGCGGCGTGCCGCCGCCGCTCAGCCCTGATGTTCGGGGATGCGCACGACAAGCCCGTCGAAGGCTTCGGTGATGCGCAACTGGCAGCTCAAACGGCTTTCGGGGCGGACTTCATAGGCGAAATCCAGCATGTCCTCCTCCATCTGGGAAGGCTCGCCGGTCGTCTCACGCCAGGCTTCATCCACATAGACATGGCACGTCGCGCAGGAACACGCACCGCCGCATTCGGCGACGATTCCCGGCACGTCATGCTTGATCGCCGTTTCCATCACCGTCTGACCGATGCCCCCCTCGACAGTGTAGGTTTGCCCATCGTGGGAGATATAGGTGATTTTCGGCATGACGGTGATCCTGTGTGGTCGTGGGGACGGCCGCGCAGAACGAGGCGGAATGGCGGCAATGGGCGTTATATAGGCCGGATGCCCATGCGCTTCCAGCACGATTGCGACGCATTCGGCTGAAGCGGCGCCGGGATGAAACGGCAGGCCTTCGCAACATGCGTAAATGTGCCTATGCGGGCTGCAGGCGTATTCGGGCGCCCTTGACGCATCTTCCGGGGGCCGCATGACCGGCAGATATCATTTTTTAGCCTTAAATAATGGATATAAAAATGGAAATTCAGATGGGGAGTGGCCGTATCGCCGCACCGCGGCAGTGATCGCCGTTTGGTAAGAATCCCTGCACGCCCAAGTCGCTTCCGGGGGAATATCCGACGCTGATCGCCTGTCCTGCTTGCAACGTCAACGATTGAAGCTATAACTTGTAGCTTTACGGGGCGTGTTGCGTGCTTCTCCTTCATGTGTAGCGCGCACTCACAGTTTCAGGACGGCGGTATGTCTCAAAAACCGGTTCAATCCCGCAACAGCTTGCCCGGATCGTCCTCGAAAGGATCGGGTACGGGCGGTGAAAATGGAGATGCGGGCGCCGGCGACGCAAGACAGACGCCGCTGTCCATGCCGGCTTCCTCCTCATCCAATGGCAATGCGCAGGCAGGCGGACGCGGCGCGGTCTCGTCGTCCTCGGTCCGGTCGGTTTCCCGCGCTGCGCCCGGCCCCGCGCGCGCCATTGCCGCCAATGACGACCGTCCGGCCATTGGCGGCCTGGTCTACGCGCTTCAGCAACGCCCGTCCAAGTCGCCGTTCTATATCGCGATAGCGGCGTCCGCGGTCTGGCTCGTGCTCGGCGTTGCCGTGGGCTGGGCGTTTCTGGCCCGCCAGGACGACAGTGCCGCCGGTCTCGCCGACATGCTGTTTTCCCCCGCCCTGATCGCGATCGTTGCTACAATACTGGTTCCGATCGCCTTGTTCTGGTTCCTTGCCATTCTGGTGTGGCGCGCGCAGGAATTGCGGCTGATGTCGTCCGCCATGACCGAAGTCGCGGTACGCCTGGCCGAACCGGACAAGATGGCCGAGCAGTCGGTCGCCTCGCTCGGGCAGACCGTGCGCCGGCAGGTCGCTGCGATGAACGATGCGATCTCCCGCGCCCTCGGCCGCGCCGGGGAGCTGGAAGCGCTCGTTCACAACGAGGTCGCCGCACTGGAGCGGTCTTACAGCGAGAACGAAAACCGCATCCGTAATCTTATCAACGAACTGGCCAGCGAACGCGAGGCGCTCGCCAACAACAGCGAGCGGGTCAGCGAGGCGCTGCGCGGCATCGGCACGCAGGTCACGCGCGAAATCAACACCGCCACAGATCGGGCCAGCAAGTCCATGTCGCAGGCGACTTCGACGCTTGCCGACACGCTGGCCACCCGCGGCAACAAGATCACCGCGGCCGTGACCGCGGCGGGAACCGAGATCGACGAGAAGCTCGCCGAACGCGGTGCGCGGATCACCGATCAGCTGGTCAAGCACGGCGCCCAGGCCGCCGAGCAGATGCACCGCACCGGCCTCGAAATCAACAGATCCATTCAAGAGACCTCGGACCGCACTGCAGCCGCGATATCGGCGAAGGGAAACAATCTCGTCGCCTCCGTGATGAGCATGAGCGAGCGCGTGGGGCGCGAAATTCCCGTCCTGCTCGAACGGCTCGGCAGCGAGCAGTCGCGGCTAAGCGGCATCATCGAGGTCGCCACCAAGAATCTGTCAGCGCTCGAAAACGCCGTCGCCGACCGGACCGAGTCGCTGAGCAAGTCGCTGCACGAGCGCACCAACATGCTGCACACCGTGCTCAATGAAAAAGGCCAGCAGATCGACGATACGCTGAGCGAGCGCATTCATGCGCTTGAGACGATCCTCGGCCGCCGCGCCCAGGCCTTCGACGCATCCCTGTCCGAGCGGACAAAGGCGCTCGATGCGTCCGTGGCGCGCTACACTGGAAACATCAGGGAAAGTCTGGAGCAGCAGTCCCGCTCCATCGAGAAATCGCTTTCCCGCCAGGCGAATTCGCTGCACGAGTCCGTCAGCGCCAGCGCAGTCCAGATTCAGCGCGCAGTGCAGGAACTCGCCAGAGAGTCCGGCACGAGTTCGGAATCGCTCAGCGCGCACGCCAACATGCTCAAGGAGGTCTCGAACGGTCTGCTCGGCCAGGTGCACGGGCTGACGAAACGCTTCGAGGAGCAGGGTGCGAACGTCATCAATGCGGCGCGCACGCTGGAGAACCAGAACGCCAAGATCGACAAGATGATGGACGTGCGTCAGAGCCAGCTCGCCCAGCTCATCGATGGCGTCAACAACCGCGCCGCCGAACTCGACCGGATGATGCATCATTACTCCAACATGCTGGAGCAGTCGCTGGCCCAGGCCGAGCAGCGCGCGAAGAAGGTGACGGAACTGCTGGCGCGCGATTCCGCCGAGAAGTCCCAGAGCGCGGTCAAGGATCTGGAGCGGCTGCGGGCCGAAGCGCAGGCGCACACCGCGCGCGCGATCTCCGAGCTGAAGACCAGCTTCGCCGCTCTTCAGGAACAGGTCTCAAGCCAGCTTTCCGGTTTCACGAACTCCTTCTCCGAAACGGCGCAGGAATTCCAGCATTCCACAACCAAGGCGACGCAGGAGATTGCACAGACCCAGTCCGAGTTCAAGCGGCACGCCCAGTCGCTTCCGGAGACGACCAAGCAGAGCGCCAAGGCCATGCGCCGCGCTCTTCAGGACCAGCTTTCCGCGCTGGACTCTCTCACGGAAGTCACGCAGCGCCATGGCTATTCCGGCCAGGTTTCGCGAAATGCGCCGCCATCCCAGCACCGCGGCGAGCAGGAGCGCGGAGGCTACCCGGCGGGCAAGCCTTCCGGCGACCGCGCGCCGATGGAAAGCGGACGCCAGGAGGCCGGATCGCAGAAATCGCGGACGGGCGGAAGCGCGGGTGGCGAATGGACTTCACCCAGCAGCCAGCTCGAAGCCGTCAGCGCCGGCCTCATGGAGCGGATCGACGGCAAGCCGGGTACGTTGTCCGGCGGCGAGCCGAAACCGGGGCAGGGTTCCGATTTCGACTATATGGGCCGGCCCCCGGGCGTGGCCCCGCCCTCATTCGGAGCGGGTGAGACGGGCGAATCCGCGGGCGGAGCGAACTGGTCGCTTGGCGATCTACTCGCCAGAGCGTCGCAATCCGAAGACGAATACGGCGCTGGGCATGACGACCGATCCTACGGGATGCCTGGCGCGGTCGAGCCGACGCCGTCAAAATCCGAGCCGAAGGACACCCCGATGGTCTTCGAGATGAAGGACATCGCGAACGCCGTCGATGAGGACATCGCCGCCGAGGTCTGGCGGCGCTATAATCAGGGCGAATACGGCATCATCAGCAGGAATATTTACAACCGCGAAGGCCAGTCCACATTCGATCAGGTCAAGCGCCGTTATGAAAACGATCTGACATTCCGGCACATAGTCGACCGCTATCTTGCCGATTTCGACCGCATGTTGACGGACGCCAAGAAAGCGGACCCGCGCGGCAGATCCGTGCAGAACCATCTCGTTTCGGAAACCGGCCGGATCTACCTCGTATTAAGCCACGCCAGCGGCCGGATGGCGCGCTGATTGCGCTTCAGGCAGCCGCTTCAGACAGCCGGGTCGTCTGTTTTTGCGCTCTCCCCGGGCTGTTTTGCGTCGGGCTTTTCCCGCACCACGATCGCCAGCGCGGCTGCGACTGCGGCGATCGCGCCGAAAATCTGGTTCCAGTCCTGCTCGCTCAACCCCAGCAGGCCGATGCTGGCGAGAAACGCGGCGATGCCGGCATAGGTGGACGGCTCCTTGAGACGCTTGAAGATGTAATCCATTGAAAACCTCTTTGCCGGCGGGGTGTTGATGGGGGACGGCGTAATACGGCTCTGCGGATCGAGCATTTCAAGCGCGGAGGTGTGCGTGGCCATCAGCCGCCGCGACCAGCCGAGACCGAACGTGCGGAACAGCGTGTGCAACCGCCCGTAGCTCTGCATCCGGCGCGCCATGAATTCGTTCAGCAGCGTTTTGGTATCTGCGCGCGCCACCGCGTCGAGCGTGACCTTGCCTATGACGCCGTCCGCCTTCACGCGGGCGGCTATCTGCAGGAAGCGTGTCGCGCGCCCGACGCCCTGATTGACGGCGCAGTCGAACACCGCGAGATCGAGGCCGTCCGGCAGCCTGCCGCAGGAAGCCGCCTCCCAGTAACGGCGGCGGTAGATCTCCGCCGCTTTCGATTTTGTCAGCTCACGGACTTCCTGCTTCGAGACGCTGCGCCCGAGATGCTCGGCGAGGACGCCGATGGTGATTCCGAGATTGGTCGCTCCGCCAGGATCCGCGGGATGATCGGAATAGCCGCCCTCATATTTCAGGACGTGGACGAGGGCGGCGTGGAAATTGCTTTGCACAGCTTGAGTCTCCAGACTTGGGAACGGCGCGCCGGCCTGACCGGCGGCTTTGCTCAGACCCGCTTGCGGAATACGAGCCAGAGCCGGACGGCGGCGAGGCCGATGCCGATCACCAGGGACAGCGTGGTCAGCATCTCGTTGACTTCGGTCAGCCAGCTCGCCCAGGCGGGAGAAAGGACGAGATAGCCGGCAAGCAGGGCGTCGGGAATGTCGTTGGAGGAGGACGTGTGGGGCATTTTCCCTTTCCGTATTCGGAACCGGGCGATGGCGGCAAGCAACGGGCGCAGCGGAGCGGCTGTCAACTCACCACGGCGCGGTCGTCGCAGCGCCGCCAGTCCGCGCCGTCGGAAAAGGCGAGCACAGCGCCACCGCTGGCGTCGGAGACATAGGCAAGCGCGCCCGCCCCGGCCGCCGATGCGGAGGGAAGGCCCGCCGCGGTGAAGGACGGCACGCGCGGCACCCCGCTCGCCGCCGTCACGAGCGTCAGGCCGGTGCTGAAGGCCGATCCGTCCGGCGAGGTCTTGAAGACGAAATCGTCGCCGCCGAGGCAGCCGATTTCCGCGCGGCCCGAAAAGCCGGTCTGGAACAGGAAGCTGGCGTTGTCGCCGCCGCCGTTGCGGTTGAGCTTGACCTGAACGCCGCTGCCCGCGTGGTTGAACAGCGCCGCGCCCGACGACACCGCGAGCCGGTTGGTTGCGTCCGCCGTCGTATTTACGCCGAGCAGGCCCGCATTCTGCGTCGCCGCGCCGGTCCAGACCGCGCCGTCG
>CAYOUE010000005.1:6919-41380 GCA_964407075.1 uncultured Hyphomicrobiaceae bacterium
TGGAACGCCCAGGCTCCATCCTGCCAGGCGGCGATTTTGCCGTCCTGACCGGACCAGTCCCCGCTCGCCGCAGTCGCGACAAGATAGCGGTCGCCGTCGGCAGGCGATCCCGGCGGCGCGGAAAGATCGCGGTCGATGACGGCGAGCATGACAATGGCGTCCAGCGCCCGCAGCGCTTCATTGTGAGTAACGTGCTTCTGCGCCTGCGCCGCCTCGACGAACGGCAAGCCGAGATTTGCGCTCTCCGCCATCAGCGCCGCCCGAGAACGTTCTTGCGCAGGCGAACCGCGCGCTCGGTTGCGTCGAGCAGCCCCTTACCGAGATCGCGCGGCGGGATGCCCGTCTTCGCTGAAATCTCGGATATGCTCCGCCCCTTGTTCCAGAGATCGACGGCCTGGCTCAGTTTTCTGTGCTTCATGGGATGATCGCCTCTCTTGCCTGTCCGCGCCCGTATGTAGCGCTCAGTTGATAAATCCGGACCGCGTAGCTGGCCTGCGGCGCGCCGAAATCGGCGGTCTGCTGCGCGGTGGTGTAGATGACGGCGGGGGATACGCTGCTCAGCGTACGGATGACCGTTGCGCCGTCAAGGATGTCGGCCTCGTAGGCTTCGGACGCCTCGCCAAGCGGGACTTCGGCCTGCTCCCAGCCGTCGCCGCCCGTCCGCGTGCGCCGGATCCAGGAGATTTCGAGGCCCTCCGGGATCTGCCGCCCGCGGACATGCACGGGCGAAAGCGGGCGCAGGCCGGCGCCCCGGAAGGCGTGAACGGCGCTACGGTAAGCCGCATGGCCGATGTCATAGCCCTGGGGTCCGTACATCCAGTTGAAGGCGAGGCCGGTCTCGTCCGCTGTCATGCCGACCGGCGTCACGGCCTCGTCGAGCAGGACGAAGCGCGCGCCCGCCGCGACCGGATCGCGCATCGCGCCCTCGGTGCCGGACTGGCCGCGCAACAGGCCGGTCAGTTCGTAGGTCAGCGGCGCAACGAGCGCTGCGGTGCGGAATTGCAGGACTTCCCATTCGCCGTGCGCATTCTGTACCGCGCAATAATTCGCGCCGCCGAGCACCAGCAACGCTTCTGCCGAGGCGAGCGCGCCGCCGGACAGGACAACGCGCAGGACGTTGCCGTTGTCCCAGCGCGAGCTTGGCCCGCTGTGGAAATCGGCGTCCGTCAGGCCGAGCACGGCGCGGCGCGAAGCCAGCGCCTTCAACATGTAGCCCGACATGGCGGGCGAGCGGTAGAACGCCACCCCGCCCGGCCAGGGATCGCCGTAAGCCGCGACCGCGCCCGCATGGGGCGTCTCGTCTCCCCGGATCAGAGGCAGGTCGAGGAACACGCCGAGTTGCGCGCCGTAAATGGCCGGATCACCCGCCGGCGGATCGCGTGAAGGCGGAGCGAACGCGTCATAGAGCTGCGGTTCGATGGTGAGCGCGCGGACCTCGATGGCCTCAGCCGCCGAAAGCTGCGTCAGGCGGAGCGGGATCGTCCGGCCCTTCGCCGCAAGCGTCACCATGTCGGAGGCGTCGAGCGCGAGGCGCGACGGCGGCAGCGCGAATTGCGCCCGCTCACGGCCCGCCCAGGCTTCCTGCAGCATGGTTTCCGCAATCGCGCGGGCGGACTGGTAGTTGGTCACGACCGGCAGCCGCGCCGCCGAAATCCGCGCCGCATGGCCGGAAATCCGCCGGCCTTCGGCGCTGCCCTGCTCGTAATCGCGGTCGCCGTCGATGAACGTCACCTGCGCGGCGTGCGGCAGGTCGCTTTCCTGCGCGCGGGTCAGTTCGTAGCGGGGGCGGTCCGCAGCCGTTTCGACGAGATCGTCCGGCGTCAGAGCGATGACGCTGCCGCCGCGCCCGCGATGCGCGAAACTCACCTTGCCCTGGCTCTCGAAGCTGTCGAAGAAGAACGCCGTCTCCAGCGGTTGGATCGCGTCACGGGCGGACATTGCCCGGTCGATCACGTAACCGGACATCGTTCCGGACAGCGCGCCTGCGTCGAAATCGGCAAAGCCGTAATCGCCGAGCAGCGCGGCGACGGTTTCCGGCAAAGGCGCATCGGAGGCCCGGCCGGTCAGCCAGTGGCCGAGCCGCCAGTTGTCGCCGTCCGACCAGATCGAGCGCAGCGCCGGGAAGGCGGGATAGGGCCGCGCGTCCCAAGTGTAGAGCATGATGCGGGCGGGATCGACCATGCGTCCGGAATAGACGCTGGAGGCCGGGTTATTGATCTCCGCGAAATCAGGGTGGTCCGGGTCGTAATGTTCCAGGAACGCGCGCAGATAGCGGCGCTGGATCAGGTCGTCGCGCACGCCCCGGCTGAAATGGGGAAAGACGCTTTCCGACGATTTCGGATCGAAGAAGACGTTGGGCTGGTTCGCGCCCTTGTCGATGGCCGGACAGCCGAGTTCGGTGAACCAGACCGGCTTGCTCTCCGGCGTCCAGTCGGTCGGCGACGCGCTTTCGATGCCGCCTGGGCGGTCGTAATGCGCGTTCGACCACCAGCTCTTGACATCCTTGAAGCGGAACACCCAGGGCTTGCCCGCTCCGTCGGTGATCGGCGTTCTGACTTGCGCCTCGCGGTCGGCGGCTGAAGCGTAATACCAGTCGTAGCCCTCGCCGCCCTCGATATTGCCCTTGAGATAGGCAAGGTCGTGAGCGAAGCGGAAGCCCGCCTGCCAGTCGAGATGGTCCGCGCCGTCGCGCCAGTCGGCGAGCGGCCAGTAATTGTCGATGGCGACAGCGTCGATATTGGCGTCCGCCCATAGCGGATCGAGGTGAAAATGCACATCGCCCGAACCGTCCGCAGGCTGATGGCCGAAATATTCCGACCAGTCTGCGGCGTAGGAAATCTGCGCGTCCGGCAGCAGCGCCCTGACCTCGGCTGCGAGCGCGGCCAGTTTGCTGACGAACGGATAGCTCGACGCGCCGTCGCGGACCCACGTCATTCCGCGCATTTCCGAGCCGATCAGGAACGCCGCCACGCCGCCTGCCGCCTTGCAGAGCGCGGCGTTATGCAGGATGAAGCGCGAATAGCTCCATTCGGCAGGGCCGGAGTAAACGACCGCTCCGCCGATGACGGAAAAATCGGACGCCGTGACCGTTCCGAAAAAGGCGTCTATCTGCATTCCGGCGGCTGCGGTCTTGTCCGGCGTTCCCGCCTCGCCCGGCGCGGGATTGCACGTGATCCGCCCGCGCCAGGGGTAGGCCGGTTGGCCGCTATCCCCGGTGTAAGGGTCCGTCAGCGTATTACCTTCGGGCACGTCCATCAGCAGAAAAGGCGTGAACAGAACGTCGAGGCCGCGCGCCTTCAGGTCGCCGATCGCTGCGACGATGCTGTTGTCCGAAGGCGTGCCGCCATAGGCCGGGCGTCCGTCAAACGCGGAGACAGCGTCCGCACTCGCCCGGACAAGTCCCGCGACACCCCACGAGATGGGAGTCGTGCCTTCGCCCTTGTCCGCGTTATCGACCTTGGGGCGGATCTCGCAGGACGCGCAGCGCAGGTCGGAGCCGAACCAGGCCGAGAACAGCGAGACCGCGCCGCAATTCGGCAGCGTTTCCTGCAACTGGTCGATTGAGGCGGCGAAATCGCTCGCGGCAAGCGTCGTATGCCGGTTCTCCGAATAGCTCGTCCCGCCGCCAGCATCGACGCGCACCTCCTCCGGATGGTAGGCGAACTCGCCTGCTGCCGGAATCAGCGTGACGCCGCGCGCCTGGCCCTCGAAATCGTCGACAGCCCGGAAGACCTCGAAATTGAGCTGCGGGATGCGGTTGCCGAAATCCTCCAGCGGCAGGCGCTCGAAAACGATATAGGCGAGGCCGCGATAGGCGGGCGCGTTGCCTGCGCCTTCCTTGGCTTCGATCAGGCTGTCCGGAAGCTGATCCTCTGTCCCGCGATAGAAACGGAACGTGTAATCCGTAAGCGTGATTTCCTCGCCGTCCGCCCAGACCCGTCCGAGCCGCGTGACCTCGCCCTCGCACAGGCCGACCGCAAAGTTGGCGTAATAGCGGTAGGCCGCCGTGCTCGCGCCCGCGCCTGCATTCAGCCCCTTGCCGGATCCGCCCGCCGATGTTGTGACGGTTTCCTCTTCGAAGCGGGTTGCCCAGACGATCTGCCCGCCAAGCCGCGCGCGGCCATAGAGGCGGGGGATGTCGGTTCCCTCGGTCGAAGCCGTCACGGTCAGATCGGCGAGCCGCGGACCGTCGCGCAGCGCGCTCTGGCCGCTCGCGCCGAACAGCGCCTGGTCGATGTAAGCGCCCGCTACCGAGCCGAGCGCCCGGCCGATGGCCGCTCCGCCCAGGCTCGCGCCGAGAAAGGAAAAGCCGCCGGGCAGGGCGGCGGCTCCGGCGGCGGCGCCGATGGCGGAAAGTGCGAGTGTGGCCATATGGGGAAGCCTTAAGGTCTGATCGGAAAACGGAATGCGGCGGCTATTCGGCGCAGCCACCAGCGGGAAAGATTGACCTCGCAAACCGGCGCGCCTTCGACCGCGTGGATCATCTTCAGAGGCCGCCCGGATGCGGCTGCGGTGACGATCCCGCAATGCTTGGCTATTGCGCCGGGACGCATACGGAAGATCAGAACGTCTCCGCTGCGGACGTCATCCGGCCCGATGCGGACAAGATGCCGCGCCGCCGCTTCGATCAGCGTTTCCCGTCGGGCCGCTTCCGCCCAGTCGCGGCTGTAGGGCGGCGGCGTTTCGGTCGGCTGTCCGCAGGCTTGCGCATAGATGCCGCGCACCAGTCCGAGGCAATCGCAACCTACGCCTTGCAGCGAAGTCTGATGACGGTAAGGCGTACCAAGCCAGCGGTAGGCAATATTTACGATGTTCGCTCCGCTCACGCGCTCGGCCTCCGCCTTGCTTTGTCCCGCTTGGGCGACGCTGGTAATGTTGCGATCAGCACATATCGCTCCGCAGGTCCCGGTTGCCACAATTGCAGTTCTGATTGGGGGGCGCTCTGAAGCTGCAGCCGTCGGCGCGGGGTCCACGGCGTTCGTGAACCCGCACGGTAAACGACCATCGATTTAGGCTCATAGCCGGCGCGGATGCGCCGACTGCATCAGACTAATTCATGCTCGATCCGTCATTGCCTGGATCGCCTGAAGTCGGGTAGGCGAGGACGTATCTGTTGCCTGGTATATGCGGGAAGCCGCGGAAATTGACGGCGTTGGCGAATTTCGCCTTGCAGGTGGGAAAGGTCTTGTCGCAGCCGGCTGTGATCGTGAAGGAGTCGCCGGGCGCGATGGCCGAGACCATCGAGCGCCAGAGTTCGATCTGCGCGGCCGCCCCGGAAGCCATGAAGCGCTTGACTTCCATCCTGCGTCCGGCATTCGCGCCGCTAGTCCATGTCAGAAGTCCGCCGCTGAACCAGCCTTCGGCGAAGCTCTCCAGCCCTGAAGCCGTAAACAGATAATCCGAGGGCGCTGCGATGACTGCGCCTGCGCCGCTGAAAGCCGGCTCGTCGAGATCGACGCCGCAGCGGGCGTCGCCTAGCGTCGCGTCGCAGCCATACTGATAGATGCGCCCGCGCGTCTCGCCGAGGCGATGGGCAAGGCTGCGCAACTCGGCAGTGAACGCGCTTTCGCTGCGACGGACTTCGCCGATCGAGCCGCGCATCATCAGCACGCGCTGGTCCGGATCCGCCCAGTTGACGCGCCAGATTTCCACCTCCGCGCCGTCGAACAGGCCCGCCGCGAGATCCCCCTCGTCGATGCGGTCCGATTGCAGCGCGCCGGTTGCGTCGAGATTATCGACCGACAGCCCGACCGACTGCTCGATGTCGGAGCCGGTAAAGCCGCTGGCGGCCTCGAAGACCGTGGCGTCGAAGGCGATGTCGCGGTCATGGTCGGTGAAGCCGAGCGCCGCGCCGTCGCGCCGGGTCACGCGCCAGCACCAGGCGAGCGCCGTTACGCCCGTGTCGAGATGGGCCTGAAGGCCGAGGGGAAAGGTTTTCATCTTTTGTCCGCGCCGCGCATCCGCGCGGCTTTTTGCCCACTTCAGCGACGCTTGTCTGGTCGCGATCAGCAAGCATCGCTCCGTAGGCGTCGTTCGGCTCCTTCATGCGCCTGAGAAGCGGTAGCAGGCGCGCGCAGCCTGTGGCGATCAGCGTCCGGCGCTTTGCGGGACAAAGAGCTGGATCGCAGGGAACAGCGCCATGACAATCTGGCCAATCAAGCCGATCAAGGCACCTGAAGTCGCATATATGGTGAAATGCTCCGCAAGCGTACGGCCGATCATGAACACCGAGACCGGAATTTCAGCCACCAGGATAAGGGTGAGCGCGGTTCCGCCCATGAGCAGCCTCTCCCCCAGGGCCTTGCCGATATCACCCCGCTCGACCAGCCAGGCGCAGACAAACCATGACAACACCAGAAGCAGCGGGACTTCGAGCAAGATCGCCATGCTCTCGCCAATCGCAGGAGCAAGAAGCAGCACGCGGAGCACGCCGAGCACGAAAGCAACGGCGAAAATGATAAGAAAATAGAAAGCCCCTGCCGTTACTGCGCGCAACATGTTCGGCGTTCCCTTTACCCCTATTTTTTAGGGTAAAGGCAACAGAACGCTATGATGGAAGTCAAATCGGATCGCGGACACTGTCAAATCCTGATCTCCACGACCGGAATGCTCGGGATCGAGCCGTGGCGGAAGCCGTCAAGGCTGATTTCGAGGCGGTCGGCATCGAAGCGCACGGGCACGTCGAATTCGAAGCCCGCCGTGACCAGTGTGCCGGGGCCGGGGATCGAGCCGGGATCGAAGGTGACGAGGCCGGTCGCAGGGTTCACGGAAAAGTCCGCGCCTTCAGTCTGCGCAACGCCATCCACGGCGACGAGCACGGTTCCGGCGACCGGCTTCCGGATCTCGCGCGTCCACGGCGCGAAGGCCGAACCGTATTGCTTCGCAAGCTGAAAGTCCGCCGTCACGCCGTCGCCCGCGCCGATCGACTGATCCGTCCCGGCGGGCGTCGCGCCGGGCGGGCAGCTTTTGAAATCGGCGTGGTCCTTCCAGCGGAAGCCGTGCAGACGCCCGCGCCGCTCCTCGAAGAAGGCGGTCACGGCGTAAAGATCGTCGAGCGATTTCAGCCCGTAGCCAGCGTCGTAACGGCGGCGGCTGTCGGCCCAGCGCTGGTTGCGCTCCTCGTGGCCGGAGCCGAGGACGACGACGTCGGTGCGCCGTTCGGGACCGCCGGACGCGCCGAAGCTGATCGCAGCGGGAAAGCGGATTTCGTGGAAGGAGGAGGGCATGTTTACAGGCTCACTTCGTTCGCGCGCCGGACATCCGCCCGGCTTTTGGCCCGCTTGGCCGTGGGCCCCGGGTGCCCAGGGCCGGGGGAGGCGTTAGGGATAGAGATCTCTAGACACACAATCGAATTTGCAAACAAAAACCAATTTACGAATTCTGTGGATCGCGGATTGGTGTCATCTCTAACCTCAAGGAAATCTGCTGTATAAGATAATGACCGTATGGCCAAGATGGCGCTGAGTTCGTCACTCAATATGCCAAGCTTGATAACTATGCGCCTCGGACGGGCTCCCTGACAGTAGTCAGCCCCCGTACGACGAACCGAGGAGGTAAGGTGCTTTGCCGCGGAAAGCTCTTTATCGCCCATGCTGCCCATAAACGGGGGCTATGCCGTTTGATGGGTGCGCAGGATTCAACCCAACGGGTTGCGCCGGTGCATACCCGAGGGGTCAAAAGATGACCTTTTCGGTTAAAATCCAAGTCAGGATTGACGTTGGAGCATGTCTTTTTGGCATTGCTGCATTATTGGCAATTCTGATCTGATTTAGGGTGGCGACCGCATCAGCGGTCGTCACTTCTTCCTATATCACAAATTCCGCTGGCCGCGGCTGACCGCGCGGGAGAGCATCGCGCCGATCTGCGTTTCGGAGCGGCGGAAGCTGTCGGCGTCGGGCGTCGAGACGTTCATCGTGATCGTGACGTTTCGTCCGCCGTCGGATCGAACGCCGAGTCGCCCGTCGCTCCCCCGCGCCAGCGGCAGGATCGCCTCCGCCCCGGCCTCGCCTGCAATGCCCGTCCGTCCGCCGCCAAGCGGAAAGACGGTGGGCGAGGCGATGACGCCGCCCAATGCGAAGGGCTTCGGCATCGGCTGCGGCGCAATCAAGCCGCCTTTCGCGAACGGCAGCGCGCCGGATACCAGCCCGGCCAGCCCGCCGCCGAGCGCGCTCGTGAACGGGTCGAGGGCCGAGCGCAAGGTCAGCCGCGACAGGTCGAGCGCAAGCCTGCGGAGCGTCTCGCCAAAGCTGTCGCCGGTGAAGACCGCGCGCTCGAATGCGCCGCTCATGCGCCGCCCGAATCCCTCGCCGAGCCGCTCCAGATCTTTCAGCTTGGCGCGCGCGTCGCTGGTGTCCGCACCGATGCGGACCGACAGGCTTGCGACTGTGTCGGTCATGCGATGTGTCCTTTATACGTCCGGGAAACGGCTCATCAGCGCGGCGAGGCCGGCCGGGCCGAGCGGTTCGGAGGAAGCGGGTAGCCCGGCCGCACCCCGCAGGGCGAGGGCCAACTCGTGCGGCGTCATGGCCCAGAACTCGCGCGCGGGAAGCCGCAGCGCACCGAGGCCGGCGGCGATGGCGTCGTCCCAGGGGAACGGCGTCAGCCCGGATCGCGGCCCGCTTGCGGGAGCTTTCCCGGCGCATCCCGATCCTCCGTAGACTGAACGGCTGCCGGACCGAAAGTCGCTGTCAGCAGCCGCGAGACGATATCCACGAAGCCGGCTGCGCCGTCTTCCGTTTTCATTCTTGCGACGGCGCCGTCCTCGATCTCATGCCCGCCGCCGCGCAGCCCTGCCGCTATGATCCGGATGGCGTCCTGCGCACTGAGGCGTCCGGTTTCGAAGCGCTGCGCGAGCGCAAGCATATCGTCCGCGCCGAAAGCCGCTTCCAGTTCGGCAAGCGCGCCGAGCGTCAGGCAGAGCGTGTGCGGGCGGCCGTCAAGCGCGGCCTCGATCTCGCCGCGGCGGCGGTTGGGCATTTCGAAATCTCCGTATTGCGAGGATGGTTACGCCGCCGTGAAGGTCAGCGCGCCCGCCGACTCCAGCGCGATCTCGAAGGTCACTTCGGTGTCGTGCCCGCCGGAATATTCGAGCGCGGCGATCTGGAACGGTCCTACGACCGTGCCGAAATCGGGAATGACGATCTGCCAGTCGCGGATAACGCCATTGAAGAAACAGTCGCGCACTGTCTCGTCGGACATGGCGTCCTTGAAGAGGCCGCTGCCGGTGATGCGCGCGGTCTTGACGCCTGCTGCGGCGAGCAGTTCGCGCCATTCCCCGGCGGATTCCGCATGGGTGACGTCCACGGCCGAAGCGTTGAACGCGAGGCCGCGCGCCCGCAGTCCGGCGACGGTCGTGAAGACGCCGCCGCCGGTTTCATCGACTTTGAGAAGTAAATCCTTGCCGCGTTGGGCTGCCATTGAACGAACTCCGTGAGTGAGCAGGGCGGCCTGTTGTTCCGCAGCCGCCGGCAATTGAATCCGTCATGTCGAGATAATCGCGAATTCTTGAATGTGATCAGTGAAGAATACTTATATCGGGAAGTATTTTTGCATACATTTATACGCGAATTCTGGAATTGTATGCGGCTTTGACTCGTGCCCTGGCTCAAGTGGACGTCACATCGCAGGCTCCGTCACCGCCCTGAAGCGCAGAACCGCGCGCCATGTGCGGCCGTCGCCATCGCGGCGCAGGTCGGAATACTGATGCGTCAGGTTGACGAGGCGGTTGTCCTCCAGCGTCAGCGACGCATCGTCCAGCGCGTTGCGGATGGCGTCGGCTATGGCGTACGCCTCGCGCTTGCCTTCATGGCGCGACCAGACGTTGAGCGTCAGCAAATGTTCCGTTCCGTCCTCGGTCCCGGTGCTCCAGTCGTTCATCCGCGTTTCGCCGATGATCGCATAAGGAAAGGCGGCGTCCTGAGGCGCGGCGTCATGGATGCGCCCGCCGATGAGCGCGTCGAGCGCGGCGTCGGCCAGCAGCGTGTCACGGACGGCTTTTTGCAAGTCCCAGCCTGGGTTGGTAGTCATTTTTCTGGCTCACTTTGTTCGCGCGCCAGCGCGTCCGCGCTGGCTTTTGGCCCGCTTGGCCGCGGGCCCCGAAGCGTGCCCCGAGCACACATCCCGATTGTGGCGCCCGGGGCCCGCGGCCAAGCGGGCCTCGGTCAGCGCGGACGCGCTGACCTCATACTAAGAAGCCTTCGCAACTGCGCGATGATCTCCGCGCTGTGGTCCTGAAGCGCAGGGGCGAGCCAGGGGTAAGCGGCGCGAGTCTGCGTCCCCATCTCCAGATGCCAGCCGTAATCGAGCGGCGTGCCGATGCGCGCCCCGCCGCCGCGTGGAATCTCGATAAAAAGCGAACGGGCGAGCGTCCCGGTGCGCGTTTCGGGCGGCGCGCCATCGCTCAGATTGGCGATGGCGGCGGCACGCACCTCTTCTGCAGCGGCTTGCAGCTCGGCCTGCAAGTCCGCTTCGTCCACGATGCGGGCAAGCGCGCGAGAGAGACCGGGCAGGCCGGAAATATTGGCCCTGAAGGTCACAGGTCGCGCCGCTCGCATTCGCACACAAGGAAACGTCCGCGCCCGATCCGGTCGAGCACGGCCTTGATCTCGAAGATTTCGGCTCCGCGCCTGAATCGCATTGCAGGGACGACGCCGTTCCGGTGGCGGATGACGATCCGGTAAAGCGCCTTTCCGGCCACGCGGTCGGCCTCGACGCTTTCGCCGCCTGAAACGGCTTCGACCGCGGCCCAGACCTCGGCGATGGTCTCCCAGGCCACATCCGCTCCGCCGCCGCCATCGTCCATGCGCACAGCCTGCTCGATGGCGAGGCGGCTGTGCAGATCTCCGATGCGCACGCTCAAAGCCTTGGACTCCGGTAAGGCGCGATCAGGCTGGAGACGGCGAGCGGAACCGTTTCCGGCGCGTCGCCGGGAACGGCCGCCTCTCGCGCCTCGTACCAATGCGCGACAAGCATCCTGATGGCTTGCCGGACGGGCATGGGAGTGTCCTCCGGTTCAGGCCCGTAGCCCGCCGTGAAGGCGATTTCGATGCCGTTGAGCGCGCGTCCCGGACGCGGCCAGCCCGCGCCGCCATGCCGGGCGATCCGGGGGCGGCGCGAGGCGCCATCTACGATATAGTCTGCCGGATCGACGGTTGTCGGAGCGCCGTCCGCGCCGTAGACGCGCACCGCATCGACCGAGATCAGCGGCGCTATCGGCGTCTCGACGAAAGTCGCGTCCGGCCAGTTGTCGAGATAGAGTGACCAGCTTTGCGAGATCAGGGCGATATCGAGGCTGCGCTCCACATGGAGCCGCGCCGCGAGAATGAGGCTGGAGATCAGCAGGTCGTCGGTGCTGTCGTCCACGCGGCAATGCAGCTTGGCTTCGTCGAGCGAAACGGGTTCGGCGCTTGGGCCGGATGTCAGGATCAGGGGCATGAAATGGCCTCGGGCGCGACGCAGGCGCCAATCGCGGTGTGAACGGAAAGATTTGAGGCCGCGACGGGGGAGCTCATCGCGGCCTCGGCCCTGAAGCGGGCCATCGCGCTGGGGGGCAGCGCCTGCATCAGCCGATTGGTTGTTGTTGTTCGTGCTGACATTTCAGAAGGAAGCAGAATTGGAGCGGACGGTATAGAACCGGAATTCTGCGTATTTACTTGTCCGGCATGAACAGACAGCGAGCTGCGGAAATATTGTACGCAGTCGTCGTAATTCGGCAAATTTTTATGCCGTTTCAGATCGCTAGCCGTGTAATGCCCGACGTCGTCCGGACGCCGCTTTCGGCGCAAGACAGCGCCGGGAGAAAATTGCAGCAAGGCGAATTCGAGCAAAATTGTGGCAGATGTGACCTGATTGCATAAGGAGTATTACGCAGAGTCAGGACGCATCCCGCCTTCGGCCCGCATCAGGACACGCCGAATTTCAGGAGCTTGATGGCGTTGAAGTCCTGCACCCCGCCGCCGACGCGCTTGGTCGTATAGAACAGCACATAGGGCTTGGCCGAGAACGGATCGCGCAGGATGCGGATGCCGATGCGGTCCACGACGAGATAGCCGCGCTCGAAATTGCCGAACGCGATCGAATAGCTGTCCGTATCGATTGCGGGCATGTCCTCGGTTTCGGCGATGGGGAAGGTCATCAGCGTCGCGCCCTGTCCCGCCTGCTCGCCGGGCCGCCAGATGTAATTACCGTCCCCGTCCTTGATCTTGCGGATCTCGGCCTGGGTGGAGCGGTTCATGACCCAATGGGCGTTGGCGCGGTAAGGCGATGCGAGCGTGTAGACGAAGTCGATCAGCTTGTCCGCCGGGTCGCTCGCCGGGAAATCGCCCGCAGCGCCTGTCGCGACATAGCCGATATTCTCCCAGCTCCAGCTCGCCTCGGCGACCTTGGCGTAATCCAGAAAGCCGCGAGGCTTGTTGACGCCGTCGCCGGACACGAAGGCGGCGTTCTCCTGCTCGGCGAAGGCGACGCGCACTTCCTCGGCCACCCACTCGTCGATATTGACGGCTGAGTCCTCAAGCAGCACCGGCGTTGCCGCGGGCATTGCGTAAAGCTCCATGGTCGGGAAGGCCAGTTCGTAGAGCGTTGGCGAAGCTGTCTGCGCCCGCGAGCCGGTCTCCGCGACCCAGCCCGTAGCCGCGCCCGTTATGGCGAAGGGCTTCTTGTAGGTGTTGGACGACACCTGCCGGATGCCGGAAATCGCACGGATCGGGGAGGCTTCGCGCAGCGCGCGCATCACCTGGGCCTCGATCTCATCCGGCACCAGATAGCCGCCGTCGGGGTCCGAATTGGCCGAAAGCGCCTTTTCCTCCAGCCGGTGCAGATTACGGGCCTCGCCGCGGCGCATGTAGCTCTCGAAGGCCGCCTTGTGCTCGCCCGTCGCAGCCGATGCCGGCGACGCGCCGCCCCGCTGCGGACGCGAGGCTTTCAGCACGAGGCTGTCCACCGTCGCCTTGTATTCGTCGAGCGCGCGGTTGATCCGGTCGAGCTTGTCCGTCGTCACGACATCGGCGGCCATCCGCCGCTCGATCTGGGCGAGACGCTCGTCATTGGCCTCCCTGAACGCCTCGAAGGCGTGCAGAAGGCCGTCCTGCGCATCGGCGATCTCGTAGGAAGCAGGCCGCGCGGCCTTGTTCTCCCACTCATTGGGAGCGGTATATTCGGTCATTATGTCCTCACTGGTTCACGATGGGAGCGCCGGGCGGGACTGAAGGGGCCGGCGGAGGATCGGGCAGCGGCTCTTAATAACGCCGGAACGCCGATTATATTTAAGCGGGATGAGGAGTAACGTGCGCGGTTGTCCGCTCCTCATCTCGCTATAAGCTATTGAAAGAGATCACGGTTCATGATTTCGGACCGATCCGGTCCGAAATCATTCTGATCTGGACTGGGTTGATGTTTACGCCTCCCGGCCCGCGCTCCGACGCTGGAGTGGCAGGCATGAAAGAGGAACATATGGCGGACCCTTACAGCGTTCTTGGCGTGCCGCGCGACGCTTCGCAGGACGACATCCGCAAGGCTTACCGGCGGCTCGCCAAGAAGAATCATCCGGATCTCAATCCGGGCGACGCGGAAGCGGAGAAGCGTTTCAAGGATATTTCCGCGGCCTACGCCGTTCTCGGCGATGCCGCCAAACGCGCGCGCTACGACAAGGACGAAATCGACGAAAGCGGCGCGGAGCGTCCCGAGCGCGGCTTCTACCGGCAGCGCGCGGAGGGCGAACCCGGCTTCAAATATTACACCTGGTCGAGCGAAGGCGGCGGCGCGGATTTCGGCGATATCTTCAGCGACCTGTTCGGCGATCCGGGCTTCGGACAGCGCGGGCCGCGCGGGCGCGGTTTCGCTCTGAAGGGCGAGGATGCTAACTATTCGCTGACCGTCGATTTTCTCGATGCGGTCAACGGCGCGAAGCGCATCGTGACCCTGCCGGACGGCGAGCAGCTTTCCGTGACCATTCCGCCCGGCGTGCGCGACGGACAGGCTCTGCGCCTGAGAGGCAAGGGGCGGCCGGGCGCAGGGGGCGGCGCGCCGGGCGATGCGCTCGTCACCGTCAATGTCCGGGAGCATCCGGTTTTCCGGCGAGAGGGCGATGCCATCGTTTCGTCGCTCGACATTACGCTCAACGAAGCGCTTTCCGGCGGAAAGCTGCAGGCGAAGACCGTATCGGGGGCGGTGAACGTGACCATACCGAAGAACGCCAACACCGGGCAGACCCTGCGTCTGCGCGGGAAGGGCGTCATGAACCGCGAGACCGGCAGGCGCGGCGATCACCTCATCGAACTTCGCGTGAAGCTGCCCGAAAAGTCCGACGACGAGTTGCGCCGTCTGATTGCGGATTGGGAAGCGCGGAACCCTTACGATCCGCGCAAGGCGAAGGAGGCGGCATGATGGTCGGCGAGAAACAGCTTTGCGATCTGATCGACGCGCTCGAAGCCCACATGCTTCGCCGATGGGTCGAGGCCGGACTGGTCCGGGCGCGCGCGCATGAGCCGCTTGAGTTCGACGAGGCCGATGTGGCGCGGGTGCGCCTGATCTGCGATCTGCATTACGACATGGCTCTCGACGAGGAAACGCTGCCGCTGGTGGTGTCGCTGATGGATCAGCTTTACAGCCTGCGCGGGTCCGCCCGCGCCGTGAGCACCGCGCTGTCGCACGAACCTGACGAAGTTCGCGAACGCATCGCCCGGCGGGCGCTCGACATGCTGGCTTCCTGAGACTCCGGCTTTCATGCGGCATTTGCGCCGAGCCAGGCGTTGGCCAGCACCAGCACGGCCAGGGTCGCGGCGATGTGGGCGGCAAGGCCTATCCAGTTGCGTGCCGAAGCGCGCCCCCAGGGATGCAGGATCAGCGTTGCGAGCGTCGTAATCAGGGCGAAGGCAGAAGCTGCGAAGCCGGTCAGCCCGAGCATCAGATCCGCATCGGTCCTGTCCGCTCCTGCCATCCCGATAATTGCGAATGAGCCGAGAAAGGCTGCGGCGGAGATCGTATGAGGGAGGAGCATCCACCCTGTCGCCAGCGAAGATTTCCTGCCTTCCATCCATAACCCCCAATCTTCGGCGTTCCCCGGAAAGCCGGTTTTTCGTTTTCCCGGAACTGCTTGCAAGCAAACGGAGCCTCCGGTTGCAGGCTTGCGCACACGCCAATTGGACGCGACGGCATTCTATCCGGTTCAAAGCTGAACGCCGCATAACCGGCCGTTCATCGAAATTCCCCTGCCCGGCCTCGCCATTCGGCAAGCCTGGCCGCATCCGGGGGAAGATGCGGCCGTTCCGATGTTTCGCGCCGCGCGGGGGATGCGCGGTCGGACGTGGCCGGGGGAGCCGCGAAACAGGGCGCTGCGAGCCGCCAGGAGAGGATCGCGGCGAGCGCCTGGCAAGCCGGGCAGGAGGACGCCCGCCTGCGCGAAAGAGCGCGGGCGGACGGAAGGCTTGAAACGCGTCGGTGGCGGACTACGTGGGTGCGGATGACTTGCGCGCCGGGCGCTCGCCGCGACGCTTGACCGCGCCGATGCGCGCGCCGGGTAGCATCGGAAAGGTGACGATGGAGATTTCCCAGAGGTCGATCTCGTAGAGGCGGCGCTGTCCGGTGCGCGGATCGCGGACCGCCTTGCGGGTGTTGAAGCCGATCGAGAGACCGTCGACCGCGCCGCCGCGGAGCAGGGCGAGGATTTCGCGGGCGCGGGCGGCTTCCTCGATCAGGCGGCCGCGGACATAAAGCCCGACGCTGTCCTCGCGCACGGTTTCCCACACGCCGATTGGCTGGCCGGGGTCGTGCTGGAACAGCATCCTGATCCCGTCGGCGCCACGGCGCGCCAGCGAGGCGCGGAACGCGCCGGGCATGATGATGTCCCGGCCTCTGTCTTCGCGCCCGAAGAGGCTGGCGTAGCCCTCGAAGCCGCCGCCGGTCAGCGGCCGGGCGCGCGCGGGATCGTAGCGCGGCATATGCGCGATGCTGGATGGCGGCAAGGGAGCGTCTCCGGATTTGAAGGCAGTTCGCGCTTTAATGCGCTGGCGGTTCGACGATCAGCGCGACGATCCTGCGCACGACGGGCAGCAGCACCAGCAGGGACGGAAAGGCGATCAGCCAGGACACCTGCCATGCGCCGAGCCAGAGGCCGACAAAACCGGGCGGTGTTCCGACGCTCGCCATGGTCGCGATGAACGAAACCAGCCCCGACATCAGCAGCGACAGGATCAGCGGCATGATGATCGCTGCGTAACGTGCGGGCAGGCGTTTGAATTTGAATTCCAGCATGACGCGCGTCCGGCTCCCATCCGTTTCAGCGCATGAGTCTTTAGCCGGGAATTCGCGCCGGAGCAAACATGCGCGCGCAATTCAGCCCTGCGCGGATGGGGGTTCGACCATCAGCGCCGTGATGCGCGCGGCCAGCGGCGATATGGCGAAGCGCGCCGGCACTGCGATCATGCATGAGACCGGCCAGGCGGCGAGCCAGAGCGCTACTGCCTCCAACGAAAAGCCGGCATTGCGGATTGCGACATAGAGCGTGATGACCGCGGACATGGCGACCGACACCGCGACCGAATTGACATGCGACTTGTAGCGCCGGGGAATGCGCGGCGGTTTCGGGCGCTCGGCACGCGCGGCATCATTCCCATAAGGATCGCTGACCGGCTCCCATTCCGGCTGAAATGACGGGCAGGCTTGCGGATGCCGCTGCGCCCGGAAAATCCGTATCGCGCCACGTTCCCGCAGAGTTCCAGCCGCCATCCGCGTCTCCAGATCATCAATCGACGTTGCCGGACATTCGCTCCCTCCCCAGAGCGGGAGATGGTGCGTCAGCCTTAGCTCTCCGCACCAAGCGGCCCATAGCCAACCGCCGCGCGCTTTTCGTCCACGGTCAGGAAGTCGACGCGCTGCAGCCGGTCCCAGAGCGCGGCGCGGTCGCCGCTCAGCGCATCGACCTTGTCCAGCGCAGGACGCAATTCCAGCCCGCCGCCGAATTGCGGCCCGAGCCAGCCCGACAGCGCCTTCAGCGTCCGCGCCACCAGCGGCAAGATCGTCTGCCGCCAGAACACGCGGTTCGCCTCGGCATAATTCGCGTAAGTATTGTCGCCCGGAATGCCCAGCAGCATCGGCGGCACGCCCAGCGCCAGCGCGATCTCACGCGCGGCGGCGTGCTTCGCCTGGATGAAATCCATCTCCGCGGGCGAGAGCGACATCGCCTTCCAGTCCAGCCCGCCTTCCAGCAGCATCGGCCGCCCGGCATTGACAGCGCCCTGGTAATTCGTCTCCAGCTCGGATTTGAGCCGCGCGAACTGTTCCTCGGACAGATGCCCGTTCGAGGCGGCATAGACCAGCGCGCCGGACGGCCGCGCTGCATTGTCGAGCAGCGCCTTGTTCCAGCTTGACGCCGCATTGTGCAGATCGACCGCCGTGGCCGCCGCCTCGATGGGCGACATGCCGTAATAATCATTCGACGGATTGAACAGCGCCATATGCAGGATCGGGCGCACGCCTTCTTCCGGGGACTGCCGGAAGCGCGCCGTCAGCCCGTTCGCGCTGTATTCATAGCCTTCCGGCCAGCCGTCCGAGCCGGGCACGATCTTCATCCGGTCGGGCCGCAGCACGTGCAGCTCGCGCGGAGACCCGCCACCGACGCTCACCGCTTCCATATAGGCGTTGCCGGCGATCAGGAGATAGCCGTACCAGTCCTCCAGCATGTCCGGACCGCAGGCCGCCGCATTGGGCCGGCCGATGAGGCAGAGCAGCGGATGGTCGCTGACCTCCGCGCCATTCTCGAACAGCCGGACGGGGACGGAGGCCGCGCCCTCGGCAATCATCCGCACCGCGCGGTAGACGACAGGATTGCGCGCATAGCCCTCGCGGGCGAAGGCGGAGTAATCGCGCGGCGACCAGACCGGCTGGCCGGTGTGGTGGACGGCGAAGAGAGCGCTGGTGGCGGAGGCCTTTTGGGATGGGGGTGCGTGATCGGCCGTGCGGCCCAGAAGCGCGGCTGCTAGCAAACGGAAGGGCATGGAGTTACTCAATCAATCGAGAATGAGAAAATGGTGGACTTCTATTGAGAACAAATTGCGAACGACGCAATCTGATGGCATTAATTTCTAAAGTTCTGCGATTCGACTTCCACTAATAGCGCTCCGATCAGGCAGACCATATGAAGCGATCACTTCCGCGAAAAACGGTTGGTACATATTATGAGTTCTTTTGTGGGGGCGGAATGGCTCGAGCCGGCTTAGGGCAGGAATGGTCTTGTCTGTTTGCGAACGACATAGATGCGAAAAAAGCAGCAGCTTATTCCGCGAATTGGGGGAACGGCTGTCTCAAGGCATGTGACGTAGCTTCTCTGACGACCAAGGATTTACCCGGCCACCCAGATTTGGCGTGGGCCTCTTTTCCTTGCCAGGACCTGTCGCTGGCAGGTAGCGGGGCCGGTTTGAACGGGCAAAGATCTGGAACATTCTGGCCCTTTTGGAAGCTGGTTCAGTCGCTCGCAGATGAGCAACGAATTCCAAGCATAGTCGTGTTGGAGAACGTCTGCGGAGCGTTAACGTCTCATAAAGGGAACGATTTCGCCACGATCGCTTTGGCTCTAGCCAAAGCGGGTTATCGTTATGGCGCGCTGATCGTCGATGCTGTTCACTTTGTGCCGCAGTCGCGTCCCCGTCTCTTCATAATAGGAGTCCACGAAAGCAAGTTCATTCCGGCCGAACTCGCCAACCCGGCGCCGGATCCCTTGTGGCATTCCCCGACGCTCATAAATGCCGAGAAAGGGCTTACCGCGGTTGCGCGCAAGAATTGGATCTGGTGGCGTCTGCCAGAGCCTCATCGCCGCAATACGGTTCTTGCCGATTTGATTGAAGAGAAGCCTCATGGCGTCGCGTGGCATACGCGGGAACAAACTCAAAGGCTCCTTGAGTTAATGAGTCCCGTTAACCTTGGAAAGGTAGAAAAAGCCAGAAAATCCAAGAGGCGAACGGTCGGGACGATCTACAAAAGAACCCGTTCGGATCGTAATGGCGTGAAGATTCAGCGCGCCGAGGTTCGCTTTGATGATATAGCCGGATGCCTGAGAACGCCTGCAGGCGGTTCGAGCCGCCAGACGATTATGATTGTGCAAGGCGATAGCATTCGCTCTCGCCTTCTCTCTCCTCGGGAGGCAGTGCGCCTGATGGGCTTGCCCGATGATTATAGGCTGCCTGAGAAATATAATGATGCATACCATCTTGCTGGCGACGGCGTTGCTGTTCCTGTCGTAAGCTATCTTGCCAAAAACATTCTCGAACCCGTTCTGGCCAGCAATCGTATGCCACGAAAAAAGGCTGCTTAGACGTGTCTGAACTGAGCGAAGCGCTGATCGAATTCGCACGAGAAAAGAAATTTGCCGGGAAGGGACCGCTTTGTGTCGCTCTCGTAATCACCCAGCACGCCAGAAATCAAGGGTTGCCGCTGAATGCTGACGCGTTAGTTACAGAACGTGGCGGTCAGGTGCTCGGCCTCGGCCGCAGCTCGGTTCAGTCTATCCTCAAACGTCACAGCATTGAGCGTGTACTTGCCTCGGAAGGCGGGCGAACCAGCCGAGGCAGCTTGGGCAACATGCGCGACTATGTCGGCTTTCTGAATTCGCTCGCTGAACACGGCAATGTGGATTTGGAAGCTGTCGAAACCTTCTGGATTGGACGAGTTCATCAATTCTTCGCCGCCAAGCCTTTCAGGATCAGACTTGACGCCTCCAGAAGTCTGCGAGCGGTTGTTCAGGATCTCCTAAGACAAGCCGAAGAACGCCAGAGGCAATCATCAGGCACGAATTATGTCGGCGGCGTCTTGCAGCATCTGGTTGGCGCAAAACTGGATTGCGCCATGGGCAGCAATTCTGTTGTCCACAACAGCTTTTCGACCTCAGATCAGCAGACAGGACGCGCTGGCGATTTCCTGATCGGCGATGTTGCTATTCATGTCACGACGACGCCGACAGAGGCGCTCATCCAACGTTGCCAAGAGAACATCGACAGCGATGATAAGCCGGTCATCGTGACGATAGGGCAAGGGGTGACAGTTGCCGAAGCGCTCGCAGCGAACGCTCAGGTCGGCAGCCGCATCGACGTTTTCGAAGCAGAACAATTTATTGCATTGAATTTGTACGAGCTTGGCAAATTTGAGTCGAAGGGCCGTAAGACTGCCATTACAGATCTGGTTACTCGCTATAATGACATTGTTGATGAGTTTGAGACAGATCCCGGCCTCAAGATCGAGTTGAAAAATTGAGTGCCAGCGCTGAACTGCGCAGCCGCATAATGCGTGCAGTGAAATCGCAGAATACTGCCCCCGAAAAGGTCGTCAGAAGCCTGCTTCACTCTCTGGGTTTTCGTTATCGGCTGCATCGGAAGGATCTGCCCGGCAAGCCGGACATTGCTTTTCCCGCCCAAGGCAAGGTCATTTTCGTGCACGGATGTTTTTGGCATGGACATACTTGCCGCAGAGGGGCGCGGGTGCCTAAAAACAATGCCGACTACTGGATTGCGAAAATAGAACGCAACAGAGAGCGGGATAAGAACAATTTTGCCAAACTTCAAAATAAAGGGTGGCGAGTTCTTACTATTTGGGAATGCGAGATCAGAAATCGCGAAGCTTTAGCTAAACGGTTGACTGATTTTCTTCTCTCGTAAGGCCAGACTTCCAATCATAACTCCCAGCGCGTCGGCGGCGGGCGTCTTGGTTGGCGCGGGGCCTGCTGCTGCGGTCTTGCGCGCTGCTCCTGAGGATAGGGCTGCTGCGGCGGACGGCGATTCGGCGGCGGCAGCGCAAGCTGGGGGCGTCCTCCCTTCCGCTCGCGACGCCGCATCTGCATCTCCTGCCTGGCCTGCTCCGCGTCCATCTCATCCAGCCTCGTCCAGAGCTGGAAGATGCAGGCAAGCGCGAACAGGTTGACGCCGATATAGGTCGAGCCGGTCGGGACATTTTGCGTGACCTGCTGGAACACCGTTGTCCAGCCGAGCGACCAGTAGAGGCCGATATCGCCGCCGCCCGGCCTGCTCATGAAGAGCAGCGTGAGGTTGACGCGGTCGTCCATCAGCATGACAAGGCCCCAGCCCGTGACCACCAGCGCCGGCAGCAGCAGAATGTGATGCGCGATGGACAGGAGGTAGCCGCGCCGCCTGTTCTGCAGGATCAGGATTGCGCCGGCGAGGCCGAGGATCTGCACCGCCATGAACAGGCCGACCAGGAAAGTGTTCCGGCCGAACGGCATGTTGACCAGTAACCACGGATCGACGCCCCACAGATTGAACCCGGCGCTCATGATCTGTACGTACGCAATGACATGGCAGACGATTAGCGCCATTCCCTTCCGCCCCTGCAGCCAGCGGATGGACATTAGGGCGCAATCTGGGCGCGAAGGCGGCTTGAAGCGTCCGGATTCCGGAATATGCCGTGAAGACGCCAGGTTACGGCAGCCCGCCGCCGCCGCGGAATAATCCGCCCCGCCCGCTCGTTATCCTCCCACACACGCGCTATCATCGCGCCTGCACACCGGGAGACCGTCCATGCCGACAGAGCCGCGCCGGCCGTCAGCCTCGGCGCGCCGGCAACCGCCGTGCGGCCGCCGCGCCGCCATCCTGCCGGACCTCGCCGCGCCCGTCTCGATCCAGTCACTCGCCGTGCTGCGCATGGCGTTCGGCGTGCTGATGGTCTGGGACGTCTGGCGCTTTTTCCAGCACGACCGCATCCACCGTTATTACGTCGAGCCGGATTTCCACTTTGCCTATCCCGGCTTTTCGTGGGTCGCACCGCTCCCAGAGCCCTATATCGAGTGGGCTTGGGGGCTGGTCGGCGTTTTCGCCTTCATGGTGATGATCGGCTTTCTCTACCGGCTCGCCATCGTCGGTTTCACCATCGTCTTCACCTATTTTTTCCTGCTCGACCAGGCGCAGTATCTCAACCACTTCTACATGGTCATCCTTTACGCGCTTCTGCTCTGCGCGATGCCGGCGAACCGGGCCTTCTCGGTCGACGCCCGGCTTTGGCCCGCATGGCGGCGCGAGACGATCCCCTACTGGCCGGTCTTCGCCCTGCGCGCGCAGACCGAGATCATCCTCGTCTACGCCGGGCTCGTGAAGATCACCGAGGACTGGCTGAAAGGCGAGCCGCTCGGCATCTGGCTCCGCGCGCAGGCGGCGGACGTGCCGCTGGGGCATCTGTTCTATTCCGACTGGGTCATCGCCGCCGGCGCGTGGGGCACGATCGCGCTGCACATTATCGGCGCGCCGTTCCTCTTATGGAGCCGGACGCGGCTGCCGGTGTTCCTGATCTATTGCGCCTTCCACATGTCGAACGCCTATTTCTTCAATATCGGCATTTTCCCCTGGCTGACGATCGGCGTCATGACGATTTTCTTCGCGCCGGACTGGCCGCAGCGTTTCGCGCGCTGGCTGCTGGCGCGCTTCGAGGCGCTGGCTCTGCCGCCGCTGCCCGCGCCGTCCGCCGCGCCGGCCATGTCCCTATCGCGCTGGACCGTGGCCGGGCTCGCCGTATGGATCGCGCTGCAGATCGCCATCCCCCTGCGCTACGCCGCCTTCCCCACCGAGGTTCGCTGGACCGGCGACGGCCACCGCTTCGCCTGGCGGATGCGGATGTACACGCGCGAGGGGCGCGGCCATTTCCTCGTCACCGACCGGGCAAGCGGGCAGGTCTGGCGCGTCGATCCGGAGGAATTCCTGACGCGACGCCAGGCCTGGGGCATGATGGCGCGGCCCGACATGATCCTGCAATTCGCGCATCATCTGGAGCGCGTCTGGGCGGCGCGCGGCCATGCGGACGTCGCGGTGAACGCCGTGATCGAGAAATCGCTGAACGGCCGGCCGTTCCAGCCCTTCATCCGCCCGGACGCCGATCTGACGCAGGTGAGCTACAACCTCACCGGCCCCGACGATTGGGTCCTGCCGCTGACGACGCCGTTCCGGCATTGGCGGGAGGCGCAGATGGACCGGGGCGCGGCGGACGGTTCAGGCCAGTGATCTGATCCGCGGCGGCGAGGGTCGGTCGAGCATCAGCTCCGTCAGCGCCCAGACCAGCGCGTCGAGCCGGTCGGGGCTTGCCCCGTCCGAAAGGCCGCCGGGGCCAAAGTCGCACATCTGGTCCTCCAGCTCCGGAAAATTCCCCGCATGGGCGACAAGGCCGCGTGCGTAAAGCGTGGCGACCGGTTCGGCGCGCAAGTATTTGCCCCGCGTTGCGCGCACCATGCGGATGGGGATGTTGGGCGCAACCTGACGCAGCATTTCGGCGACCAGCTCGCCGCCCTGATTGACTTCGGCGACGATGCGGTCGGCTTGCAGATTTTCATAGAGACGCACGGCGGCTTCGGCCCATTGCAGCGGTTGCACACCGCGCAATGTGGCGTCAGCCAGCACATAGGCGCGGCCATCTTCGGCGCGGCCTGCTGCGACGATTCCGCAAGCGTCTGCGCGTGGCCCCGAGGTCACTGGCGGATCGATTGCGACGGCAACAGTCTCAAGCGGCGGCGCTTCGCGGACCTTTGCCTGTTCGATGATCTCACGCTGCCAGAGGGCGTCCGGCCGTTCCTCGATCAACTCGCCGTCGAGCTCCTGCCGGCCGAGACGCGTGCCCTGATAGCTGCCGACGATGGCGCTGAGGAAAGAGGGCGCGAGATTGGCGGCGTTGTCTTCGGTGCGCGCGCGGCTGATCGCGGTGGCCGGATCGGCGATGAGGCGCTTGATGAGCGGGATCGGGCGCGGCGTCGTCGTGACCGCCTGACGCGGTTTGCCGCCGAGCCGCAGGCAGAATTGCAGCATGTCCCATGCAGCCTGCGCATAGCGCCATTTGGCCAGTTCGTCTGCCCAAGCCGCGCCGAATTGCGGGCCGCGAAGCGATTCGGGATCGTCCGCCGAAAAGAGCTGCGCCATCGCGCCGTTCGGCCAGGTCAGTTCGCGGCGCGAGCCATTGTAACTCGGGCGCTCGCCCGAGGGGTGTATCGCCAGCAGGCCGGACGGGCCGTCGATCATGACCGCGCGGGCGTCGGCCAGCGTTTCGCCGACGAGTGCGATTCGCTCCACCGGTGCGTCGGCGAAAGGCGGCAGGCCGCAAGCCAGCCCGCGCACCCATTCGGCTCCGGCGCGCGTCTTGCCTGCGCCGCGCCCGCCGAGGATAAGCCATGTGACCCAGGCGCCGCCGCCCTGTGCTCGAACCGGGGGAAGCTGGTCGCCGCGCGCCCAGAGCTGCCAGTCATGCAGGAGGAATTCGGCCTCCGCAGCGCTGAGGGCCGCAAGCCACTCTTCGACCGCCCGATACGGCGCTGCGCCGCCGGACATTTTTGCCAGGGCGCTGCGCAATGCGTCCGCCGATGCAGTCCATGTCATGAAAACAGTCTGTCAAATACAGGCGGCATTACAGCGATGCGGGACGACGGCGGGCCCATGGCGCCGGCTCGCCGTTTTCGCGAGGATTTCGATTCTGCGTGTTCGGCAAGATGATCTCAGCCTATCCCTCGACCCGATCGCCAGACTTTGCAACACTTACTTCTCCGCTAAGCCGGGTCAACCGTTCGGCAAGCTGGCGGCGCAGCTCATCGGCATCCTGGCGCCCGAGGCTTCCGCCATCGGCGCCTTTCGCGTTCGCGACATCTGCAGCGGCTTGCTTCTTCAGCTTCTCGAACAGCCCGGCCAGCGTGTTGATCGTGCGGATATTGCGTTCGAATTCGGCGTCGGAGGCAGGTTCTGTTTTCGCCGTCATGCGCTTTTCAAGTTCGGTCATTTTCATATCCAGAGCGCGAAGAAGCCGGTTCGGCATGTCCGCTGCCGATGCTCTCGCCCGGTTGGCGGAGAACTTGTTGGGCCTGCGCCGTCTCGGCCAGCCTTCATTCTCGATGCGGTCATAGAGCCGTTTGTGGCTGATGTTGTGCAGCAGGCAGATTTCCTTGACGCAAAGGGCGCCATCGCCATAGTCCTGCGCGATAGCCTGCCAGTCCGGTGCGGGATTGGTGGGAGGAGGTGACACTGTGAGAGAGCCGTGAATCTGAAGGTGCGGGATGACATGCGCGCCTGCCCGGAGCAGCCCGTACGCGCCGATTTCAACTGTCCGTGCCTGAGAGAATTCCGAACGCAGACTATCCGGCTTGCGTCGATCCGGGCTTGTGACCCACTTTTGCGATCATGCCGAAAACATACACGAGCACCGTTGCGCTGTAAATTCGTAGAATCACCTATATCGTAAAGTCGGTCAAAGTTGCGAAGGCGCAATTGATCGCTTGCCATTCCGCCGCCCGCCAACATATTGCTAATGAGCATCATCCATGTATCGCGCCATGTCCGAACTGAAGCTCATCGCCCTGGATCAAGAGGATCTGCAGATCATTTCAGCGCATTTGCAGGACGCGATCGTGCGCGCCGACGAGATGGCGTATCTACCGAACGAACAACGCTTTGCCGCCATCGTACGCCGTTTCAACTGGATAACGGGAGAGGACGGAGTCTATGAGCGCCGCCAGTCAGCACTGCGCTTCGAGAAGATCCAAAATGCTCAGTATAAGGATATTCCTCTCAAAGAGGGACAAGATGCGGTTCTGGAGCTTCTGGCCATTAGCTATGAAGCGACGGATGACGTGGGAGGCCACATTACGCTGGTCTTTGCGGGCGGCGGTGCGATAAGGCTGAAGGCCGATTACATCGAAGCGGAACTGCGCGATCTGGGACCGGTCTGGAAAACGCATGTGAAGCCCGAGCATCCGGAAAACGGACAGCAAAAACAGCAGGTTGAATAGCAATATGGTTCGTCGACTGAATAATCGGGATGCGGATTTCGAGTCCGCCTTCTCCGCGCTGCTGGCGCTCAAGCGCGAGCAGGCCGCCGACGTCGACGACGCCGTCCGCGCCATCATCGCCGATGTGCGCGCCCGCGGCGATGCGGCGCTGGCCGAATACACGAAGCGTTTCGAAGGCCTCGACCTGGAGCCGGGCCGCATCGCCCTCGCGCCCGAGGAAATCGACCGGGTGATCGCCTCCGCCGATCCGCAAGCGCTGGAAGCCCTGCGTTTCGCCGCGGCCCGCATCGAAGACTATCACCGCCGTCAGTTGCCCGAAGACGCCAGCTTCACGGATGGAACCGGCGCGCGCCTCGGCCACCGCTGGACCGCCATCGAGGCCGTCGGCCTCTACGTGCCGGGCGGGCAGGGCAGCTATCCGAGTTCGATGCTGATGAACGCGATCCCCGCCAAAGTGGCCGGCGTGCCCCGCATCGCCATGTGCGTTCCCGCGCCGAAGGGGCGGATGGACCCGCTCGTGTTCGCCGCGGCGAAACTGGGCGGCGTTCATGAAATCTATCCGGTCGGCGGCGCGCAGGCCATTGCGGCGCTCGCCTATGGCACGCAGAGCATCCGCCCTGTCGCCAAGATCATGGGGCCGGGCAACGCCTATGTCGCCGCTGCCAAGCGGCAGGTGTTCGGCGCGGTCGGCATCGACATGATCGCCGGCCCGTCCGAGGTGCTGATCGTGGCGGACGGCGAGAGCGATCCGCACTGGATCGCCGCCGACCTTCTGGCGCAGGCCGAGCATGACGAGGCGGCGCAGTCCATCCTGATGACCGACGATCCGGCCCTGGCCGACGCAGTCGAGGCGGCTGTGCAGGAACAGCTCGCCACGCTGCCGCGCGGCAATGTCGCGGCGGCGAGCTGGAGTGAGAATGGCGCGATCATCCTCGTCGGCGATCTTGCCCAATGCCCGCCGCTGGTGGACCGCATCGCGCCGGAGCATCTGGAGCTGGAGACGCGCCGCGCCGAGGAGCTGATGCGGGCGATCCGGAATGCGGGCGCGATTTTCATCGGCCGCCACACGCCGGAGGCGATCGGCGACTATGTGGCCGGGTCGAACCATGTCCTGCCGACGGCGCGGTCGGCGCGGTTCTCTTCTGGCCTCGGCGTGCTGGACTTCATGAAGCGCACCTCGATCCTCGAGTTGAACGCGGAAAGCCTCGCCGCACTCGGCCCCGCTGCGATGACGCTCGCACGGGCGGAGGGCTTCGAGGCTCACCGCCGCTCGGTCGAGATCCGGCTCGGAGGCCGCGGACAGGGCGGCCCGTCTTGACGCGGGGCGGCGATCCTTACGCTGCCGCGCGCGCCGGCCTGGCGCAATCGCTTCCGCCCGCCTTCCCCGGAATGCGGATCGGACTCATGGGCGGATCGTTCAATCCGGCTCATGAGGGGCATCTTCATATCAGCCTGATCGCCCTGCAGCGCCTTGGCCTCGACCGAGTCTGGTGGCTGGTGACGCCTGGTAATCCGCTGAAAGACGCCTCCGAACTCCGGGAGATCGGCGAACGCATCGCAGGCGCGCGCGGGATCGCCCGTCACCCCCGGATCGCTGTCACGGATTTCGAGCGGCACATGCCGACGCCTTATGCGCTGCATACAGTGCAGTTCCTGCTGCGGCGCTTTCCGGGCGTGCGTTTCGTCTGGATCGCGGGCGGCGACATTCTCGCCGGATTTCACCGCTGGCTGGGCTGGGAAGAGATCTTCGGCGCGCTTCCGGTCGCCGTCATCGACCGCCCCGGCCATCGCCACCGCGCACTTGCATCAAGGGCTGCGTCCCGTTTCGCCCGGCGCCGCCTTCCGGAAAGCCGCACCGCAGGGCTTCCGGGCGCCGCGCTGCCGGCATGGAGCTATCTGACCGCCCCGCTTCTGGATGTGTCCTCGACGGCGATCCGCGAGGGGCGGGCTGCGTGCAGCCGGGCATGAGCCGGCACGGGCCAAGAAGCCCGGAATGCAACAACACTCAAGTTTTTCATTGCCTTGTCACTTGAAAAATCTAGTGAACTGATGCACATTTTCTGGTGTTAGGGAGACTGCAGGATCAATTTCTGCAATGTATCTTGGGTTCTGCCTTGCAGAGCCGCGCCAGATCAGGAACGGAAGGACATAGATCTGATAACGCACATCTCGACGGGGTCCGCCCGCAAGGGCAATCCTGACGCCGCAGCGGTCACGCATCATGACCGTTCGGTTGAAATCCTAACGACTGTGCTCAATTCCCTTTCCGACGCAAAAGCAGAAGACATCGTCTCGATCGACCTTCACGGCAAGACGTCGATCGGCGATTACATGGTCATTGCGTCAGGACGGTCGCAGCGGCATGTGGGCGCGATCTCCGAGCAGATCCGCGAGGCGCTCAAACATGCGGGATGCCGCGATCTCCGGGTCGAGGGAATCCCCGGCTGCGACTGGGTTCTGATCGACTCCGGCGATGTGATCGTTCACATCTTCCGGCCCGAAGTGCGCGAATTCTACAATCTTGAAAAAATGTGGTCGGCGGATCGGCCGGGCGATCCCATGGCGGTCTGAAGCCGGACGCAGCCGGGGCGGACGGCTCGCGCCTTGGGCCGCGTTTCGCGGCCGGCCGGATTTCGCCGGGAGCCTTGCGTCATGAAACTGGTCATCCTCTGCGTCGGGCGGCTCAAGGGCGAGGCGGAGCGGGACATCGTGGCGCGCTATCTGCAAAGATTTGCGGCGCTGTCCCGTCAGCTCGGCTTTGGCGAAGCCGCCGTCATCGAATTGTCCGAAAGCCGGGCGGCGGACGCATCCGCGAGAAAGCGCGACGAGGCCGCCCGTCTGATGAAGAAGACGCCCGCGGACGGCATCGCGTTCGCGCTAGACGAAGGCGGGCTGCTCCTGTCGAGCGCTGGCTTCGCGGAGCGGCTGGGCGAGGTGAGGGACCGCGGCGCGCGGAACCTTTGCTTTGCGATAGGCGGTCCGGACGGGCTCGATCCGGAATATGTGCGGCGCGCGGACCTTGCCGTCAGCTTCGGCCGCATGACCATGCCTCACGGCCTTGTCCGGGCCATCCTGGCCGAGCAGCTTTACCGGGCGGCGACGATCCTGTCCGGACACCCCTATCACCGCGATTGAATGCCCGCTCCGCCTTTTCGCCGCCGCGATCCTGAGTCAGAGAATTGTAAAGAGCGCGCAGAGCGGAGTGATTGCGTCCCGGGGAATTTTTTCTTAAGTCAACATTTCCGAAATGCCGCTCAAGAACATATCATTGCGATTCGCGCAGTTTTCTGCCGGACGCTTTTCGCCGGATGGGGGGCCTTTGCCGACTCTATCGACAGCCATCACTGCCGCCGTCATGCTGGCGGCGTTCGCCGCCCCCGCTGGCGCGCAGCCCCCTCGCGGCGAGATGCGGCTGGCGCAGGCATCGGAGGGCAATGGCTCCGTTCTCACCTTTGACGGGGAGAAAATCGACCTCGACGAAGCCCGCCGCCTGTTCAAGGAGCATCAGGAGGAACTGGAGCGGATCGAGCGCGAACAGCTGGGGCTGCGCACTGAAACCGATACGTTGAGCGAGGAAACCGCTTCGCTTCAGGCAAAGCTGATCGACGCCGCGCGCCAGATCCAGGAAGCGGAGAAACAGCTTACCCGCTCTGAAGGCGAGATCGAGGAGCTCGCGCGGCAGGAAAGTCAGCTTGAGGAGGCGCTTGCGAAGAACCGGAAGGCGATCGCCCAGATGCTCGGCGTCATGCAGCGCATGGGGCGTGAACCGCCCCCCGTCATGATGACGGAGCGCAACGACGCGCTAGGCATGGTCCGCAGCGCAATGATCCTCGCTTCGTTCTTTCCCGGCTTCCGGGAGAAGGCCAACGAACTGTCCGCCACGCTGACGGATCTTAATTCGATCATTACAAAATCTCGTGAAGAACATGCGCGTCTTGCCGCAGCTCAATCCGATTTCGAGACACTGAAAGCCGAGGTCGATCAGCTTCTGGCGCAGAAGCAGGAGAAGCTGCAGGCCAATTGGGAGCGTATGGAGAAGCTTAAGGTGGCGGCGTCCCGCCACAGTCGAGCGGTCAGCGATTTCGGCGATCTACTTAAACGGCTCGATGCGGAAGTAGCCGGACAATCAGGGCTTGCTGAATATGAAGAGGAGTTAAAATCGCTCGATCCCGCAATCGAGTTGAAACCTACAGTAAAAAAAGCCGCTTTTGTTTCTCCCGGACGTTTGAAACCTTCTATCCCCTTTGAAAAGGCTAAAGGATTGCTGCCATTTCCGGCGCAGGGAACGCGTCTTACTTCATTCGGCGGAACCGACGAAGACGGCGTTAAAGCCCAGGGCATCCATCTGGAAACGCGCGGAGGCGCGCAGATAACCTCTCCCTCCGACGGATGGGTCATCTATGCGGGCAGATTCAGAAGCTATGGGCAACTCTTGATAATTAATGCCGGTGGGGGTTATCATATTTTGTTAGCAGGATTAGGCCAGATTTACACAGGAGTGGGCCAGTTTGTTCTTGCCGGAGAGCCAGTGGCGGCGATGGGCGAAAAAACCGAAGTCGCACAAGGCTCGGTTGAGTCGCGGAATCCTGTGCTTTACATAGAATTCCGGAAAAACGCCCGCCCGGTCGATCCGGATCCCTGGTGGTCAGAGGGCGTAAAAGAAGGTTGATACCATGCGGAAATCGAATTTTGCGATCTGGGTGTTTGCGGGGTTGGCCCTCTTTGCGGCCGGAGCCTCTGTCATCAATGCGACGCACACCCGTTCGGCAACGGCTGAAAACTCCGAGATCTACCGTCATCTGGATCTGTTCGGAGACGTTCTTCAGCGCGTGCGGTCCGACTATGTCGAAACTCCCGACGACGCCCAGCTTATCGAGTCCGCGATTAACGGTATGCTCAGCGGCCTTGACCCGCACTCCACCTATCTGAACCCGAAGCATTTCCAGGATATGCAGGTTCAGACACGGGGCGAGTTCGGCGGCCTCGGCATCGAGGTCACGATGGACGAGAACGGCCTGGTCAAAGTGGTCTCCCCGATCGAAAACACGCCTGCCGAAGAGGCCGGCCTGCTTTCTGGCGACCTCATCAGCCATCTCGACGGCGAAGCCATTCAGGGCCTCACGCTCGAACAGGCCGTCGAAAAGATGCGTGGCCCGGTCGACACACAGATCACGCTCACCGTTCTGCGCGGCAGCGGCGATCCCTTCGACGTTTCCCTGACCCGCAGCGTCATCCGCATCAATCCGGTCAGGGCTAACATGGAAGGCGACGACATTGGCTATGTCAGGGTCAAGACCTTCAGCGAGAAAACGTCCGACCAGCTCCGCGCCGCGCTTCTGGACCTGAAGAAGCAGGGTGGCGACAAGCTCAAGGGCTACATCATCGACCTGCGCAACAATCCCGGCGGGCTTCTCGATCAGGCGATCTCCGTGTCCGACGCATTCCTGGATAGGGGGGCGATCGTGCTGACGCGCGGCCGCAACGAGAACGAAACGCAGCGCTCTAACGCCAGAGCCGGTGATCTGACCGACAACAAGAAGGTCATCGTCCTCATCAATGGCGGCTCAGCTTCGGCTTCGGAAATCGTCGCCGGCGCTCTGCAGGACCACAAGCGCGCCACGGTCGTCGGCACGCGGTCCTTCGGCAAGGGATCGGTCCAGACGATCATCCCACTCGGATCGAACGGCGCCATCCGGCTGACCACTGCCCGCTACTATACGCCTTCGGGGCGGTCGATCCAGGCCAAGGGCATCGACCCCGACCATATCGTCGAGCAGGAGCTGCCCGAGGAAATTCAGGACGCTGCCCGGAGCCTGAAGCCACGCGGTGAAGCCAGCCTGCGCGGACATCTCAGGAATGAAGACGGCGAGAAGTCCGGCAGCCTTGCCTATGTTCCGAAGGAAAAGGAAAAGGACACCCAGCTTCAATACGCCATGAAGCTGCTGCGCGGCGAGCAGGTCGTGCAGAAAAAAGTCCAGGCCGACATCGACGCGGACGCAACCGCTCAGTAAGAGGCGTCACGCAAAGCGCATCAGGGGCGTGCAGGGGTTAATATCCCCAGCACGCCCTTATTCATGGGCGCAACGGCGTTTTTTTGATCCGATACAGTTGATTCGTGGTCTATAGTGGCGCAAATTACCGGCTTCCAAACATGGATCGTGAGCAGTGAGACTTCTTTTCTATACCGCAACCATCGCGTTGTTGTCGCTGGGTGGCGCTTTTGCGTATTTCGCGATGCAGCCTCCCCCACCCGATACGGGTCCGAAAGTCGTCCTGAGCATCGAACCCTACGAATCGTCGCTCGCCGAGGCGAAAACGACGGAAATTCTGCAGAACGCCCCGCAGCCACGGGCCGCTATCACGCGCCCCGATCCTGACGGCGACCGCCTGCCGCAGGAGGATGACGGCGAAACGCCGGACTTCGCGGAAAGCGGAAATGTCGCCCCCTCCCAATCCGCAGAGGCGTCGGAAGAAATCGCGATTTCCGAACCAGCCGAGGAAATCTTCTCAATTCCGGGCGCAACGATCGGCGGCCTCGACCGGCCCATCAGGCCAGCTCCAAGCGCGCAGGCGCCTGCCGCTGCCGGCGCGCCGCTTTCCCCCGGAGCGCCGCAAGGCGTGTCCACGCTTACCGGGACGGCAGGCACCGATCCGGCCGTGGCGGACATCGCTCCGACCGACGAGCCGGAGCTCCTGACCGATGACTACGCCGAAGAAACTCCCGTGGAAACGGAAAGCGCGCCGGAGCAGAATGTCGCCGCGCTGACCGAACCCCTGCGCGAGCTTCCCGCGGCCGGAAATGCGGCCGAGTCTCCTGGCGTTCAGCCCGAGCGAGGCGCTGTGACGACGCAGGATCTGATCCCGCCGGAGACGAAAGAAGAAGCTGCTGCGACTCCTTCCGGCGACGCCGTGGCGTCTTCTCAGCCCCTCGCTGAGGAAGACGTTCAGCAGCTTCGTGCAACCTTCAATGCCTTCGTCGCCTCGAAAAAAGAGCAGGAGCGGCAGGAAACGGCCTCGCTCATCGACCCGCCGCCGGTGCCGTTGAAGCGGCCTGACAATATCCCCGCCCCGATCAGAACGGCTTCGCTCAACGCCGGCGCGGCCACTCCGAGAGTCGCGATTCTGTTGCGCGGCGTCGGGCGCAATGACCGCAACAGCGAATTCGCGGTGTCGAGCCTGCCTCCCGCGATCTCGATGGCGGTCGCCCCCTATGTCGGCAGCGCGCAGCAATGGGCGGCACAGGCCCGCGAGCGTGGACACGAGGTCATCATCCAGGTTCCGCTCGAACCCTCTGACTATCCGAACACCGATCCAGGGCCGGAAACACTGCTGGTGTCTTCAACCCCCACGATCAACGCCTCGCGCCTCAGGACTGTGCTCGACCGCTTCAGCGGCTATAGCGGCGTCACCAGCTATTTCGGCGGCAAGCTGCTACAGTCCGAGGCGGCGCTTCGGCCCTTTCTGGAGGACATAAAGTCGCGCGGCCTGATCTACATCAGCGAACCCAACGCCAGCCAGGCGCTGGTCCGCAAGCTCGCCGGCGAACTCGGCGTGCTCTATGGCGGCGCGGACGTTGTCGTCGACACCTATCAGACGCCCGAGCAGATTCAGAAAGGCCTGGAGGAACTGGTCGGCGTCGCCCGCCAGAAGGGCAGCGCGATCGGACTGGCCTACGCTTCGCGCTCGTCGATCGAGCAGCTTCGTATCTGGTCGGAGACGGTAGCCGAGAAGGGCGTGACCCTCGTGCCGGTCGGGGTTCTGGCCCAGACGCCCGGCGCATCATGAGCCTGAACGCCAATGCCGGATCGGAAGGCCCGGCGCTTCTGTCTTATCGCCCTTGCGTCGGGATCGTTCTCATCAATCCCGATCGCAAGGTGTGGATCGGACGGCGCAGGCCGGAACTGACCAATGGTCGCGGCGCATTCTGGCAAATGCCGCAAGGCGGGATCGATGAATCCGAGGACCCCGCCGCGGCTGCTCTGCGCGAACTGGCCGAGGAAACCGGCGCGGAAAAGGTCGACATACTCGGGCGCACCTCCGGCTGGCTCAGCTACGACCTGCCGGCAGAACTTGTCGGCATAGCCCTTCACGGCCGCTATCGCGGACAGAAGCAGATCTGGTTCGCCATGCGCTTCCTCGGCGACGATTCCGATTTCAACATACACGCGCCCGAAGGCGGCCATGAGCCGGAATTCGACGCATGGCGCTGGGCGCCCCCACAGGAGGTTGTCGAACAGATTACGCCCTTCAAACGCTCTGTCTACGAGGCGGTGTTGAAGGAATTTCAGCCTTTTCTCGGGTAGCTTGGCGCGCGCCGTGTTCCTGCGGCGGGGCTGCCGCCGCGAAACCCGCCTTTCAGAAAACCAGCCTCCAGATAAGCGGTAGCAGCACCGAAGTCGCCAGCGCGTTCAGCCCCATCGCAAGCCCTGAAAACGCCCCCGCCACCTCGTTCACCTGAAGCGCCCGCGCCGTGCCGATGCCGTGGCTCGCCGTGCCGATGGCGAGTCCCCGAGCGCTCCAGTCGCGGATGCGCAGCAGGTTCAGCAGCGGCGGCCCAAGCATCGCGCCGAGAATGCCGGTCAGGATAACCATCACGGCGGTCAGGGACGGCAGCCCACCGAGCTGCTCCGAAATCCCCATCGCGACCGGGGCCGTCACCGATTTCGGCGCAATGGACAGCGCCGTCTCCCAGCTTCCGCCGAGCGCCCAGACCAGCG
>CAYOUE010000006.1:0-41304 GCA_964407075.1 uncultured Hyphomicrobiaceae bacterium
CCAGTCGGAGCCCTTGACGGTGTCGTACATATGCCACTGCCAGCTGTCCGGCCCCATATTGCCGAGCGAGGCCGCTATGCCGCCCTGTGCGGCGACGGTGTGGGAGCGTGTGGGGAAAACCTTCGTGATGCAGGCGGTCTTCAGTCCGGCTTCGGCGCAGCCGAGCGTCGCGCGCAAACCTGCGCCGCCCGCCCCGACCACCACGACGTCGTAAGTGTGGTCCGTGAAAGGGTAGGCGCGGCCGTTGGTCTTCGGCGCGGAGCCTCCATTCGTCGTGGTGTTGTCAGCCATGATTCAGGCTCCGAAATTCAGCTTCAGGATCGCGACTATCGAGATAAGCGCAATTGTGGCTGCGAAAAAGGTGTTGGCGAGCAGGAGCACCGTTTTTGACGCAGGCGAATGGATGTAGTCCTCGATGATGACCTGCATTCCGAGCCGCATGTGATAAGCCGCCGAAAGGGCAAAGAGAATGGCGAGGCCCGCGACAACCGGGGAGGCGAAAAAGCTGCGCACCGCAAAAAGAGGCTGACCGGCAAGGCTGACCCCTGCATAGATCAGGAAGATCAGCATGAACAGGTTGGCGACAGCGGTGACGCGCTGCGCCCAGAAATGGCCGGTTCCCTCACGGGCCGAACCCAGCCCTTTGACGCGGGAAAGAGGCGTGCGGAAATCGGCCATCAGAACGCTCCCAGCGTTGGCAGGATAGCGGCCCATAACGCAAGCGTCGCCGCAAGCGAGCCGATAATGGTCAGCCAGGACAGCAAGCGCACGTTTTCGATCGCGAAGCCGCGTCCCGTGTCCCAGATGAAATGCCGCACGCCGCCGAGAGCATGATGAATCAGCGACCAGCTGAAGCCGAACAGGATGGCAACTCCGGGCAGCGATCCGGCAATCCCGTTGGCCAGCGCGTAGCTTTCAGCGCCCGCAGCCGCAGAGGCCAGCCAGAAGACGATAAGCAGTGTGCCGAAATAGTTCGCCGTCCCGGTGATGCGATGCAGGATCGACATCATCATGTTGACATAGGGGCGGAAAATCGTGAGGTGCGGCGATAGCGGCCGTGTCGTCGTCCCGGCTTTCGCCATTGGCGGTCTCCTTCTCAGTTCCTCAGACTTTTATCGCGGCGCGCCAGCCGCTGCAATGGGCCAAAGCCTCGCAGGCGCAGGGCAGGCTGCGCTGAAAGCCGTCATATCCGCTATGCGCTGACATGCGAAACTCTTATCGTCCCATCCCGTAATCAATTGTGCGTATTCGGCGCAACAGTGACTCGGAATGCGCCAATATTTCAATCACAATGAAGCCATATGCAAGCATGAGAGAGGTAGCCATGCGTTCGCCAGTTTCGCGCAATCCGCGTTGCGGATTTCTTGCCGCCCTGTGCATCCTGATCCTTTGCGCGGCGGTTTCACCCGCCATGGCACAGAAGAAGTACGCGCCAGCCGCCGATGAAGCGTGGACGACCTATGAGAACGCGCGTTTCGGCTACAGGCTGTTCTACCCTAAGGCGATTTTCGAGGCCGGAGATGAGGCCGAGGACGGCAGCACTCTGACGCTGTTTTCGGAAGACGGCCGCGCCAAGATCGTGGTTTTCGCGGCCGAGAATGAAGACGGCCTCACGCCGCGGGAGTACCGGACGACGCTGCTGGAGGAATTCGGCGGTTACGAAGAGCTGGACTATCAGCCCGTCGGCAGGACGTGGTTCGTGCTGTCCGGCTTCCGCGGCGACAGCATCTACTACCAGAAAGTGATGTTTTCCTGCGCCAACCGGATCGTCAACGTCTTCAGCATCAGCTTCCCCACCGCCGAAAAACCCTTCTATGAGCGGCTGGTCGAGATCATGGAGGATCACTTCAAGAGCGGGCGCGGCGCAGATACGCCGCCGGGTTGCTGAGGCGCAGGATTTGCGCCAGAGGCGTCAGGCGCTTTTTCGGAATCCGGTCAGATAGCGTCCGATTGAGGTTGAGGGCTTGGGCTGAACTGCTGCCGAGTTCCGTCCTGAAGGGAAGACGAACCGTTCGAGCACATAATGATAGAGTGCCAGATCGACCTCGACCAGCGGATGAATCATGGCCCGGAGCCTGAATTCGAGCGTGTTGAATGTTGGTCTCGCAACGGTGACATTTTCAGGCGCACGGTTCTGGTCTACGTTGAGGCCAAGTTTGTCCCGGATTGATTGCGCCAGAGCGGGCAGATTCTCCTTTACGCCAACTACGGCGAATGTCTCCAGGTTTTCGATAGCTTTGCCGAATAATTCATCGGGAGAGATATTGGGGCGATCGTACCGCTGCTGAAGCTCATTGCCGTAAGCGATCTGCCAGGCTTGCACGTTTACGATGGACATCAGTATCTTGGGCTCGTCGACCGAAGTAAGAAACTCCTCGAAGGTCAGGCGCTTGGCAAGTGCGGGGCCACCATGATCGACAGGCACGTTACGCCAGAAATGATAGAGCGATACGATCCGGTCGTAAGGATTTCGCAGGACAGTGACCAACTCAGCGTCCAGCCTTTTGGCATACTCATAACCCATATGCGCCGAGATCAGTCTGTAACGCAGCGTGTCCGTCAGATCGGCGGGTAACCCATTATTTTTCATATCCAATACACAGGTCTCATCCGGCTCATAGTGGACCTCCAAAGCTTTCCGCAGCCAGACGCCAGCGGTTTTCGGGATATGAACAATGGCGACTCGAGGGGGCTTGGGCATTTTCTGTCCTAAATGCATTTGGGAGTGAAAGTGATATGCGCTGATAGTACGAAGCCAGCATTATTATCATCCACTTGAATAAAACTTTTTAGGGTGTTTTCAAGTAATGCATCTTTAGGATGTGGACATCCTTTGGATGATTTCGGGTTCGCTATGTTGCGGCACATTGCCGTAAACGCTGTGAATGTCTTGAAGTCCGCTGCCGTACCGGTCTCGCTTGGCTTTTCTCCGCCAATCGGCTAACCAACGCCGATGAAACAGAAACTGCGCAAACCGGTGAAGCCGTCCGCCGCCGACTTCCTGCGCGAGGGCAACGCCTCCTACCGCGCTGGGCGCTTCCATCTCGCCGCGCAGGCGTTCGGGAAAGCGCGTGATCTGGAGCCGCGGAATGCGGCCGTTCTGTACAATATGGCAAGCGCCAAAGAGCGCGTCGGCGAGATCGCAGAGGCTATGGCGCTGCTGACGCAGGCGGCGCGCTTCAAGCCCGCCTGGCCCGAGCCGCCGGCGCGTCTCGCCTTGCTCGCGGGCATGTTCAGGCTCGATAGCGCGAAGGATCTCGACCCGCACGGCCTACTTGCCTGCTTTGCATACGACAGTATCGACCTTCGCGTGCTCGCGTCTCTCGCCTACGACCATCTGCGCGCCGTAACGCCGCTTGGCCCTGCGCTCGAACGCGCCACCGCCGGGGATGCCGGGGAGGCCGCGCGCAGCCTCATCATGCGCCGCACCGAGCGCGTGCTGAGCGACAGGCTATTCCTTGCAGCGCTTGCGGCCGGTCCGGTCTGCGACATCGGCCTGGAGAAGCTGCTGACGGCGATCCGCCGGACTGTGCTGCTGGAGCTGTCCGCCGGGCGGTTCGAGGACAAGGCCCTGGGAGCTTTCCTGCTCGCGCTGGCGCGTCAATGCCTGGCCAACGATCATGTCTTCGCAGTTCAACCCGATGAGGAGGAGCGGCTGGCATCGCTCCCACCGGATTGGGACGCTGTTTGCGCAGGCGATCCGGAACAGGCCCGCCGGCTCATGCTGCGCCTGCTTTACGAACCGCCGGACAGCCTTGTTCCCCAGGATGCATCCGAGGAAGCGTACAAGGCCGTCCGCCCGCGCGGGCTTGGTCTGTTGCTCGACGAGTGGGCGCAGGAAAGAGAGGCGCTGCAAAAGAGGGCGGCCTGCCTGCCTTCGCTGGGGACTATCTCGGATGCGACTTCGCGGAAAGTCGCCTCACAATATGAGGCCTATCCATATCCGCGCTGGACGAGCCTGACCTTGCCGTCGGATGGCAGCGCCCCGCGCGCACTTTCCAGGTTCTTTTCGCCTGAGCGGCTTGCTTTCATGGAAAAGCCCTTCAGGGTGTTGATCGCTGGCGCAGGAACGGGAAGGCAGGCGGTGGCCTCAGCGGCGGGATATGGTCCTGGTGCAGATGTGCTGGCCGTCGATCTCAGCCGGACAAGCCTTGCATACGCCAGATACCGCGCGCAGCGGTACGGGCGGGCCAATCTGCGTTTCGCGCAGGCCGATCTGCTGGAGCTGGCCGATAGCGGAGAAGGGGCGTTCGATATCATCGAATGCGTCGGCGTGCTGCATCATATGGCCGATCCGTTCAAAGGCTGGCGGGCTCTGACCGAAGCTCTGCGTCCTGACGGGTTGATGCTTGTGGGGCTTTACAGTCCTGTTTCCCGGAGAGCCGTAACGGCACTGCGCGCAGAGCCGGCATATCCGGGACCGGGCTGCGGAGCGGCGCAGGCGCGCCAATATCGCGCTGAGTTGATCGAGAGGGCGGACGAAACGGCCGCCATTCTGACCTCTTCACAGGATTTCTACACGCTGAACGAGTTCCGGGACTACGTCCTGCACGAACATGAGCGGCCGATCTTCCTGTCCGAGATCGAAGCCTTCCTCGGCCAGAACGGTCTGGCCTTCAGAGGTTTTCAATTGCCTGCGCCAATCGCTTCGCACTTCATCCAAAGCTCTACGGGCGCAAGCTGGCCGGGAACGCTCGAAGAATGGGCGCGCTATGAGGAATCCTACCCGCGCTGTTTCGACGGCATGTACATGATGTGGTGCGAAAAGGCCGGCGGCTGAGTTCTTTTGCGGCTATCCCGTCTAGTTCTTGCTGCTCAGCTCATCCATGGCCGACACGACGGCCAGTTCGGTTACGCCAAGCGCGGCGTTCAGGCCGGGATCGCCGTCAAGGCCCAGCGGCAGCAGGGAAACCCGGTTATCAGCGCCTCCGACAAGTTCGCGAACGGTTTCGCCCGGCTCGCTTATATACTGCCCCGAGAGCATCCCGGCGGACAGTTCCGCGCCCGGCGCCAGAACAGCCCAGCTGATGGTCGCCGCCTCCACGATCTGCCGATCCGCCGCGAAGATGCCGATCCGCCCTGAATATCGCTCGACATCGCCTTTGACCGTCTCGAAGTCGCAGGACAGGTCGGCGCCCGCCCCGGCGGCTGCGCCGCCTCGGACAGTGCAGATCAGCAGGCCGACATCGCTTTTGCCGCTATCGGCGTAGCTGTTTGCAGGCGTAAAAAATGCGGCTAACGCCGCGGCCGCCGCCAGAAGTTTGACCCTTGATGCACACATACGCTCTTACTCCTGGCCCGCCCAGCAAAACCGGGGCGCTTTCTGGATCCTAAAGCTGCGAAATTGCAACGATTTAATCCATTCAACCTGACTTTTAAATCATATTTCTGTGCCTATCTCGCGCGTTTGCGGTCTTCACGCATATATCGCGCTGCAATTGTTGCTATCAGGTCATGCCGGGCACTCGTTCAGCCGGAACTCATTTTGCATAACCCATTTATTTGAAAGGTTTCCCATGAAGGTCTTTCTTACCGGACATCTCGGATATATCGGCACGATCATGACGCCGGTTCTGCTCGAAGCCGGACATGATGTGTCGGGGTGCGACATCGACTTGTACAGCCGGTGCACATGGGATGCCGGCGGCAGGATCGTTTCAACGCCTGCCTTGAAGAAAGACGTCCGCGATGTGACGGCGTCAGACCTGGAAGGGTTCGACGCCGTGATTCATCTTGCGGCCCTGTCCAACGACCCGCTTGGCAATCTAGACCCGGATCTGACGTTCGCCATTAATCACCGCGCCAGCACCGCGCTTGCGCAGGCGGCCAAGCAGGCCGGCGTTTCACGCTTCATCTTCGCTTCATCCTGCAGCAATTACGGGCTCGCCGGGGATGAGATGATCGACGAGACGGGCGCGCTCAACCCGGTCACGCCCTACGGTCAGAGTAAGGTTCTTGCGGAAAGAGATATCGCTGCTCTGGCCGGTGACGGCTTCTGCCCGGTATTCATGCGTCCCGCGACCGCCTTCGGCATATCGCCGCGGATGCGCTTCGACATCGTGCTTAACAATCTCACCGCCTGGGCGGTGACGAAAGGGCTGATCTATCTGAAATCCGACGGAACGCCCTGGCGCCCGGTCGTCCATGTCGAGGACATATCTCGCGCGTTTCTCGCCGCGCTTGAAGCGCCGCAAGAAACCGTCTTCAACCAGGCTTTCAATGTGGGCTGCAGCGAGCACAATTACCGGATCAGGGACCTGGCCGAGATTGTCGCCGGAACCGTTGCCGGCTGCCGTCTCGAATACGCGCCAGATGCCGCCCCGGACAGGCGTTCCTACCGTGTGAGCTTCGAGAAGATCCGGAAGGCGCTGCCCGGCTACTCGGTACGATGGGATGCGCAGCGCGGAGCGCGGCAGCTTCACGAGGCCTATCAAAGCTCAGCTTTGACACTGGAAGACTTCGAGGGCCCGCGTTACCAGCGCATCAGCCATGTCAAGGCGCTGATTAGCGGCGGCGTCATCGCTCCCGATCTACGCCAGCTGGCAGCGTGAGCGCATGAAGGCGGCTGTCCGGACCTTATTGGATCGTGTTCGGCGCAGGCGCGGAAAGTCCGGTATCTCCGACAGAACCGACTTTCAGCGCGTCCGCGGTCCAGCTTACGATCTCCGTCGCCGCCGTAATGAACGCCTCGCGTAAAGCCGCCACGGCGTCGGCGGTTTCGGCGGATTTCGCTGGAGCGGAGGCTTTCACAATCGTTGCTGACAGAATTTTACCGTCCATGTCGGCGACCTTGGCGGAAAATTCGATGTCCGCCATCGGCTCGGCGCCGGCGATCAACTGAAAATGGCGGATGTCGACGAGGAGCTGATAATCGCCGATCAGCGCGTCCTGATGCCCGACGCTGCCGCCATAGCCTGAATTGTCGAAGCTCTGCGCGAGCTTGGCCTGAACCAGCCGAGTCAGCGTATCGGCCCAGCGCGGGCCGGGCGGAAGCGGCGCTTCATCCCTGGCGGGAACGAGGACGATGTTCTGGGTGTCGAGGCTGAAAAGCGCGGTCGGAGGCGGAATCGAGACCTGTCCCTGAAGGGCCTCAGCCTCGCCGGGAAAATCCGTAACGGCGATCAGGTCGTAAACTTTCTCCGTATCCGGACCGCGTGCGCCGCCGGTCATGCGTTCGAGGCCGGAGAGGATTCCGTCAACCTTTTCGGAATTGCGCGCCAGCGCCCCCGCGAATTCATTGATATTGGAGATCATTTCGCGGAAGGAGTCGGAATTATCGTCGAGAATGCCGTGGATCTTGAGCAGCGCCTCGCGCGCCGATTGAGTCATGGTAAGGCCGGCGCCTTGGCGCGCGTCAAGCACGGGCGGACCGTTTGAACTGTCCAGAAGCGGCGCGTCGCTCTGTCCGCCATTGAGTGCGATCGCCGCGATGCCGGTCAGCCCCTGATATTCGATGTCGACGATGGTGTCCGCGCGGATCGGCGTGGCTGCGTCCACGGCGATTTCCGCCGTCACCTGACGGGGCGCGTCGGCGCGGATACCGAGCCCCGTGACCTCGCCGACGCGGATGCCGTTGAACAGGACGGACGATCCCGTCAGCAACCCCGATACCGTTCCGTCGAAGCGGATCTGGTAGGTGGCGCGATCGCGGAAGCCGCCGGTGTTCTCCAGCCAGTACACGAAGCTGAACACGCCTGCAGTCACCGCAAGCAGAAGCGCTCCTATCAGTATGTAGCGCGCGCGAATTTCCATATCAGACCCCTAAACTTGCGTTTTGCGGAGGCGTATAGGCGCCAAGGAAAGCGCGCTTGCCCCTGAAATAGGATTTCACCCAAGGATGATCCGAGAGCATCATCGTCCCAAGATCGCCCTGGGCCACGACGACGCCGTCTGCGAGCGCGGCGATGCGGTCGCAGACCGAGTGCAGGCTCTGCAGGTCGTGCGTGACCATGAACACAGTCAGCCCGAGCGTGCGCTGCAGGGTCCGGATCAGCGTGTCGAAATCGGCAGCCGAAATCGGATCGAGGCCGGATGTCGGCTCGTCGAGAAAAACGATCTCCGGGTCGAGCGACAAGGCTCTTGCGAGCGCCACGCGCTTGGTCATGCCGCCGGACAGCTCCGAGGGGAACTTGTCGGCGTCGGCCGCCTTGAGCCCCACCATTTCCAGCTTGGCCACTGCGATCTCGTCCATGAGCTTTTCCGAGAGATCGAGATATTCGCGCATCAGGAACTGCACGTTCTGGCGCACGGTGAGCGAGGAAAACAGCGCGCCGTGTTGAAACAGGACTCCCCAGCGGCGCTCGACCGCACGGCGCGCATCGCGGTTCGCCTTGTCGAGATCGACCCCGAAAACCTCGATGGTACCTCTTCTTATGGGGATCAGCCCGATAATGGTCCGCATAAGGACGGATTTGCCGGCGCCCGAGCCGCCGACGAACCCCAGAATCTCGCCTCTGTAGACATCGAGCGACAGCCCCTTCAGCACATCGGTTTCGCCGAAGCCGACGTATAGATCGCGGACCTGTATGATCGCTTCGCGCATCGCCATCCTACATCCCTATTGACGCGAAGAACATCGCGAACAGGCCATCCATCACGATGACCATGAAGATCGCCTTTACGACGGAGTCGGTCGTCTTCAGGCCGAGAGATTCGGCGCTGCCCTTCACGCGCAGCCCTTCCGTGCAGGCCACGAGGCCGATGACTAGCGCCATGAAAGGCGCCTTGATGAGGCCGACCTTGAAACTGGTGATGGTAATGGCGTCGCGCAGCCTCTCGATGAAAATATCCGGACTCATCCCGCCATAGAAGACGGCGACGAGACCGCCGCCAAACAATGCGGACATCGAACCGAGGAACGTCAGCACCGGCACCGCAACGACCAGGGCGATCAGCCGCGGCAGGATCAGAACCTCGACCGGATCGAAGCCCATCGTGCGAAGGGCGTCCACTTCCTCGCGCATTTTCATCGAGCCGAGTTCTGCCGTGTAGGAACTGCCCGAGCGCCCGGCGACCATGATCGCCACGATCAGCACGCCGATCTCGCGCATCACCAGTATGCCGACCATATCGACGACATAGGTGTCCGCGCCGAACTGGCGGAAATGGAAAAAACCCTGCTGCGCAATGATGCAGCCGATAAGGAACGTGATGAGCAGGACGATGGGGATCGCCTGCCAGCACACCCGGTCGAACTGATGGATCGTCGAGGTCAGCCTGAATGTGGCCGGACGCATGATGACCCGGCCCAGCGCCACCCCGACAGCGCCCAGCATATTGATGAACGGCTTGAAGCCTAGCACGAGGTCTTCGGCGTTGCGTCCGAGCGTCTCGATGCCGGCGAGTACGCTCCATTGGCGCACGTGAACTGGCGGCTTGACGAGGTTGACGTCAGCCATTTCCCCGAGAAGTCCGCCATAATGCTCCGGCAGGCCTATGACCTGCGGCTCCAGTCCGCTCGCCTTCCAGCTCCTTACCAGCCGCTCCAGCAGCCAAGCGCCGAATGTGTCGAAGGCGCTCACGCCTGACATGTCGATAGAGACGCCCGAAACCTCGCCGGCGCCGGCCGCATGGCGCTCGACAAGCGGCTCGAGCGCAGCGGCGTGCAGGGCCGTCCAGGTCCCGCCCGCGGACAATTCGAGACGGCCGTCTCTGACCTTGCTGTTCAAGACTGGCGCGGCAGTCATCCCTCACCCCATTGCGCCGGCAGATTCGATATGCCAGCGGCAGATGTAACGCCCAAAGCCCCTCTTTGGAACGAAAATTTTGGCGCAGCGCATCCGCCGCGAAGAAACCATATAGCTTTCCTAGCCTTTACAGACCGTTATTCCTTAAACCACGGCAAGACAAAAGCGCCCAGCCTCTTGCGCTTGACGGAAAGACTTCCTAAACCTGACGACAATCATGTTGCAGCGAACGCAAGACACCTCAAGCCCGGCGGACTCGAGCCTTCCTTCGAGCCATCCGGCGATCCGATATGGGCGCATAGGCGTGCTTATCGTCAATCTCGGTACGCCGGACGGCACGAGCTATTGGCCTATGCGCCGTTATCTCAAGGAGTTTCTCTCCGACAGGCGCGTTATCGAGGTCAACCCGGTAATATGGTGGTTCGTGCTTAACGGCCCGGTGCTGCTGAAGCGGCCATTTTCCTCTGGCGAAGCCTACAAATCGATCTGGAACGAGGAACTTGACGAATCGCCGCTTCGCACGACGACCCGCAGCCAGGCGGAGATACTGGCTTCAGATTTTGCAGATGAGCCGCGCATCGAGGTCGACTGGGCCATGCGCTACGGCAACCCGTCGATCAAGTCCCGCCTCGACCGTCTCCAGGAGCAGGGTTGCGAGCGCATATTGCTGGTCCCGCTCTATCCGCAATATTCCGCGGCGACGACCGCGACCGTTTGCGACAAGGCTTTCGACGCGCTGAAACAGATGCGCTGGCAGCCCTCCTTGCGGGTTGCGCCGCCCTATTACGACGATCCCGGCTATATCGAAGCGCTGGCGCAATCCATGCGCAACAGCCTTGCGGCGCTGAGCTTCGAACCGGAAGTGGTAATCGCCTCCTTTCATGGCGTGCCGCTGGAATATTTCCAGAAGGGCGACCCCTATCATTGCCATTGCGCCAAGACCGCCCGGCTTCTGCGCGAGGCGATGGGATGGGATGACAAAAAGCTCATACAGACATTCCAGTCGCGTTTCGGCAGCGCCGAGTGGCTCCAGCCCTACACGGACGAAACCATCGAAAGGCTGGCGAAAGATGGGGTCAAACGCATGGCCGTCATAACGCCGGGGTTCGCTTCGGACTGCGTGGAGACGCTTGAGGAAATCGCTCAGGAAGGCCGCGAGATCTTCGTCGAACACGGCGGGGAGCAGTTCGCCGCGCTGCCATGCCTGAACGACAGCCCCGAGGGGATGCGGTTCCTTTCAGAGCATGTCAGGCGCGAATTACAGGGCTGGATCTGAGCGGGTGTATGCAAACGGGGCGTAATTTGAAGCCACTGCAAGAAAATCAGGCTGCCGTTCATTTTTATCCTGTATAAATGCTCTCAAAGTCCTGCGATCGAAGCGGGGCATATACGGGAGGTGCGTCCATGAGCGGCTTTTCCATCTTCGTTCTGACTCTTCTCGTCCTGATCGTCATAACCGTCATTTCGACGGCGAAGATCGTTCCCCAGGGGTTCAATTACACGGTGCAAAGGCTGGGGCGTTATGTCCGCACGCTTAAACCGGGCCTCGGCATCATCGTGCCGTTCATCGAGACGATCGGTCAGAAGATCGACATGCGTGAACGCGTCCTCGACATCCCGACGCAGGAAGTCATCACCCGCGACAATGCGATGGTCACGGTCGACGCCGTGGCGTTTTTTCAGGTGATCGACGCGCCGCAGGCCGCCTACGAAGTGTCAGATCTCGAAATGGCCATGCTGAACCTCACGATCACCAACATCCGCACCGTGATGGGTTCGCTCGATCTCGACGAGGCGCTCTCCAAGCGCAATGAGATCAACGCCCAGCTTCTGCAGATCGTCGACGAAGCGACCAATCCCTGGGGCGTCAAGGTCACGCGCATCGAGATCAAGGACATCGACCCGCCGGAGAATCTGGTGAATGCGATGGCCCGGCAGATGATCGCCGAACGCGAGAAACGCGCCTCCATTCTCGAAGCGGAAGGCAAGCGCCAGGCCGAAATCCTGCGTGCGGAAGGCGAGAAGCAGGCGCTGGTGCTGTCGGCGGAAGGCCGTAAGGAGGCCGCGTTCCGGGATGCGGAAGCCCGCGAGCGCTCGGCGGAGGCGGAAGCGCGCGCCACCCAGATGGTCAGCGAGGCGATCGCGTCCGGCAACGTCCAGGCGATCAATTATTTCGTCGCCAACAATTACGTCGCCGCCCTCACCGAACTCGCCAAGGCGCCGAACCAGAAGGTCCTGATGCTTCCGCTGGACGCTTCAAGCATCATTGGCGCGGTTGGCGGCATCGCCGAGATTACGCGCGAGGCATTCGGCGGCCTGAACGGCTCCGGGCGCGCGCCTGCCGGACCGGATGGAGGAACCGCGCAGGGCCGCGCCGGAGGGCATGGGGCTGCGCCCGGAAAGCGCGGCTCCGTGCCGAGCGTCTCTTCGGCATAGGCTTGAGCGGGGGCTGCGCCATGAACGCGATATTGGGCTATCTGAGCGAGGAGCCGGGATGGATCTGGCTGATCGTGGCAGTGGTTCTGTTCACACTGGATGTGCTTGCGCCGGGCTTCTTCATGCTCTGGTTCGCGGCTGCGGCCATCTTCACGGGATTCCTCGTCTTTCTGGTTCCGCTCGACCCGCTCTGGCAGATCCTTGTCTTCTGCGCGGCGAGCCTGGTCTCCCTGGCGATCGGACGGATGCTGTGGGGAGGCTCCAACGCCGATCGCAGCGACAGGCCGCTGCTGAACCAGCGCGCCCGGCAACTCGTCGGCAAGACCTATGTGCTGGCGACCGCCATCCGCGGCGGCCGGGGCCGGATTCTGGCCGGCGATGGAATGTGGGCCGTGCGGGGACCGGATATGCCCGAGGGCGAAATCGTACGCGTGACCGGGGCGGACGGTGCGGAGCTTATCGTCGAACCTGCCTTATCCGCCGAGGACTGAGCGTCCACCTCATGCAATTCCGGCCCGTAACAGGTCGTGGAGATGAAGGATGCCGACCGGCTTTCCGTCATCGACCACGAAGATCGCGGTGATCTTGGAGGCGTTCATGAGCTGAAGCGCTGCGCTGACGAGCGTATCCGGCCGGATCGTCTTGGGCGATCTGGTCATGACGTCGCCGGCGAGCGCTTCGAGCAATCCGCCGTTCATATTGCGGCGCAGGTCGCCGTCCGTAATCATGCCGATCAGCGCGCCGTTCCCGTCCACGACGCCGAGGCAGCCGAAACTTTTCTCCGTCATGACGACCAGCGCTTCCGTCATGGGCTGATCCGGGCGCGCCAGCGGCATCCTGTCCCCGACATGCATCAGGTCTGAGGCGTAGCGCAGGTTCGCACCGAGCTTTCCCCCCGGATGGAAGATCTTGAAGTCGGCTGCGGTGAAGCCGCGCGCTTCCAGAAGCGCGATCGCCAGGCAGTCGCCGAGAGCGAGTTGCATCGCCGTCGAAGTGGTGGGCGCAAGGCCGTGCGGGCAGGCTTCCTGCGCGTCGGGCATTTCGAGCACGACATCCGAAGCCTTGCCGAGCGCGCTTTGGTGGCGCGAGGTGATCGCTATGAGCGGTACGGCGAAGCGGCGCGAATAGCTGAGGATATTGCCCAGCTCCACGGTTTCGCCGGACCATGACAAGGCGATGATAACGTCATCGCGCACGATCATGCCGAGATCGCCGTGACTGGCTTCGCCGGGATGGACGAAGAAGGCGGGCGTGCCAGTGGAGGCGAGGGTGGCGGCCAGCTTCTGGCCGACATGGCCGCTCTTGCCCATGCCGGTGACGATCACGCGCCCCTGGGCGTTCCGCACCAGCTCGACGGCTTCGCCAAAAGCGGCGCCCAGGCCGTTGCTGATCGCGGCTCTCAGCGCGCCCAGGCCCTTGATCTCAAGGTCGAGCGTGCGCAGAGCCGACACAATGGCCGAAGGCTTTTCTTCGTCCTGCGCGCCCAGGGATGCGGCGGGGCTTTCTAGCGGCCGGTTCTGAAGCATGGATGTCTCCCTCAGCGAGGGACGAATATTCCGGAACAGGCCTTAATTGTCGAGCAGTTTTTCCAGCTCCCGGGCGTAGCGGTCGCCGAGTTCGGGATGCTGCAGCGCAAAGGCCGTATTGGCGAGAAGAAAGCCCAGTTTCGAGCCGCAATCGAAGCTCCGGCCCGAATATTGGAACGCGTAGAAGCGTTGAGTTTTCATTAACGTGGCCATTGCGTCGGTGATCTGGATCTCGTTGCCCGCGCCGCGCTGCTGGTTCGTTAGGATATCGAAGATTTCAGGCTGGAGAATGTACCGTCCCATGATCGAAAGATTGCTCGGCGCTTCGTCAATCGCGGGCTTCTCCACCATTTGCGTCACGGGCCAGAGCGGGCCGTCGCCATCCTCGACGCCGATGATGCCGAAACTGGAGACGCTTTCCCGCGGGACCTCCTCTACGGCGACTAGGTTGACCTTGCTCCCGTCCCGCGCGAGGTCCTCGTAGACCGCGATCATCTGCGCCATGCAGCGCGGCCCGTCGGACTGCACCAGCATGTCAGGTAGCAGCAGCGCGAAGGGCTCACGCCCGACAATGTCGCGGGCGCACCAGACCGCATGGCCCAGCCCGAGCGGTTCCTGCTGGCGGGTGAAGCTGGTCAGGCCTGGTGCGGGCAGATATTTTTCCAGCTCCTTCAGCGCCTCTGTCTTGTTGCGCTCCAGCAGCGTCTGTTCGAGTTCGAAAGGCCGGTCGAAGTGATCCTCGATCACGCCCTTATTGCGTCCGGTAACGAAGACCATGTGCTCCAGCCCGCCTTCGCGCGCCTCGTCGACGACATGCTGGATGGCTGGCCGGTCCACCACGGTCAGCATTTCCTTCGGCATCGCCTTGGTCGCGGGAAGAAACCGGGTGCCGAGACCGGCGACCGGGAAAACTGCTTTGCGAATTGTCTTTGTCATGATTGGATTATCGCTCGGGGAGAAACCGGATTCATTCGGCATTGCGTTCGATTGTCTTCCTTATCACTTAACGAAAACGGAACGTCCAGACCTGAACGACGTCCCTCTCCGCCTCGATGCTGCCGAAATCCCTTGTGGAAACACCGTATACAAGCCCGGCTCGAAGCAATAGTCTTCGACGCGGCACCGGCCGGGGGAGCGACGCAATCTTAGGGAGCGCGCAATGTTTCGCAGTCAAGCCATTAGAATCGCTGCCATAACCTCGCTTGCGCTGATGATGTGTGCAGGCCCGGCCGCCGCCGATCCGCAATTCCGCGTCTGGATCGAGCAACTCTGGCCGGATGCGCGCACGGCGGGCGTTTCTCCTGCGACATTCGAGCGCGCATTCATGGGCATGACGCCCGATTGCGGCCTGCCCGGCGTGTTCTGTCCCGGCGAGAAACGCCGGCCCGCGGGCCGCACGCTCAGCGAACGCACCGGTCTTCCCGCCACATGCAACAAGGTGACCCAGAAGGAATTTCTCCGTCCGGAGGACTATTTCCCGCCGAAATACATGCGCACGCTGGCGCTCCGTGGGCGGAAGATTCTTGACGACATGCAGAAGGACCGCCCGCGCACATATGAGCATCTCATCGAAATCGAACGATCGTTCCGTATCTCGCGCTACATGCTGATGGGCCTGTGGGGCCGCGAAACGGCCTACGGGCAGGCCGAGATGAAGCATGATGCGCTGCGGGCGCTCGCCTCGCAGGCCTATGCGGGCTACGAAAGCCGGAGGGACTGGTTCCGCAGCCAGCTCGTCGCGGCGCTGAAGATGGTGGAGGACGGGCATGTCGATCCGGCGCGCTTCAAAAGCTCTTATGCAGGGGCGACCGGCCTGACCCAGATCATGCCCGACGAGTTCGTCGGTTTCGCCATCGACGGAGACGGCGACGGACGGCGCGACATCTGGACCTCGATACCTGACGCGATGGCAACGACGGCCAATGTGCTCAAGGACCGCGGCTGGAACAGCGCCGCGCGGAGCTGGGGCTACGAGATCGTCCTGCCCGAGCCGTCCGGCCGTTTCGACTGCACGATGGAGAACCGCGCAAACCGGTGGCCCATCGGCCGATGGGCCAGCGAGTTCGGCCTCAAGCGCGTGCCCAGACACGGCGTGCAGGAGCCGCCCTTTCCCGTTCCGGAAAACACCGGCTATCTCGTGCTGCCCGCCGGAGCGAAAGGCCCGGGCTTCCTTGTCACAGAAAATTTCGACGTTCTGCGCAGTTACAATACTTCGGACGTGTACGCGCTGTTCGTCGGCCATATCGCCGACCGGATCGGCTGCGACACGGCCAGCCGCGAATGCCGGTTCCACAGATCCTGGCCTGCGAGCACACGCGACGATTTCCAGTTTTCCGTCGAGAGCTTGTGCCGGATGCAGATCGCGCTGCAGGAACAGGGTCATCTCGAAGGCACGCCGGACGGGCTGTTCGGCGTGCAGACTCGCGTCGCTATCGGCCGCTTTCAGAAGGCGAAGGGACGAAAGCCCGACTGTTATCCGACGCAATCCTTATATAAGGATATTCTGCGAGACTCCGGGTCCTGACGTATCCGGAACATGCCGGGCGGGCTTCGCGTTTCGGCCCCTTGCCGACTGAAGCGGGATTTGTTTTGATCGAACGCAGAATGTCCGGTTGCGGGCTGTTGGCGCTTGAAAGAGGATGAAGCGGCGATGAAGGACATCGACCCGGATCTGAAACATGGCGGCGGCGCAGGCGTTGCGCGGGCCTTTTTCACGCGCGCATGGCTACTGCTTGCGGCCGCCGCAATCGCTATTCTTCCGGCAAAACAGGCGCAGGCTCAAGGCGCTGCGCCCGCTTTCGCCTACCAGGCGCGCAGTTATATTTTCCCGTTCCCCCAGACAGACCAGTACCAGCTTCACGTGTTCGGCGATTATCTCGCTTCCGGCCTCGCCAGCGGGCTGGAGCAGGCTTTCGCTGAAGACGGTTCGGTAAAGATCGTCAACTCCACCAAATCATCCGCAGGTCTGGCCCGGCCAGACCGCACGGACTGGGCCGCCGACATCGAGGATCTCACGAAAACGCGGGCCGTGCATATCGCGGTGCTGATGATGGGTATCAACGATGTCCGCAACATCAGTCTTCCAGGCGGTGTGGCCCGCTGGGGCACGGAGGAGTGGCGCGACGCCTACGCCGGACAGGCGGACCGCCTGATCCGCGCGCTGCAGGCCAAGAACATCGCGGTCTACTGGGTCGGAATGCCTGTCATGGCGAAAAACGAGACCAGCGAAGCGATGGCGCTCATCAACGACATCCTGCGCGAACGAACTTACATCAACGGAGCTAAATTCATCGATAGCTGGACGGGCTTCACCGATCAGCTCGGCGGATTTTCGGCTTTCGGGCCGGACCTGACAGGACAGAACAACCGGCTGCGCGAAAGGGACGGCGTTTCCTTCACCGCGCGGGGCAACCGCAAGCTCGCCAATTATGTCGAGGTCGTGCTGAGGCGCGATCTGGCTGCGGCGCGGCGCGAACGGAACATCTCGCTCGCAGGCGACGAAGAGGAACAGGCCAATCTCATCCCGCGCGCCAAGGCACGGCAGTCTCAGGCCGACGCGAATGAGGAGCAGGACGCACAGCCCGGCGATGGCGGCCGCGCGCCGCTTCCAGGCAGCGCAGGCCTCGCCGAAGAACAGAATGGCGAGGTTTCGCCCGCAGCGGCTTACGAGGCGGTGGGGCCTTCGCTCGAACAGACGCAGATCTCGGCGTTCGCCAGCGGCTACTCGCCTCCGGGCGAGACCATTGTCGGCAATATCGAGGTCGGCGTAACCGGCCTTGCAACGGTTTCGCCGGTGACGGATCTGAACGCGGATTCCGGCGAGCGCCGTCTTCCTGTCACGGAACGGCGTTATTTTAAAGCTCTTGTTAAGGGAGAAGCTTTAGAGCCGAAACCGGGGCGCGCCGACGATTTTCGGTGGCCAAGGGGCTGAACGAGGCTTAAGGTCTCTGAAAGTCGTGGCGTTCAATCGGGGGTAAGAATTCGACATGAAAGCGTCGGCGGGCTTTCGTCAGGTCTTTCTGATAACACGGACGGCGCTGACAATAGGCGCGGCTGTCCTTATGGCGGGGTGTTTGCCCGAGAGCCAGGATGATGCGAAGACCGGAAAGGAACCCGTAACCGCTCAGCATCGTCCGCAGACCGAGCCGGCGGCCGTCAGGACCACGGGCCTCGCAGGCAGGAGCGACAATACAGAGACCGCGATCTATTCGGTGCAGAATACGAGCCTCGCAGACGGAGCTGCTACGGTCCCCGTTCCGACCATCGACGATATTCCCGAAGTTCCTGCCGACGTGGCTTTGAGACATTTCTTCGAAGCCCTTGCCGATCTCGAAACCCAGCGTGAGAAGCGCGCAGTCACAATCCTGCATATCGGCGACAGCCATATCGCGGCCGATCGTTTTTCCGGGAGCCTGCGCGAACAGTTCCAGAGCCGCTTCGGCGACGCAGGACGCGGAATGCTGATGCCGAGCCTTTATCTGGCGCGCGGGGTGAAATTCGATCGCGGCGGCAAATGGAAAGTCGCGCTCAGCACCGGCGGCGGAGAGGGGCCTTTCGGCGTGACCGGTGCGAAGGTCAGCGCCTCCGACCGAAGCGCCTGGATCAGGCTCACCATGAAGGACAAGCCCTTCGCATGGTGCGAGATCACCTTGGACAGCGGTCCCGATAACGGCACGGTCGTGCTTGGCCTCGACGGCCAGATCAAGGAGGCCTCGACACACGGCGATCAGAAGGGCTGGCGCAACATCCGCCTCGAAGGCGGCGCGCGCGAGTTGCTTATCCGCCCCAAGGGCGACGGCGAGGTCGCCATTCATTCGATTGCCATCGGAAGCGATAACCCGGGCGTGCGCTACGTCAATCTCGGCCTGCCCGGCGCGACCGCCCTTACGCCGCTGAGCTGGGAACAATCCTATCTGCAGAACGATCTGGAGCGCCTGAACCCGGATCTCATCATCCTGTCCTACGGTACGGACGAAAGTCTCCGCGAGTCCCTGAACATTCCCGATTACGAGGCTCAGGTCAGCGTGGCGATTTCACGCCTGCGGCGGATTGCGCCTCAGGCTTCGCTCATCGTCATAGGCCCGCCGGACATTTCGGTGATGCCGAAATTCGCCGCCCGCACCGGCCGCGCCAGCGATGTCTGCCGCGATCTCAGCCCGTCCGAGCGCGTCAATTACGACGCCATGATCGAGGCCGAGGATCCGCGCCTCGCACGCTGGCATCCGCCGCGAAACCTCACCGCGATCCGGTCCTCGCTCCGCCGTCTCGCCGCGGCCCACAACGCCTTCTTCTGGGACTGGTCGAGGCCAATGGGCGGGGCGTGCGGCATTCACGCCTGGGTTCACAGCAAACCGCCCCTCGCCGCCAAGGACCATGTTCATCTGACCGAGGAAGGCTCCCAACGCTCCGCCCGCCTCCTGTTCCGGCAAGTGATCTCAGCCTATGATGCGCAGGAGCGCACGGCTGCGGCCAGCAAATAGCAACGGCATCATTCTCACCACTGCGGCCAGGGCGGAACTGTCCATAATCTCCCGCTTGCGTTATATGATTACGGCGCAGGGGCGAAAGAACGAGGCAGAGGGCGCACAGGATGCTTAAGCGGGTTCTACTCGCCGTGACTTTGGCCGTTCCGTTTCTGGCGATCGCAGGCGCGCAGACCCAGAACCGCACGATCACGATCGGCGTCGCGGATGACGGCTCCCAGAACATGCTGCTGGGCAATTCGATCTGCGCGCTTATCAACGCCGGCAGCCCCGATCACGGGATCCTGTGCTCGACCCATGTGAGGGATACTCAGGCCGCCGCGATCGAGGCCCTGCGTTTCGGCGCCCAGACACTGGCTGTCGCGTCTTCGGACATTCAGTACTTCGCCTATGAGGGACGCGGCGCTTTTGAGGGCCGCCCCATGAAGGAGCTGAGATCGGTCGTCTCGGTCCAGCCGCGCACCTTCACTCTGGTTGCGCGCAAAGCAGGCCGGATCGGCGCACTGGACGACCTCAAGGGACGCACGCTCAACATCGGCAATCCCGGCTCGGTCCAGAGATCCCTCATGGAGCGCGTCATCGAAGTCAAGGGCTGGACGATGGACGATTTTTCATCCGTGCTCGAATTGAGGCCGCAGGACCAGATAGCAGCCCTGTGCGAAGGCAAGGCCGACGCCGCCGTTTTCGCTTCCGCGCACCCCGACCCCCTCATCGAGCGGGCCCTGAGAGACTGCGACGCGTCGGTCGTTCCGTTCTCGGAACGGGAGATAGCTCAGGTGATCGACGACAACCCGTATCTGATAAGGACCGAATTCCCCTTCGCGCATTATGGCAGCGAAGAGGATGACGCCGCCACATTCGGGCTGCGCTGGACGCTGTTGGCAGCGGCGGAAGCAGACCGGGGGCTGGTCTATGAGGCGACAAAAATCATCTTCGACAATTTCGAACGCCTCAAGCAGTTCGATCCGGCCTTTTCGCGGCTGGACCGGGAGGACATGATCCGCTCCGGGCTGACCGCGCCGCTTCACCCCGGAGCCCGGCGCTACTTCCGCGAGAAAGGGCTGCGCTGACGCAGGATACGGGCAGGGCCGCGCTTCAGAGGGTGAACGAAGTGCCGCAGCCGCAGGTTTCGGCCGCGTTGGGATTGGTGATCCTGAATGACGCGCCGATGAGATCGTCGACGAAGTCGATCCTCGATCCCGCCATGAGCGGCAGAGAAACCTCGTCGATGAGCACGGTCGCCCCTTCCTTCTCGATGACGAAATCATCCGCCTCGCGGCTCGCAACGAGATCGAATTTATACTGAAAGCCGGTGCATCCGCCCGCCTGCACGCTGACGCGTAGCATCGAGCCGTCCTTATCCGCGGCGACGATTTCATTGATGCGCCGGGCCGCGCGGTCCGTGAGTTCTACCGTTGTCATAGCGCTCTGATCCGAATCACGTGAATTGAAGTTGTACATAATACATTCTATTCCTATTCAGGTTGGTGGTGTCAGGGCTTTTGTCAATCAATCCGTCGCGTGGATCATGAGCGTGAAACGAGACATGGGGGACGAACGCCGAATATGCCGGTTCATGCCCGAAATGACGAAAGGCCGGTAGCGCCTTATGCCTGCAGGGCGCAGCAGACCCGGGGACGGCTTTTCCCCGAGACCGGCTGCGACATCCGTTCGCCGTTCCAGCGCGACCGTGACCGCATCATCCATTCCACCGCCTTCCGCCGCCTGACCTACAAAACCCAGGTCTTCGTCTATCATGAGGGCGACCACTACCGCACGCGCCTTACGCACAGCCTCGAAGTCGCCCAGATCGCCCGTACGCTGGCGCGCCATCTTCATCTCGATGAGGATCTTGCCGAAACGATAGCGCTTGCGCACGATCTCGGCCATCCCCCTTTCGGCCACGCCGGGGAGGAGGCGCTGCATGAAATGGCCGCGCCCTTCGGCGGCTTCGACCATAACGCGCAGAGCCTGCGCACCGTAACCAAGCTGGAGCGCCGCTACGCCACCCATGACGGCCTCAATCTGACCTGGGAGACGCTCGAGGGCCTCGTCAAGCATAACGGTCCCCTGCTGCGTGCGGACGGCAATCCCGTCCCGCGCTATGCGTCCGAGGGATTGCCTGCCGCCATCGTGGAATATGGCGAAAGTCACGATCTCGATCTTGCCAGCTTTCCTTCGGCTGAGGCCCAGATCGCGGCTCTCGCCGACGACATTGCCTACAATAACCATGACCTGGACGACGGGCTGCGGGCCGGCCTGATCGCGATCGCGGATCTGCGCGAGGTGCCGCTGGCTGGCCGTTTCATCGAAGAGATAGGGGAACGGCATGGCGATCTGCCGTCAAGCCGCCTGATCTACGAGGTCAACAGGCGGCTCATCAGCGCGATGGTCCACGATGTGGCCGGAGAAGCCAGGGAAAGGCTGTCCCGTCTCGATCCGGGATCCGTGGACGACATCCGCGCCGCGCCGGACGCGGTCATAGCGTTTTCCGGCCCCATGAACGCCGATTTGCGCGAATTGCGCGAGTTTCTTTTCTCCGAGTTCTACTTCCATCCCCGCGTAAAGCGTATCATGGACGACGCACAGAGGATCGTGCGCGATCTGTTCGGCTATTTTCTCCGCAATCCGGACGCGCTTCCCGACGAGTGGCGCGGACATGCCCGCATCGAGGAAACCGGCCGCGTCGTTGCCGATTTCGTCGCCGGCATGACCGACCGCATGGCCCTTGAGACGCATCGCCGCCTATTTGACGTTACGCCGCAATTACGCTAGCGGGTAACGTCAGGCTCAGGCGGGAGCCGCAATCCGGATTATTGGCGACATGAACATCTTCTCCAGCTTTGAGGCGCGGTTTCACGAGGCCGCGCTTGCGCTAATGGATGCAGGCGCGCTGCCCGCGGACGCTGCGGCCGGCCAGATCACGGTCGAGCCGCCCCGCGACCCCGCACATGGCGACATTGCCTCCAATGCCGCGATGGTTCTCGCCAGGTCCGCGAAGATGCAGCCCCGCGCGCTTGCGGAATTGTTCGCCGCCGAACTGGCAAGGCTGGAGGATGTCGAAAAAGTCGAGATCGCCGGGCCAGGCTTCATCAACCTGACGCTCAAGCCGTCGTTCTGGCCCGCATTGCTTGCCGCTGCGCTCAAAGCCGGGGATGATTACGGCCGCTCCGGACTTGGCCGCGGCGCGCCGGTCAATGTGGAATATGTTTCGGCCAATCCGACCGGTCCGATGCATGTCGGCCATTGCCGCGGCGCGGTGTTCGGCGACGCGCTGGCCAGCCTGCTCGACTTCGCCGGCTTTGAAGTGACGCGGGAATATTACGTCAATGACGCGGGCGCTCAGGTCGACGTTCTCGCCCGCTCCGCCTTCCTGCGCTACCGGGAAGCGCTGGGCGAGGACACAGGCCCGATTCCGGAGGGGTTGTATCCGGGCGATTATCTCTGTGCGGTGGGCGAGGCGCTGGGGAAGGAGCATGGCCCCGGTCTTGCCGGGGTGGACGAAGCCGAATGGCTGCCCGTCGTGCGTGCGCGCGCCGTCGCCATGATGCTCGACATGATCCGTCAAGACCTCGCGGCGCTCGGCATCGAGCATGACGTGTTCTTTTCGGAGCGTTCGCTGATCGAGGGCGAGACCAACGAGGTGGCGGACACCATCGCGGAGCTTCGCGCCAAGGGCTTGATCTATGAGGGTCGTCTGCCGCCGCCCAAGGGCAAGCCCCCCGAAGACTGGGAGGATCGCGAGCAGACGCTTTTCCGCGCCACCGATTTCGGCGACGATGTCGACCGCGCGCTGATCAAATCGGACGGGAGCTATACCTATTTCGCCTCCGACATGGCCTATCACCGATCCAAGATCAGGCGCGGCTTCCTGCAGATGATAAACGTCCTCGGCGCCGATCACTCCGGATACGTCAAGCGCATGAAGTCTGCGGTCTCGGCGCTGAGCGATGGCAAGGCCGAACTGGATATCAAGATCTGCCAGCTCGTCCGGCTGTTTCGCGGCGGCGAACCGGTGAAGATGTCGAAGCGCTCCGGATCGTTCGTGACGTTGCGCGAGGTCGTCGAAGAAGTCGGCGCAGGTCCGGCCCGCTTCATCATGCTGTTCAGAAAAAACGACGCCGCGCTGGACTTCGACTTCGCGAAAGTCCTGGAGCAGTCGAAAGACAATCCGGTCTTTTACGTTCAGTACGCCCATGCCCGCGCGCAATCCGTTTTCCGGAATGCGAAAGAGGCGTTCCCGGCGCTGGATTCGGGTGGAAAAGATCTGACTGAATGCCGGTTCGACTTGCTGAATGACGAAGCGGAACTTGCGATCATCAAAAGAATAGCGCAGTATCCTCGAATTATCGAGTCTTCGGCTCTGGCTCACGAGCCTCATCGTATCGCTTTTTACCTGCACGAACTCGCCAGCGAGTTTCACGTCTTATGGAACCGAGGCAAAGAGTTGCCACAATTACGGTTCATCGTCGCTGACGATTTCGAGCTTACCAGGGCGCGTTTGGGACTCATAACGGCGGTTGCCCGGACAGTACGGTCCGGCCTCGGAATTTTGGGCGTTCAACCAATCTATGAAATGCGTTGAAGTCTGACGGCTTCGTTGGAATAGCGCTATTCTGCCGCTTTGAAGTTTAGGGTAAAGGAACGGTGACATATGTCCATAAATGACGACCCCAGAGGATTCCGGCGCGGCCATCCAGCCGGCCGCGAATATTCGCAGCAGCAGCAGCGCGGCCAGACGCAGCAGCCCCGGGATCGTTACGACCAGTACCAGAATCCCGAACCCCGCCCGTCCCGGCTGCCTCCCGAAAGGCCGCCGGTTTCTTTTTCGGCCTACAAGCCGGAAGCCTACGCCCATGCCGACGCCCAGACGCCGGCGGAGCCGGACTGGGACCGGACGCCTCCAAAACGCCCGTCGCGTCCTCCATCGCGCGCCGACATGGCGCCGCCGCCGCCGCGCAGGGAGCCCCCGCTGCCGGACCCCTATGCGTCTGCGCCGGCTCTTCCGGCCGAGCCATATTACCAGCCCGCCGCGTCGGATCCCTATGCGCCGCATTCGCCGAACGGCTTCGAGGATGAGTGGGGACACGACGGTTTCGACGATCGCGCTTCCGATCCGTATCAGGGCTTCTATCCCCAGGAAGGCAGTGTTTTCGACGGAGATGCGCAGTCGGTTCACGACGAATATTTCTCGCCTTCCGGGCGCGGCCGCGACGATCTCCCGCCGATGCCGTCCTCGCCGCATGACCCTGCACCCTATGATGAGGGCGTCTATGCTACGGACGCAGGCGCTTATGACGACGGTCTGGACGATCCCTACGCCGCCCCGCAGAACGCGGTTCCCTTCTCTGCGGGGGAAGACGCTTTCGCCGCGGAGCCGTCAAAGCGTCATCGCGGCGTACAGGAACGCGCATCCGGCTACGAGGAGCAGGATTTCTACGACTGGGACGAATTCGAACAGGCTCCGCCACCCGCGGCAGCCCGTCCGTTCCATCCGCCGGCGGTGCGTCAGGAAGATATCGACGCCGATTTCTTCGCCGACGAGGACGATTACGATATCGATGACTATGAGAAGAGCGGCGGCGGCAAGAAAAAGCTCATCGCTGCGATGCTGACCGGCGCCATCGTCGCCGGCGGAGGCGGCGCCTATTACCTGACCGCAGGCGAAGGCGGATTCAGCGGCGCGCCGTCGATCATCATCGCCGACAGCAGCCCGATCAAGGAGCAGCCCGAGGATCCGGGCGGACGCGATTTTCCGAACGGCAACAAGCTGATCTATGACCGCCTTGGCGGCGACAGCTCCGAATCTCCTCAGCTTGCAAGCGCTGGCGCGCCTTCAGGCTCGGCGTCGTCCGGCGTTCCCGGGATCGTGACCACCGGAGGTGGCGGCGGCACGCTGGAAGAGCGTATCGAGAACGCGCTTCGCGCCCAGGGCGGCGGGTCCGGCGAGCAGGCTGGTTCGCCCGATACGCCTCGCACTGTTCAGACGCTGACATTCGGACCGGACGGCTCTCAGCAGCCGGTCGAGCCGCAGGTGCGCACCGTCAGGGTCGATCCCGTGCCCTCGGCTTCCGTAAGTTCCGGCATTGTCGTCTCCGGCGGTCCGGCGGCTTCCGTGCAGGCTCCGGCGCCATCCGAGACGAGCAGCGTCAATGCGGTTCCCGTGGAGCAAGACCGGCGCGAGGAAAGCCGGGTTGCGTCCCTGTCGCCTCAGTCGCAAACTGCGCCGATCACCACCGGCCCGGCGGGCAGCGACGCTTATTTCGTGCAGATCGGCGCGCGGAACGACCCCGAAGCCGCATCGGAAGCCTTCAAGACGCTCCAGCAGCGCTATGCTTCGGTGATCGGCAATTATGCGCCGTCGCTGCGAAAGGCCGACCTCGGCGAGAAAGGCGTCTGGTACAGGCTCTGGGTCGGCCCGGTCGACACCAAGATCGAGGCCGAGGCCCTATGCGAACAGCTCAAACAGGCCGGGATGCAGGCTTGCCTGGTCCGCAAGGATCAGTAGGCCGGAGAGCGGCTTGAACGGGGCTGAACAGCTTCGCGCTTTCATCAGCGGCTGCGCCTCGGAACGGCTCGGCGCAGACGAGATCGCGTTCTTTCGCGAGACGCGCCCGTGCGGACTGATCCTGTTCCGCCGTAATTGCACCGCGCCGGATCAGATTCGCCGGCTGATTGCGGCCTACCGCGACGCCGTGGGCAGCGCCGCCGCTTTCATACTTATCGATCAGGAAGGCGGCCGGGTGCAGCGGCTTGCTCCGCCGCTCTGGCGTCAGTATCCGCCCGCTCTCGCATATGGGCGGCTTTACGAGCGCGATCCGCAGCGAGGGCTGGAAGCCGCCCGCCTCGGCGCAAGGCTCATCGCGCGCGATCTTTTCGAACTCGGAATAACCGTGAATTGCGCGCCTGTCATCGACATTCCCGTGCCAGGCTCTCACGACGTCATCGGCGACCGCGCCTACGCCTCCGGCCCCTCAGCCGTCACTGCGCTGGGCCGGGCCGCCGCCGAGGGCTATCTCGAAGGCGGCGTGCTGCCGGTGGTCAAGCATGTTCCCGGTCACGGACGGGCGGGAGCCGACAGCCACAAGTCGCTGCCGAAGATCGAATGTCCGTATGCGGATCTATGCGAAACCGATTTCGCGCCGTTCCGCGCGCTGTCCGGCCTGCCGCTCGCCATGACCGCGCATGTGCTGATTCCTGTGCTTGACCCGGACAATCCCGCAAGCGCCTCGCGCAGGGTCATTCGCGAGGCCGTGCGCGGGGAGATCGGCTTTGACGGCTTTCTGATGTGCGACGATATCGGCATGGGCGCGCTGAGCGGCTCCATGACGGATCGCGCGCGCGCCGTGCTTGACGCCGGATGCGACGCCGCGCTGCATTGCAGCGGCGATCTTGCGGAAATGGAGGCGGCGGCCTCATCAGCGCCGCTGCTGGAAGGCGACCGTCTTCGGCGCTTCAAGGCCGCGTGTGGCAGGCTCCGGCCCCCCGAACCGTTCGATGAAGATCGCGCGGAAGCACTTCTGCGCGAGGCGTCCGGATTGGCCGCGTCCTGAGCCGGAAAAGGTTCGGCTAGGCGAATTCCCGTGAATCAGCCATGATGACCAATATCTTAACGGCTCGAACATCGCCATCATGACCGACGATTTAGACAAATCCGGAAGCGGCCGCGGCGCAGCGGCCGATGGCGATTTCTCCAACGTCGTCATGTTCGACGACGACGCCGGACATGGCGAGCGTTTCGTCGTTTCGCTCGACGGCTATGAGGGTCCGCTCGACCTGCTCCTCAATCTCGCACGGACGCAGAAGGTCGACCTGACCAGGATCTCGATCCTGAAGCTGACCGAGCAGTATCTCGACTTCATCGAACAGGCCCGCGCGCTGCGTCTGGAGATCGCCGCCGATTACCTCGTCGCCGCGGCATGGCTCGCCTATCTGAAATCGAAGCTGCTTCTGCCGAAGGAAGAGACCGAGGAGGATGGCCCGAGCGGCGAGGAGATGGCGCTTCAACTCGCTTTCAGGCTCAAGCGGCTGGAGGCCATGCGCGACGCTGTGGCCCAGTTGTTCGGGCGCAAGCAGCTAGGCGTCGATTTCTTCCCCCGCGGAATGCCCGAAGGCGTCCGCACGGTCCGAAAGAGCGAATACTGGGCGAGCGTCTACGACTTGCTGAAAGCCTATTCCGAGCAGCGTAGCCGCAATGTCGTCACGACGGTCAAGATGGGCGGGCGCACGGTCTGGTCCGTCCGGGAGGCCCGCGAACGGCTGGAGCGCCTTTTCGGACAGACCGCGAACTGGGCGATTCTCGACAGCTATCTTGAAGATTATCTTCGCGATGCCGAAATCAGCAAGACCGCGTTAGCCAGTTCCTTCGGCGCGACGCTCGAACTCTCGCGCGAAGGCTACGTCGAAATCCGCCAGGCCCAGCCTTACGCGCCATTATATGTGCGCTGGCTGAAGCCGGGACCTGCCGCGGGCGAGAGCGGCGATCGAGGCGTATCGCGTTAAATCCAGAGTTTGGATGAATATACGGGCAGCGTGGACAGCCAGGCTGCCTCTGTGGGGATCGGATAGATGTCTGAGAATGAAAAAATGGAAGGAAAACAGGGTGATCTGCCTCTGCCGGTCCATGCCCCGCCGCCGCAGCAGCATGTGAGCGGGAACGTCGCCCGCCTGCCTTCCGCCGATCGCTGGGAGAAGCTGCGCGTGCTGGAAGCGGTGCTGTTCGCCGCAGCGGAGCCGCTTGATGAAAGCGCTCTCACGCAATATTTTCCTGGCCGCGAAGACATCCCCGCCCTGCTCGAAGAGCTGCAGAATCTCTATGCCGGGCGCGGGGTGAACCTCATGCGCACGGCGGGGAAATGGGCGTTCCGGACTGCGCCGGATCTTTCCTTCCTGCTTGAGCGCATCTCCGTGGAGCCGCGCAAGCTGTCGAAGGCTGCGCTCGAAACGCTCGCCATCATCGCCTATCATCAGCCGGTCACGCGCGCGGAGATCGAAGAGGTGCGCGGCGTATCCACCTCCAAAGGCACGCTGGACGTGCTGCTCGAAATGGGCTGGATAAGGATGCGCGGCCGGCGCCGTGCGCCGGGGCGGCCCGTCACATACGGCACGACGGAAACATTTCTGGAGCATTTCGGCTTCGACAGCGTCAAGGACCTGCCTGGACTTTCCGAATTGAAGGGCGCAGGGCTTCTCGACAGTAATCTGCCCCCTGGTTTCAACGTCCCTGAGCCCAGCGACCTGCCGTTGCTGACGCCGGACGAGGAGCCGCTTGGAGAGGATGACGAGGGCGAGGAAACCGTCCCGCAGGCCGAGAGCCCGCTTGCCGAAGACGACGAGCCGGCCGGAGAGGAAATGTCCGTTGACCTCAAGCCGCAGGTATTCAACCTTTTAAGGCGGCTTCAAGGTTGATACAACATAATGAAACGATAGAAACAGCCGTCACAATTATGCGGACCGGGAAGGAAATCGAGTTTGGCGTCGTTCCGGGACATCAGGACCACACCCTTGGACAAGCGCGTAGACGCTCTGTCGCATTGGGACAGGACGCGCAAGGCTGCTGCGACGATAGCCGCAGGTCTCCGGCTCGAAGGCGTCAATAAACGCTTCGGCGACACTCTCGCGGTCAAGGATTTCTCCCTGACGATAGCTCCAGGCGAGATCGTGAGCCTGCTCGGCCCGTCTGGCTGCGGCAAATCGACCCTGCTTCGCATGATCGCCGGCATCGAGCGTCCCGATACAGGCCGCATCGTGATCGGGGATATCGAAGTGTCCGCAAGAGACGGCTTTCTGCCGCCCGAGCGGCGCGGCATCGGCCTGATGTTTCAGGATTTCGCACTGTTTCCGCACATGAGCGTGACGGAGAATGTCGCTTTCGGCCTGAAGCGTCTCGGCAGGACCGTCGCGCGGCGAGAGGCTCTGGCCGTGCTGACGCGGATGGGGCTTGCCGATCATGCGCACTGCTACCCCTATATGCTCTCCGGCGGCCAGCAGCAGCGCGTGGCGCTCGCCCGCGCACTCGCGCCGCGTCCCGGCGTCCTGCTGATGGACGAGCCGTTCTCGGGACTGGACAGCCGGCTGCGCAAAGAGATCAGAACGGAAACCCTCGCCATTCTTCGCGAAGTCGGCGCAACGGCGATCATTGTCACGCACGATCCCGAGGAAGCCATGCGCGTCTCGGACCGGATCGCCATCATGTCGGAAGGCCGCCTCGTGCAGGCCGGCGCCGTCGAAGACCTCTATCATCGGCCCGAAGACATTTACGTCGCCGAGACCTTTTCGGAGCTGAACGTCGTTCCATGCCGCGTGATTTCGGGATGGGCCGTCGGGCCTTTGGGACGCTTCCGCGCTCCCGAGGGCATGGAAGGCGAAGTCCTGCTATTATGCCTGCGGCCCCACCAGATCGTCATAGCGGAGGACGCGGATGGCGTTCCGGCCCGCATCCTGCAGGTCCACTCGATCGGACATGAGGCGCTCATGGAACTCGGCGTGACAGGGCTGGACAAGGCGCTGGTCGTGCGCACGAGCGCCGCGGGCGCGCTGAAACGGGGAACGGAGCTATTCGTGCGCGCTGCGGCGGAGGGCGCGCTGTTCTTTCCGGGGCCCTTGCAGGCGCCGCAAAAGGGCGTAAATACCGCAACGCTTGCGGAGACCGGGCGCAAAGCGTAAATTTCAAGAGAGCTGCCACATGTGGCGAGATGCAAAGGTAAACTATTATGGCTCCTAGCTGGTTTCAGATCGTACTGGTTCTGCTGCTGATCGTGCTTTTGTTCGGCCGCGGCAAAATCTCCGAAGTCATGGGAGATTTCGCCAAGGGAATCAAAAGCTTCAAGCGCGGCATGAACGACGACAGCGAAGAAAAGAAGGACGATCCCAAAGCGCTGGAGGGACGTCAGGGCGAAACGATCGACGCGAACGCCTCGTCCCGCGAAAACATGCGGGCAGGCTGACGCGCCGAAGGCGTTTCATGCGCCGGAACGGCTTGAGCCGGCTTCCTTCTTCGTAGAAAGATAAGACTGCGATGTTCGATATTGCATGGTCGGAATTGCTGCTCGTCGCCGTGATCGCAATTCTGGTCGTGGGGCCGAAGGAGTTGCCTGGAATGCTCCGTTCGCTCGGCCGCGGTCTGGGCAAGCTGCGGCGCACGGCCGACGAATTCCGCAAGCATTTCGATGAGGCGATCCGCGACGCAGGCGGAGAGGATCTGCAGCGCGAAATGCGCTCTATCAAGCAGAACAATCCTCTGAACCAGATCCGCGACAGCATCGAGGATGCTACGCGCGATCCGGCCGTGAAGACGCCGAAAGCCGGCGCGAAGCCGTCAGCCGCGGACAATCCGGACGACGATCTCGGCCCGCCGCCGCCGCCCTTGCCTCCGAAAAATCCGCAGTCGTCCCAGGCGATGGGAACAGGCAGAAGCGAAGCCGCCTCCGGTCCTGTGCAGGCGGAGACCGAGTCCCAGGACGGCGCAGGCGCAGCCCAGCGCGTGAACGGCGAACACCGTGCCGCGGGTTAGGCTTCCGGGCGGTCGATCGGACGCCGGCTGTTCCGCCCCGAGCAAAATACTGCGGAGCCGGGATGTTTCGCCGGCTTCCGAGACAATGAACGAACCTCGGGGGCCTGAAGGGCTGTGACCACTGACGACATCGATGCCTCGAAAGCCCCGCTCATCGATCATCTGATCGAGCTGCGCCAGCGCCTGCTCTGGTCGATCGCCGGCATTGCCGTCGCCTTTCTCGTGTGCATTTTCTTCGCCAAGGACATCTACAACATCCTCGTTCTGCCCTATCGCTGGGCCGTCGGCGAGGACGTGCCGATCGGCATGATCTACACCGCGCCCCAGGAGTTCTTCTTCACGCAACTGCGCCTTGCGCTGTTCGGGGCGGTCTTTATCGCCTTTCCGGTCATCGCCTCGCAGATCTACATGTTCGTGGCGCCTGGCCTGTACCGGAACGAGAAAGACGCCTTCATCCCATATCTGATCGCCACGCCGGTGCTGTTTCTGATCGGCGCGATGCTGGTCTATTTCATCATCATGCCGCTGGCGATGGGCTTCTTCCTGTCCATGCAGCAGACGGATGGGCCGGTCACGATCGAGCTGACTGCGCGGGTCAGCGAATATCTCTCGCTCATCATGACGCTCATACTCGGCTTCGGCATCTGCTTCCAGTTGCCGGTCGTGCTGACGCTGATGGCGCGGGCGGGGTTCATTTCATCGGAAGACCTGAAGACGAAGCGCCGCTATGCGATCGTGCTCGCCTTTCTGCTCGCCGCCTTCCTGACGCCGCCGGACCCGATCAGCCAGATCGGGATGGCGGTTCCCACGGTGCTTCTCTATGAAGCGTCGATATACGTCGTTACGCTTATCGAGCGCAAGCGGGCGCGCCAGCGCGCAGCCGCCGGCCTCGACGACGACGACGATGACGACGATGACAGCAATGCCGCCAAGCCCGTTTGACGCCGAGGCGCGAGCGCATTTTGCGGACGCGCAGGCTCGGTCTTCAAGTCACCTTGTCGGGCACCAGGAAACCGCCTGACTGCCTAGACCAGAGCTTGGCGTAAAGCCCGCCCGGCTTTTTCATAAGCGCGTCATGCACGCCTTCCTCCACGATTTTCGCTTCGTCGAGAATGATGAGCCGGTCCATGGCGGCAATCGTCGAGAGGCGGTGGGCGATGGCGATCACGGTCTTGTCCTTCATCAGATTGTAGAGCTGTTCCTGAATGGCGGCCTCGACCTCGGAGTCGAGCGCGGAAGTCGCCTCGTCGAGTATCAGGATCGGCGCATTCTTCAGAAGCACGCGGGCGATCGCGATGCGCTGGCGCTGGCCGCCGGACAGCTTGACGCCGCGCTCGCCGACATGGGCGTCATAGGCGCGGCGGCCCTTGTAATCCTCCAGATCGGCGATGAACTCGTGCGCGTGAGCCTTTTTCGCCGCGGCGATAACTTCGGCCTCGGTCGCGTCGCGGCGGCCATAGAGGATGTTGTCGTGGATCGAGCGGTGCAGCAGCGAGGTGTCCTGCGTGACGACGCCGATATTGGCGCGCAGCGAATCCTGCGTGACTTTCGAGATGTCCTGGCCGTCGATCAGGATGCGTCCGCTGTCGAGGTCGTGGAACCGCAGCAGCAGGTTGACCAGCGTCGATTTGCCTGCGCCCGAGCGGCCGACCAGGCCGATCTTCTCGCCGGGACGTATGGTCAGGTTCATGCCCGTCATGAGCGGCGTATCGCGCCCGTATCCGAAGGCGACGTCCTCGTAGCGGATCTCGCCTCTCTCGACCCTGAGCGGCGTTGCTTCAGCAACGTCGCGGACCGAAATCGGTCGCGCGATCGCCTCCATGCCTTCCTGGACCGTACCGACATTCTCGAAGATATTGGTCATCACGAACATGATCCATCCGGCCATGCCGTCGATGCGGATGACAAGGCCGGTGGCGAGCGCGATGGCCCCGAGCGTGACGCTGCCTTGGCTCCAGAGCCAGAGCGCGGTTCCACAGGTGCCCCCGATCAGCAGGCCGGAGAGGATCGTTACGCATATTTCGCATTTCGTGCTGGTACGCAGCAGCGCATGGAACTCCTCCGTGTGCTCGCGGAAGGCGTCCTGGGCGTAGTCGTCCTCGGCTCTCGTATGAGCGAAGAGCTTGACCGTGGCGATGTTGGTATAGCTGTCCACGATGCGCCCTGTGAGCATCGAACGCGCCTCTGACATGATTGCGGCGCGGTCCTTCAGCCGCGGCACGAAGTAGGCGAGACACGCGACGTAGAGCGCAAGCCATATCAGGAGCGGCACGATCAGCCGCCAGTCGGCTTCCGAGAACAGCACCACCGCGCCCACCGTGTAGACCGCGACGAACCATAGCGCGTCCACAAGCTGCACCATCGTTTCGCGCAGAGACGGACCGGTTTGCATGATCTTGTTGGCGATGCGCCCGGCGAAGTCGTTCTGGAAGAACGACAGGCTCTGACGCAGCACGTAGCGATGGGTCTGCCAGCGGATCAGGTTGGTGAAATTGGCGTTGATGGTCTGGTTCACGACCATGATGTGGAATGCGAAGGCGACCGGCCGGAGCAGCACCGCAACCGCCAGCATCAACAGCAGCGTCGCGCCGTGCTCCTCGAAAAAGCTCTCGGGGGAGGCGGAGTTCCGGGCCAGATCTACGAGTTCGCCGAGAAAGGCGAACAGCGACAGTTCGATAATGCCGGCGATGAGACCCATCGCCATGACGGCGGCGAAGGCGGGCCAGACCTGCCGGATGTAGAACCAGTAGAATTTCAGCCAGTTGGCGGGCGGCTGCGTAAACGGAACCGCGCGAAACGGACTGATGAGGGACTCGAACCAGGTGAACATGGATTCGCTCTTGCCATTGATACGCGTGAACTTTGGAGTCGCGGCGTGGCAGAGCGAATTAAGGCATCCGCGCCTATCGCCGCGCGCAGGTGTCGTGCGCGTTGATGTGCATTCAGGTTGCTCCAGGAATGTGCGCGGGATGCCCCGTGCAGGAAGGCGTCCTTTACATGAATTGTGAGCGGAAGATCAACATGGAATCGCAAGCATCTCACAAATTTGTGAGAACAGTGCGAAACACCGTGCAAAAGTACAATATTGACAAAACTGTTCGATATATAGAACTTGTTCGATCAAAGGGAATGTTCGCAAGGGCTGCGGGCGAGCCGCCGCCAACCGTAACCGGGAGCGTCGTCGTGGGTATCCAGTTCGCCAGAGACAGCCTTGACGCCGGAGCGCTCTCCGCGCTTGCCGTTCAAGGCCCTGACCAGACCGGCGTCGCGCTCCTGGCGGGGGAACTCGATGCAATGCTTCGCTCGGCCGATCCCGAGGCGATCATCGCCGCCGGACTTCGCATCGCCGCGCCGGGCCGGTTCGCTATCGTCTCCTCCTTCGGGGCGGAGTCCGCCGTCCTGCTCGCCGCCGCCGCGGAAGTCGATCTGTCGATCCCTGTACTGATGATCGACACCGGCCATCTTTTTCCCGAGACGCTCGCCTATCGCGACCTGCTTCAGGAGCGGCTTGGCCTGAGCGACGTGAGGACGCTTACGCCCGATCCGTCCGAAGCCGGAGCGGAGGATCCCGAAAGCGATCTGTTCGTCCGCGATCCCGACGCTTGCTGCGCGCTGCGCAAGGTCCGTCCGCTCGGCCGCGCGCTCGACGGTTTCGACGGCTGGGCCAACGGGCGAAAGCGCTATCAGGGCGCAAGTCGCGCCGCCATCCCGGTGGTCGAGGCCGACGGGCCGCGGCTCAAGTTCAACCCGCTTGCGCAGCTCACCCGCGGCGACATCGTCGGGCGTTTCCGCGCGCTCGGCCTGCCCATGCACCCGCTGGAAAGATTCGGCTTTGCCTCGATCGGCTGTATGCCATGCACAAGCCGCGTCGCACCGGGGGAGGATCCCCGCGCAGGCCGCTGGCGAGGGCGAGGCAAACGCGAATGCGGCATCCATGCGGGGCAGCCCCGATGAGCCGCCCGCTCTTTCGCAAAGCCGGATTCTGCGGACATTGATGCGCGGCGGCGTTCCGAAGCCCCCGGCAGGTGCGCGCGAATAGCCGATTTACGATGGCTTCGTCATGAAAATCCGCTAAGGTCCGGCGCGTGTAAACAGCAATCCCGAGCCGGCCCGACCGCATGACCCCGAACGACGCCCCGATCCCCATTCTCGATTCGATCTCCGGCCTCGCCCGTCGCTACGATGTCTGGCTCACCGACATCTGGGGCGTGATGCATGACGGCCTTCAACCCTTTCCGGAGGCTGTGGCTGCGTGCCGGATCTTCCGCGAGGGCGGGGGGACCGTGATCCTGATCTCGAATTCGCCCCGTCCGAACGCAACCGCCGCGGAGCAGCTCCGGGAGATCGGCGTCGCCGACGAAAGTTACGACGCCATCGTCACCTCCGGCGACGTCACGCGCAATTTCATCGGCGGCTATGAGGGCCGCACGCTGTATCATCTCGGACCCGAACGCGACCTGCCGATCTATGGCGGCCTCGGCGTCACGCTCGGCCCGCTTCATGAAAGCGCCGCGGTGGTCTGTTCCGGCCTCTTCGACGATGAAACCGAGACGCCGGACGATTACGCCAGTCTGCTCGCCGAGATGCGCGATTACGGCCTGCCGATGATCTGCGCCAATCCCGACCTCGTCGTCGAGCGCGGCGACAGGCTGGTCTACTGCGCCGGGTCGCTTGCGAAGGCTTACGCGGCGCTCGGCGGCGAGGCGATCTACGGCGGCAAACCGCACCCGCCGATCTACGAGTTGGCTTTCAGCCGGATCGAAGCGCTTCGCGGCGACGTTCCCCGCCGTCGCGTTCTGGCCATCGGCGACGGGCTGCACACCGATATTCCGGGCGCAGCCGCGGCGGGCCTCGACAGCGTCTTCATAGCCAGCGCGGTGCATGTGCCCGGGGGCAAGAACGGCTTGACCGCGAACGGCGTGCTCGACGGCCTGTTCCCGGAAGGCGGCGTGCGCCCTGTCGCCGCGATGCGCCAGCTTGCGTGGTGAACCGGGCGCCCGGCTGCGCTGATCTTTACGCTTGATCGCAACATGCTCCATATGCTGGATGGGCGCTTGTTGGTGCGGCCATTCCGGCCGTATGCCTTGCGGGCTCCGCAACCGTTTGAAGAGGAAACATGGACGTCATACATGGCTGGCGCGATGTGCCGGAGCGGCTGAAGGGGGCGTCGCTGGCGATCGGCAAATTCGACGGGGTCCATCTGGGCCACCGTGCCGTTCTCGACCTCGCAAAGCGGAATGCGCCGCCAGGCGGGCTGACGGGCGCAATGGTCTTCGATCCGCATCCGCGCCTGTTCTTCCAGCCAGACAAGGCGCTTTTCGAGTTGACGCCGCTGCCCAGAAAGCTGGAGCTTCTGGAAGGCTGCGGCCTCGATCTCGTTGCGGTTCTGCCCTTCAACGCCGAGCTTGCGGGCCTTGGTCCGGAAGAGTTCGTGCGCGCGGTGCTGGTGGAGGGCTTCGGCATAACGCACGCCGCCACCGGCTATAATTTCTTCTTCGGCAAGAGCCGTCAGGGCAATCCGGAGCTGCTGCGCAGGCTCGGTGCGCAATACGGCTTCGGCGTGAGCATCGCGCCAGCGGTCGGGGCGTCCGGCGAAATCTATTCCTCAAGCCGCGCAAGAGAGCTTCTGGCGGAAGGCGACGTCGCCGGGGCAGCGGAGATTCTGGGCGCGCGCTGGCAGGTCGAGGGGGTTGTGGAGTCCGGAGCGGGACGCGGCGCCGCACTCGGGTTTCCCACCGCGAACATACGCCTGGCGGACGGGCAGTCGCTTGGCCACGGCATTTACGCGGTGCGCGTCGGCCTGGACGGCAAGTGGCTGCATGGGGCGGCCTATCTCGGCACGCGTCCGACCTTCGACGCTGGGCCGCCGCTTCTGGAAACATTCCTTTTCGATTTCGATGGCAATCTTTACGGCCGCCGCATCAAGGTCGAGTTCGTCGGTTTCGTAAGGCCCGACGCGAAATTCCGTTCAGGGACGGATCTGGCCGCGCAGATGCGCGAGGATTGCGACAAAGCACGGATTATGCTCGATAAAGTCTCTTTTTCCTGACACGAAACTCTTGCCTCGCCCGGCAAAACCGATCCTTTGCGGCCATATTTGGGGATATGCTCGGGCATGGGCCGTGCACCCATATGCCGCCGCCGATGGCGACCGATTTGACTTAACTCAAGGACTATCCCCAAAAAGGGGGATGAAATCCTGGGTGAAGGGACTATTATCGACATTTGATAAGCTCATCAGCGGCGATAGGCGATATTGACATCCCCCATTTTTTTCTGCCCCCGGTTTTACATGAAATATCGATCGGCGATCAAACTGGCCTCCACGCAGCCCGCATGGAGGCCTTTTGTTGATGCATGACGTGACGAGGGGCGGACGTATCCCCCGCGCTTGCGGAGTGCGCGCAAATGGCTCCTGCTAAATGTGTATCGCGCGCTTGCCGACCGCGAGGGCAGCTTCCTTGACGGCCTCGGTCAGCGTCGGGTGGGCGTGACAGGTGCGCGCCAGATCTTCCGCCGAGCCGCCGAACTCCATCAGCACCGCAGCCTCCGCGATCATGTTGCCCGCATCCGGGCCGACGATGTGGACGCCGAGCACGCGGTCGGTCGCGGCGTCGGCGAGGATCTTGACGAAGCCCTCCGTCTGCCGGTTGACCTTGGCGCGGCCGTTCGCGGTGAAGGGGAATTTGCCGGTGTTGTAGGCGACGTCAGCCTCTTTCAGCTCCTCTTCGGTCTGGCCGACCGAGGCGACTTCGGGATAGGTGTAGATCACGTTCGGGATGACGCCGTAATTGACGTGGCCGGCCTGCCCGGCGAGGATTTCGGCGAGCGCCACGCCCTCGTCTTCGGCCTTGTGCGCGAGCATCGGCCCGTCGATCACGTCGCCGATGGCGTATATGCCCTCGACATTGGTGCGGTAATGCTCGTCAACCATGATCCGGCGCCGGTTGTCGAGCTTCACGCCGGCGTCCTCTAGTCCGAGGCCGTCCGTGTAGGGTGTGCGGCCGATCGCAACAAGAACGACGTCGGCATCCACAGTCTCGCTCTTGCCGCCCTGCGAGGGCTCGATCGTGGCTTTCAGCCCTTTCTTGCCGCTTGTCTCGACACCTGTCACCTTGTGGCCGAGCTTGAACTCGACGCCTTGCTTGGCGAGGATGCGCTGGAACTGCTTTGCGACCTCGCCGTCCATGCCGGGGATGATGCGGTCGAGAAACTCGACGACCAGCACCTGCGATCCGAGGCGGCGCCAGACCGAGCCGAGTTCGAGCCCGATGATCCCGCCGCCGACAACAAGCAGCTTTTTTGGCACGGCTTCGAGTTCCAGCGCGCCGGTGGAGGAGACGATCTTCTTCTCGTCGATCTCGATGCCCGGAAGCCGGGCTACATCCGAGCCTGTCGCGATGACGATGGCTTTGGCGTCGAGGGTCTTCGCGTCGCCGCCATTCACCGGCAGGACCTCCACTTTGCCGGCCGAAGCGATCCGTCCAATCCCATGATAGGTGTCGATCTTGTTCTTGCCGAGCAGGAATTCCACGCCCTTGACGTTGCCGTCGACGCCTTCCTGCTTGTAGGCCATCATCGCGGCCAGATCGAGTTCGGGCTTCACCTTGACGCCCATATGCGACATGCCGTTGGCGGCTTCCTCGTAGATCTCGGAGGCGTGCAGCATCGCCTTGGAGGGGATGCAGCCGACATTGAGGCAGGTGCCGCCATGCGTGGCGCGCTTCTCGACGACGGCGACCTTCATGCCGAGCTGGGCCGCGCGGATCGCGCAGACATAGCCGCCGGGGCCGGTTCCGATGACAATGACGTCATAGGCGCTCATGCGCGGTCTCCTTATCTATCCTTGGGTTCGCTGCGCGGCATGGTCCTGCGCGGCGAACGGTCAGTACTCAGAGAGGAATTCGATGCGCTGGAGATAAGCGCGTTCTATGCAGCGAAAATTATAGCCGCACGCGTTGCGCTGTCTCAACCACCGCGCCTGCGATTGCGTTATTTCGCTGCGCACGCCCGAGGGAAGGGAAAAATAAAGCGACGCCATCTCTTCGTCGAGTTCCGCCAGTTCCGGATTTTCGCAGATCGCGACTTCCGCAGGGAGATCAGCATCGCCGCAGTCGAAGCTCTGCGACCAGGCAGGCGCGTGCGCGGCGGCCGCAAAAAACAGTACGATCAGTATGCGCATGAGCTTGCCCCTGTGATTTAAGGTCAGCTTACAAATCGAGCACGAGCCGCTGCGGGTCTTCGAGGCTTTCCTTGACGCGGACCAGGAAAGTCACGGCTTCGCGGCCGTCGACGATCCGGTGGTCGTAGGTGAGCGCCAGATACATCATCGGGCGCGCCTCGACCTTGCCGCCGACGACCACGGGGCGCTCCTGGATCTTGTGCATCCCGAGAATGCCGGACTGCGGCGCGTTGAGGATCGGCGTGGACATCAGCGAACCGTAGATACCGCCATTCGTGATGGTGAAAGTTCCGCCCTGCATGTCCTCGATGCCGAGCTTGCCGTCCCGTGCGCGGCGGCCGAAATCGGAGATGCCCTTTTCTATTTCGGCGATGTTCTTGCTATCGGCGTCGCGCAGCACCGGGACGACGAGGCCGCGGTCGGTGCCGACGGCGATGCCGATGTTGTAATAGTTCTTGTAGACGATGTCCTCGCCGTCGATCTCCGCGTTCACGGCCGGGATTTCATGCAGCGCGTGGATGCACGCCTTCACGAAAAAGCCCATGAAGCCGAGTTTGACCTGGTGCTTCTTCTCGAACAGCTCCTTGTACTGCGCGCGCGACTTCATGATCGCGCTCATGTCCACCTCGTTGAAGGTGGTCAGCATGGCTGCGGTGTTCTGCGATTCCTTGAGGCGGCGCGCAATGGTCTGGCGCAGCTTGGTCATGCGGACGCGCTCCTCGCGGGCGGCGTCCCGGGGCTTTGCCGGCGGGCGCGCGGCGGGGGCCGGAGCTGGCGGGGCGGTCGTCGCGACAGCGGTTCCGCTCTGGATCGCGGCGAGCACGTCGCCTTTCAGGAGGCGGCCGTCCTTGCCGGTTCCCTCGATCGAGGCGGGGTCGATGTTGTTCTCGGTCACGGCCTTGCGGACCGCGGGCGAAAGCGGCTGCGCGTCTGGCTGTTGCGGCGCGGCGGACTGCTCCCGGCCGTTCGAGGAAGCCTGGGCGGAGGCCTGCGCTGCGGGAGCATCCGCACCGCTGATCGAGCCGAGCAGCGCGCCGACCTCCACCGTAGCGCCTTCCTCGGCGGCGAGGCTTGCGATCACGCCTGCGGCCGGGGCGTTGACTTCGAGCGAAACCTTGTCGGTTTCAAGCTCGACGAGGGCTTCGTCTGCCTTGACCGCGTCGCCCACCTTCTTGAGCCATTTGCCAACGGTTGCTTCGGTGACGGATTCGCCGAGCGCCGGCACGCGGAACTCGACGGCGGCCTCCGCCGGCTCCTGCTTCTTCTGTGTCGGCTGCTTCGCCTCAGGCCTGGCCTCGGCTGCGGGGGAAGCGGAAGCGCCCGTCTTGCCGCCATTGGCCTGTGCCTGGGCGGATGAGGATTTCGGTTTTGACGCAGCGGCCTGCCCCGCGCCCTCGCCGATCGAGCCGAGCAGGGCGCCGACCTCGACGGTCGTTCCCTCGGCGGCGACGATCTCGGCGATCACTCCCGCCTCCGGCGCATTGACTTCCAGCGTGACCTTGTCGGTTTCCAGCTCTACGAGCGGTTCGTCGGCCTTAACCGCGTCGCCCGGCTTCTTGTACCATTTGCCAACGGTGGCTTCCGTTACGGACTCGCCCAGAGCAGGCACGCGGATCTCGCTCGTCATCGGTCAGTGTCCCTCGCAAAAAAGCCGCGCGCCGGACGGTTCCCGGCCGCCGCCTCGTCATTCCTTTACAGCGTCAGAGCTTCGTCGAGAAATGCTTTCAACTCGGCCTGATGCTTGCTCATCAAGCCGCTTGCGGTCGAAGCCGACGCCGCGCGCCCGATATAGCCGGGCCGCTTGTGCGCAGCGCCGATATGGTCGAGCACCCATTCGATATTCGGCTCGACGAATGTCCAAGCGCCCATGTTCTTCGGCTCTTCCTGGCACCAGTACATCTCCGCCTGCGGGAAACGTCCCAGTTCCTGAATGAGCGCCCGCGCCGGGAACGGATAGAGCTGCTCGAGGCGCATCAGGTAGACATCGTTGATCTTGCGCTGCTCGCGCTCCTCGAAGAGGTCGTAGTAGACCTTGCCCGAGCACATCACGACGCGCTTGATCTCGCTGTCCGGGACGAGTTCGATCTCGCCGCCCTTGCCGATCTCCGCCCCGTCCCAGAGGACGCGGTGGAAGGTTGCGCCCGAGCTGAATTCCTCGATGTCGGAGACGACGCGCTTGTGGCGCAGAAGAGATTTCGGCGTCATGAGGATAAGCGGCTTGCGGAATTTCCGGTGCAGCTGCCGGCGCAGGATATGGAAGTAGTTTGCGGGCGTCGTGCAGTTTGCGACCTGCCAGTTGTCTTCCGCAGAAAGCTGCAGATAGCGTTCCAGCCGCGCGGAGGAATGCTCCGGCCCCTGGCCCTCATAGCCGTGCGGCAGCAGCATCACGAGGCCGCACATGCGCAGCCATTTGCGTTCGCCCGCGGCGAGGAACTGGTCGATCACGACCTGCGCGCCGTTGGCGAAGTCGCCGAACTGC